>FR901583.1:51327-54699 GCA_000438015.1 Coraliomargarita sp. CAG:312 | reverse complement strand
GGCGGGGCCGCCTATCGAACCCAGATAGAAGCCTCCGTGTTTTTTGCACGCATCCGTCACCGCTTGCGAGCGGTTGCCTTTGGCTATCATAATCATGCTTCCGCCGTTGGATTGGAACAAGTCCACATACGGATCCATTCTGCCCGCCGTTGTTGGCCCAAACGAACCGGAAGGCATTCCCGCGGGAGTTTTTGCGGGGCCGGCATAATATATCGGATGGTCTTTTATATACTGCGGGAGCCCTTCGCCCCTATCCAAACGTTCTTTTAACTTTGCGTGGGCAATATCTCTTCCCACTATAATGGTGCCGTTCAGTTTAAGGCGCGTTTTTACGGGATACTTTGAGAGCTCTTTTAGTATTTCAGGCATCGGGCGGTTGAGGTCTATTTCAACAGCGCCGTCCGAAGTATTTACGTTGCGGTATTCTTCTGGAATATACTTTGCAGGGTCGGTTTCCAGCTCTTCGAGCCAAATTCCGTCTGCGTCGATTTTAGCTTTCATGTTGCGGTCGGCGGAACAAGACACGCCCAGACCTATCGGGCAGCTCGCCCCGTGGCGCGGCATGCGGATTATCCTGACATCCAAAGCGAAGTTCGCGCCGCCGAATTGCGCGCCTATTCCCAACTTTCTCGATTCAGCCAAAAGCTCTTTTTCAAGCTCTACGTCGCGGAAAGCGTGCCCTAGTTCGTTGCCTTTTGTAGGGAGATTGTCCAAATATTTCGTTGAGGCGAGCTTTACGTTCTTCAAGCATGCCTCCGCGCTTGTTCCGCCAACGACAAAGGCTATATGGTAAGGCGGGCATGCCGCCGTTCCGAGCCCTTTCATCTTTTCAATCATGAACGGGATTAGCCTTTCGCGGGTGAGAATTGCTTTTGTTTCCTGGTATAGATAGGTTTTGTTGGCGCTTCCGCCGCCTTTGGCAACAAACAAAAATTCATATTTGTCGGAATCGGTTGCGTACAAATCTATTTGCGCCGGAAGGTTGCAACCGGTATTGACTTCGTCCCACATTGTTAGCGGCGCATTTTGGGAGTACCGCAAATTTTCTTGCGTGTAGCAATCGTAAACGCCTTTAGATAGATATTCTTCGTCGCACGCGCCCGTCCAGACTCTTTGGCCTTTTTTGCCTATGATGGTCGCCGTCCCTGTATCCTGGCAGAACGGCAGTTTGCCCATTGCAGCAACTTCGGCGTTGCGGAGCATGGTAAGAGCGACGCTTTTGTCGTTTTCAGAGGCTTCCGGATCCTTCAGTATTTGCGCCACCAGCTTTAGGTGCGCCGGGCGCAGCAAAAAAGACACGTTGCGCATCGCGTTGCGTGCCAGCACTGCGAGACCTTCAGGGTCTATCTTCAGGATTTTCTTGCCTTCAAATTCGGCTGTTGAAACGTAGTCCTTTGTCAGCAAGACGTATTTTGTGTCGTCTTTGCCAAGCGGGAACATTTTTTGGTATTTAAACGGAGGAGTAGCCATAATTTTCGGACTATTATCAAACAATTATTTTTTTCTACAACTCTTTTTTTATCCTTGCTCTTCGATTCTTCTCTTATACGGATTTCGTTTCCGCATTCTTGCCTAGGCAAAAAAAACTTGCGAATATGCGAAATTTTTACGATTATAGCATTATGAACTTTAACTTTTCCAAATCTAGGAATGGCGGTTGCCTCTTTAAGCTTGTGAAGTTGGCTATATTGGTTGTGCTGATACTTATAGTTATTGCTTATTTCAGCATTACTTATATTGCCGACTATGCTCTGAAAACCATTACCTCTGGCACCGGAATTGAATCTGGCGTTGGATCTATTTCAATGAGCCTTACCAAACAGCAATTGGACGTTAAAAATTTCTTCCTTACAAATCCGCCCAACTACAAAAAGTGCAATGCAATATCGTTTAAAAACGCTTTTGTAGATACCGATATCAGCCCGATGAAGTTCCTAAAAGACAAGATATTGGTTGTTGATGAAATTAGGATAGACGGCCTATTCTTAAATTTAGACTTGCGAACCGGAAGCGGACTGTCTGCGTTGCTGACGTCGCCCAAGTCGAATATTACGGAAATTTCCGAAATTCTTCAGAAGTCTTTGGGGGTGGATTCCAGCGTGGCGGAGGAGGAGCCGTCTTCCGAACCGGCGCGAGAAACTCAATCTGGAGATTCCGAGCCTATGAGGTTTATTATAAAGAAAATAGTTTTTGACGACGGCACTGTTAGCGGAGCTTTCAATAACAAAGGGTTTGAGTTCCCGCTGCCTTCTTTTACAATAGAAAATATAGGCGTTCGGGAAAACGGCCTGACCGGCGGAGAATTGGCGGTAAAGCTTACAGGAATTATAGGGACGCGCGTGACTGTCGACGCTGTAAAGCATATAACAAAAGAATCTGTCAATATTACTGAAGGCGCTGCAAAAGACGGTGTTGATGCTACAAGAGATGTCGGCAAAGACATTTCCAATGCAATAAAGAGCATTTTCAATTAAGTTTTTTCAGGCTTTAAGCATGTTGCGCGCATTGTTATGCATATTGCACTGTGCGCATTTTTTTTGTATGACAACGGTCGGCCTTGCTGTTTCATTGCTTATTATTTTGAATCTAAGCCTGCCCCAAGGCTTATTTTATAGCGCGCCGGAATTTGCGCCAATTGCCCCTGCCGGGCGGCAATTATGAGGTTCAGGAAATGTTTCACTTCTTTGCCGCCGCCAAACTTCAGTCCGCGGCTGGAAAATATGCTTGCAGTGGCGCGTGTAAATTTAGAGAATTTGCGCCATTGATAAACGATGGCGGTTGGTGCGGTTGATCTGCACAATGCCGGACTTTTATTGAAAATTCCCAGATATGAAATCAAAGACAGCTCCAATTGTTATTGCGATTTTAATTCCCGTTATTTCTGTTGCGGCGGCGATAGCCCTGATATACTTTAAAAAAACTACGGGGTCAAACGAGAGCGAGTTTCCATACAAAGCGTATATTGAAAATCCCAAGTCGCTTGAGGGCAACAATTATTTATTGCGCGCGGAGTTTGAGCTTCAGCTGGCCTCAATCGACGGCGGAGGCAGGGTGGTTTCCGTTAGGGATTCGGCTTCCGGTAAAAACTTGGCGGTTTATATTCCGCCTAAAGTTGACGCAAATATTATGACGCATCAGCGTTATGAAATGGATGTCTCCGTAGGCGAAGGAGGTCGGATTGTTGTGAATTCAATGCAAAAATTTTAGGAGTAAAAATGAGGAAGTTTCACGCAGTTTTGGTTTTGGCGGTTGTCTGTTGCCCGTTTGTGCATGGGCAGGCTCCGGCTATGTTTTCCAATCCGCTTCCCGCGAGGCAGTCTGTTCCAACGGCTTCTCCAAATGTGCCACAGCAGGGTGCGGCTGCGCCGGCTG
>FR901583.1:36348-51322 GCA_000438015.1 Coraliomargarita sp. CAG:312 | reverse complement strand
GCAGGGTGCGGCTGCGCCGGCTGCTTCCCAGCCTGCAGGGCAGTCGGCTTCTGCCGCCGGAGCGGGCGGAAACCCTTCCATGGGGATTTTTGAAAGCGCAGGCGCCGAAAGGACAATGGACAAGATTTTTGACGTTAACAGGGACTCTTTCGACCTTAACGACGGAATGGTCCATTGGAAAGGTAAAACTTTTTCATTGGGGGATTCCCGCATAGTGAGGGCGCGGTTTGAGCGGTATTTGTCAACTCCTGTAGATTTGCAAAATTTTGAGCATTATTCCGCCATCTTAGACGAAATACAGGCGCAGCTTACGGTTCAGGATTTAACTCTTGAAAAGGAGGATATCTATCTTAGGGTGCGCGGGGCGTGGTCGCGGCTTTTCGACGCTGCGGAATATGTTTACGACGGCAAATCTTCGCTCTCGATTGCAAATATCGTAGCCCAGACATGGAGGATGCAGTCGGATTTTAATTCTTTTAAGCACAGGGAATCGCTGGACAAAGCGGAGCTCGACAGGCGCAAGACGGAGTCTCTTGGAAAGATAATGGGCGCCTCCAGTGAAAACTTGCGCATGGTGGACGATTCCACAAAAAAACAGGAGGCTTTGGTTAAAGAGGTTGCGGCGACGCGTCTTGCTTTAACGAGAAAACTTGATGCTGAAAATATTGCGGAAGCGGCTGCAGTGGTGGGGGCGTCCAGCGTAGCGCGCCAATCCACGGCTTTAAACGCAATTTTCGAATTTCAATCGTCTATACTGACGTTTTTCATGGAGCGCAAATTTCAGCAGGCGCAAATCTCCTCGATGTTTTACAAAAATATGTTCAGGGGATATACTCAGGATTTGAGGGTTGGAAAAGAAAAAATAATGGAGATTTTTGGGGTCACAAACTATGTTCCCCAGATAAGCTTGTTTGAATCTATGGCTACTGAGGCAAGAAAAGATATCGCCGACGGAATGCGGTCGGTAAATTATCTTTACGACTCTGGGCAGTTGTATTCTGCTTTGGAGCGCCTAATGGAAACTTTTGTGCTTGGAGAATACGAGCCCGTAATGCAGACCTTCCCGTTTGAGAAAAAACAGCGGTTATTGGAGGTGTACAAAAAAACTTCCACAATAAAAAAGCTTGCCGACGCTAAAGATTGGGGAACGCTGGAGTCTATAGCAAACGATTTGGGGGAAATCGCAGCCGATTACCCCATTGCGGAAATTATGTCTAGAGTTAAAGCAGCGCAGCGCGCGAGTAATATGTGCGTTCTTTCCGCTAAGCAAGCCGCTTCTTTGGGGCAAATTGAAGAAGTAAAGAAGTCTCTGACAAAAGCGGCCGAGATATGGCCATTGAATCCATCCATAGAAACTTTCAACGAAGATCTCGTGGGAATGACGGAAGGCGTTTCTAAATATGTCCAAAAATTTGACGAGCTCTACGAGCGCGGCAATTTCCGCGACATAGTTGCGGAAGCCCCGGAGTACGGAATGGCGTTGCGCCAAGACAAAGTTCGGGCGGAAAAATTGCGGGAGGTTGTAATCAATATATCTCGCGTGGATTCTTTAATCGCGCAGGCAAATGAGTTTGAAAAGCAGAATAATCCGTATTTTGCGTGGGATATTTTGGAAAACGCCAAGGAAGTCGCCCCAGACGATCCGGTTTTGGCGCGGGCGTTGGCGCATTTGGCTCCGGAAGTTTCCGATTATGTAAAGACGCTTAACAGAGCCCAAAAAGCGGAAAAGTCTGGAGACTATGCCGCGGCTTTGAATTATTTCTTGGCGGCGCAGAATATATTTCCAGCGTCGCAGGCCTGCAGGCTTGGAATAGAACGCGTGGCAGGAAAATACATGCAGTAGCTATTATGTTGAAATTTTTTAAATATGTTTTTTTGCGCCTGATCGGCTATGCGCTTACATATTGCTTGTTTGCGACTTTTGGAGCCATGTGCGCTTTTATATATTTGGCGGCTTCATACGAACAAAATATGGAGGCTCCCGCAGATGCGTCCGGCAAATTAGCCGATTTTTTAAACGCTTCAGAGGGAACGTCGGAGTCTTTCTCTTGCGGAGAACTAGACGGAGGGGCGTTCTGGATTATAAGGCGCTCCGGAAAGCGCGACGGAAACGCGACGGTTATGCCAATTTTTCCAAGATTTTTTATACGCGGAGGAGCCCTTGAGGTATCGGTTCCAATTGCCGTAAATATAGCGTCGCGTCAATTGGATACTCGCGCAAGATTTTTATTTGGCGAGGACTGCAGGCTTAAATCGGCTTACATCGGCGGAGCTATTGTGCCAAAGTTTGTTGAGGCGGCTTTTTGCGGCGAAATTTTAAAATATTACGACGGCGCAAAAAAATATTTGCAGGCTGCCAAGGGCATACGAAGCATGAAAATAGCAGAAAATTCCGTTGTTTTGGCAAAATGAGGCGGTGCTGTCTAATATTTTTATTATTGGCGCCGCTATTCGGTTTGCAGTGCCTTTATGCCTCGGAGAAATCTCTCACTCTTGCGGAGAAACTGGCAATAGCAAAAAGAATGGCAGATGACGCCGTTGCTGGAAAAGCAGAAATGGGGCGCGTAGTTTCCGGAGGGTTCAGTTTTAACGACATTGTAAAAGAGTATCGTTCAAAAGAAGCCCAAGGCACCCCAGATATTCCGCTTACTACGGGCGGGGATATTACGCAAATGCGCCCGGAACCTTTAAAACAAGAGTCGTCTGCTCAAGAAGAAGGCGAACCTCTCGTAGAAAAGATACCGGTAGATTCCGATGTAAAAGTCGAGCGCATAGAGGCCGAAAGATTGCGCGCTGAGGTTGAGGAGAAATCGGATTTTATAAAAAAGAGAGCCTTTGAGGAAAAAACAGAAATTTTGGAGCTGGACGAACGTCCCGAAAGTTTTCCAAAAATTGAATCTTCCACCAAAGGGATTTCGGCGGATGCGGGAAAAGATTCGCTTGGACTGCAAGCGCAGCATGCGACGAAGCCTTCTGCCGATGCCGATTTGAAAGATTCCGTAGCAGAACCGAAGGCTGGGAAAAGCGGCATAAAACCGGAGCGGGATGTTTATGTTGTGGACACTTCCGGAGATGATTTTATCAATGGATACTTTGTGGGTAAAATTGACGGCAAACAGGTAAAAAGCGACAAAAAAGATTCTCCTCAAATATTGGAAAAAAAAGAAACCGAGCCTTCGCCAAAACAGCGTTATTACAGCGCCCAAAACGGGATGTTCTATCTTGTCACCGACAACCATGCCGCAATCGGCATTGGATATGATTTTATCAGGATGTGCGCGGCTTTATTCGACGCTTATTTTTCAGAAACGGGTTCTCCGATTGTTTTTACGCGCAAGATAACCTTGCAGTTGGTCTCAAATAAGGATTTCAAAATAGACGGAGATTTTTCCGTCATGTTGTACGACGACGGGGAGGTCACTCTAGCGGCAAAATGGTCGGACGATTTAGACTTCGACGGCTTTTGCAAGCTTCTTACCGGAGCCGCGCTGCGAAAGGTTTCATTGGAAAGCGGCGGGCTGGAGAATTGGAAGAATCCACCTTATTGGCTGGAGCTTGCCATGGCACAAGCTTTGGCTCAGGAAATGCGTTTTGGCACGGCCGTAGATTTGGCTAGAATAGCCGCGGATAACCCTCCGCCGGATATGAAATCAATCTTAAAGTTTTCGCGATCCGACAAAATCGATACCCGAATAATGGATGCCCATTCTTATTGGATGCTGAGGTCCGTAGAAAAGGCTGCCCGGACGAGGCAGGCGCTTGCTGGATTTCTGAAATTTGCGTTGAAAAATTCCGACGCAGACAAAACGGAGGCCGCTTTTGCTTCGGAATTTGTACCTTCATTTTATGATTTCGACACATGGTGGAGGTGTCTTATAACCGGAGAAATTTGGGCAAGGCTTGGCGGTGTTAACACACCCGACTGGTCCGATTCAGAAATAATGCGCCTTGCGATAATCCAGACTGATAGCCAATCGGGAGAACGGGTAGGGGTTTCCGATCTAGACATATTTGAGAACCGCGAATTTATATTGGATGAGTTGGAGGCGCGCCTTATGGAAATAAAAGTGGCAATGCCCAAGATGAATCCTTTATATTACA
This sequence comes from Coraliomargarita sp. CAG:312, assembly GCA_000438015.1. Taxonomy (GTDB): domain Bacteria; phylum Verrucomicrobiota; class Verrucomicrobiia; order Opitutales; family Intestinicryptomonadaceae; genus Merdousia. The sequence goes on along the minus strand of FR901583.1, from coordinate 47,221 downwards.
ATTCTTTGGTTTCGCTCGGCAGGATGTACGAAGCCGCTCTGGACGGCGATGAGGACGATTTTAAGGCGGCGCATTCGGATTTTTTGGCGGAATACAAAAACGCGAGGGATTTGTCCGCCGCTGTAAAGGATATGATGCGCGAAGATATCGCATCCGTTGAGCCGGGGAAAGACGAATCTGCAAAGCCTGAAAATTAAAGTATATTTCCGGCATAATAGCATATTGGCCAGCGTAATTCCAATTAATGCTTGACTCAAAACTCAGCTGTAATAGCTTTATGGCTCTTATGAATAACATTCTTGCATTCGGTATGCCGGGCGGTCAGGAAATGATCGTCATCTTGGTTATAATACTTCTTCTGTTCGGCGCGAAGCGTTTGCCGGAACTTGCAAAAGGTTTGGGCAAATCAATCCGCGAATTTAAGAAGGCGACCAGCGAAGTTGAAGAAAACATTCGCGACGCAATGAAGGAGGACGATGCCAAGAAGCCGGAAAGCAAGCCTGAAAAGACTGAAACTCCTAAAGGAGACGAGTAGAGGTTTTTCACGCTGTTAGCATTTCTTGCATTTTATAAAAAAGCGTTTTGGAATTTCTTCCCAAACGCTTTTTTTAACTTTGATTGCCTATGAGTTTAATTTCACTTAGCGGAGTTTCCCTGCGTTTCGACAATAAGATCCTTTTGGACGGCGCAAGCCTAAATATAGCCGAGGGCGATACAATCGCGCTTGTAGGTCGCAATGGATGCGGCAAAACAAGCATGCTGAAAATAATCGCCGGCGTTTACGAACCTGACAGCGGGCTGGTAGAGCGCGTAAAGGGCGTTAGAGTGGCGTATATGCCGCAGGATGTCCCTATGGATTTGAGCGGCTCAATTTACGATGTCGTATCCGAAGGGCTAGGAGAGGCCGGAGCGGAATTGAGAAAATATAGGCGCCTCCTTAGGGAAGTGGAACGCGGCTGTTCGAAAGAAACGCAGGATGAGTTCGACAGGCTTGTGCATGTTTTGGACGAGAAAAACTTCTGGGTAGCGGATGTGGAAATATTGTCGGTTATAGAGCGCATGGAACTCAATCCAGATCTCGATGTGGGCAGCGTTTCTGCGGGGCTAAAGCGGCGGGCATTGCTGGGCAGGGAACTCGCCGGGAATCCAGGAGTTCTGCTGCTGGACGAGCCGACAAACCATTTGGATATAGATTCTGTCGTGTGGCTTGAGAAGTTTCTAAAGACATGTTCAAAGACAATTGTGTTCGTGTCTCACGACCGCGCTTTCATCCAAAATTTGGCTACAAGGATTGTAGAGATAGATCGTGGAAACCTTATTTCCTTCGATTGCGATTTTAAGACTTTTGAGCGCCGCCGCGACGACCTTTTGCGCGCCCAGGAACGCAACGAAGCCGTATTCGACAAGAAGCTTCTCCAGGAGGAGGCGTGGCTGCGCCAGGGGATTAAGGCTCGCCGGACTAGGAATGAGGGAAGGGTAAAGGAGCTTATGCGGTTGCGGAAAATCCGAAGCGAGCGCCGCGAGCGGCTAGGCACTGCGGACATGAAGATACAAGAGGCGTCCGCAAGCGGTCAAAGAGTGCTGGATGTGAAAAATATAAGCCTTTCTTTCGGCGAAAATACAATAATAAAAAATTTTTCGACGACAATCTACCGCGGAGATAAAATCGGTATAATCGGAAGAAATGGAATAGGGAAAACAACTTTGCTTAATGTTTTACTTGGGAATCTGAAGCCGGATTCGGGGGAGGTTTCTTATGGAACGCGCCTTCAAATAGCTTATTTTGACCAGCTCAGGAAAAATTTAAATCCGTCTATGCGCCCTTTCGATTTTGTCGGAGACGGCGCGGATTTTGTGACTGTAAATGGAGCGCGGCAGAATGTAATGGGATACTTGCAGAATTTTTTATTTGAGCCAGAGCAGATATGCGGTGAGATAGCTATGCTTTCCGGAGGTGAAAAAAACAGGCTTATGCTAGCTAAGCTTTTTGCGTCGCCCGCAAATGTTCTAGTCCTTGACGAGCCAACAAACGATTTGGATATGCAGACAATTGAATTGTTGGAAAATTCTTTGGTAACTTTTCCTGGAACTATTCTGATGGTGTCGCACGACAGGGCGTTTTTAAACAATATAGTGACAGGGGTTTTTTGCTTCGGAGACGGCGGGAATATCGTTGAACTTGTGGGAGGATACGACGAATGGGAACGCTACAGGCTGCAAACGGCTGAGCCGGAGCGCGGGAGCCAGAAAAGTAAGACGGTTCAGGCCGTTCCCCAAAAAAAACGTTCAAAGTTTACAAATAAGGAGCGCGAAGAGTTTGAGCGTCTGCCTAAACAAATAGAAGCTCTTGAGGCTGAACTGTCGGAGTTGGAGGCAAAGCTTTCAGACAGCGAATATGTCGTCTCCCACTTTGACGAGCTGGCAAAGATAAACGAACGCATGGCTGAGATACGTTTGGAGGACGAGCGTTTATTTGAACGGTGGTCCGAATTGGAGGAGAGGCGCTTGGAGATGGAGTCGTAAAACTGCCCGGCTTGTGCTTGCTCTCTGTATAGGGCTACGTCAAATTTGCTTTAATGGTTTGACTTTTATTTTCTCTTGTTAGATTTATAAAAAACAACGCGGCTGATTTGCCGCTTAAAAATAAAAATTATAACGAAAATGGCACTAGTTCAAAGACTTTCAGCAAGACTTCAAAACCACCCCAAGCGAATTGTTTTCCCAGAAGGCTTCGATCAGCGAATTCTTCAAGCCGCGCGCCAATTTGCAACCCGCAAACTTGGTGTCCCAATTCTTTTGGGCGACAAGGCGCATATAGATGAGCAAGCCTCCAAATACGATGTGCGCATGGATGGAATAAGAGTCATAACTCCTGAATTGTCTGACGATTTTGAGGATATTTTAAAGATTCTTGGCGGACTTCCAAAGTTTAGGGATTTTACAAAAGACGAGCTTTTTGAAATAGCCAAAAATCCCGCTTATTTCGCAACAATGATGCTAGCCACAGGCAGAGCCGACGCCATGGTGGCTGGCGCAACTGTCGCCACGGCAAGCACATTGCGGCCGATATTCCAGATAATACCGCTGCAAAAAGGCTTTTCTGCTGCAAGTTCAATGATGGTTGTTTCGACTGGCAACGAGGAATTGGGAATTCACGGCGATTTATTCCTTTCTGACTGCGGAGTTATCCCCGAACCGACCGACAAGCAATTGTGCGACATAGCAATAACCACCGCTGTTCTCGTCAATCACTTGACGCTTGAAACGCCAAGGGTTGCCATGCTTAGCTATGTTTCCAAACTTCCGACAGCAAAGCTTCCGAGTATAACAAAAGTAAAGTCGGCCACAGCTCTCGCTCATGCGAAAGCTCAAGCTGAAAATCTCAAGATAGAAATCGACGGAGAATTGCAAGTCGACGCTGCATTGCGTCCTGAAGTGGCAGCCGCAAAGGGCATTACAAGTTCCGTCGCCGGCAAGGCAAATGTTCTAATTTTCCCGGATTTGAGTTCCGGCAATATAGCCTCAAAGATGTTGCAGGCTCTTTCCGGCGCAAATTGTTATGGGCAAATTCTTACTGGACTTACAAAGCCGGTTGCCGAGATTTCCCGCGGCGCAACTGTAAACGATATTTTTGGCACAGCCGTAATAGTCGGAGCGCAGGCGGTTGACAGGCGCTTCCTATCTCCGGATGCCCTATAAAATAGCTTTTTTATAGATAGTTAGAGATTTCCCGCGAGGCGCGTCTATTGCGGGAAATTGAGCTTTAGCGCATTACAACATTGCATGGGAAGAGGGCTTTGCAGGCGCCGAGGCAGTTTGTATATTCGCCGGTGGAAATGCTGGTTGTCTTGTTTACTATATTGCGTGGAGTTGTAAATGGCGCGCATGTTTGTGCTCAGATTTCGCCGCGCATGGAGATACGCAGTTTCGGCGCAGATTTTTGCTATGGATGAAGAAACATCTTTGGGGCGCGGAATAGATTTTTATAATGTATATGTTCTTAGGAAATCCGTGTACGTTGCCGGATTGCCTATGCGCGTTATTTGCGCGGGATAATTTTCTACGCGTTCTGCAAAAAAATAGAGGATTGCCGGCGGCAATCCTCTTTGCTTCAAGGAATTTAAAGCATATTTATTCGTAAATAAATTTAACCGACACGTTTGATGCGTCGTTTAATGCTTTTGCCCTTACCCAATATCCTCTAAAGGTTTCACCAAAGGATTTTGAGAGTGTCTTTCCCCCTTTTATCTCCAGAGTTTGGTAGGGAAGCCAAAGCCCTGTTCCGTCAACATCTATTTCAAGGGTTATTGAAATATCTTCGTCTGATTTTATTTCGACGGATTTTTTATCATATGCAGTCAGAAGGAACGGATCAGATAATTCCCCTTTGGATACGTCTTTTCGCTGCCAAACGTTTCCTTCGCCGACAGGCTTGCCGAGTTTCCATAGATCATCTATTATTCCCGCCCACAGGGCGAACTTCTTGTCTTGCGATACGATTATGTGTGGGCTTTTCATGTCCACTGCGCTGGATTTCATTCCGCTTATCAGCATCAATCCGCGGTATGAGCAGAAGTCAAATACGTCGAGGTTATGAGATGCTATCGGACGCACTTTAGCCATTCCCTGCGCATTTTTAGCGGGCAGCTCGTAGAAAGTTCCACCGCAATTTAAAAGGTCGCGTTCTGTTGCCACTTCGCGCGCCACGCGAGGGCTCCCGAATGCATTTTTTATGGGGAAAGGCTTGTTTATTGGAAGCCGGTAGCGTTTGCCGTCCTCTATTATGAGAACCGAATTTCCGTCATATGATATGGATTTTGGCTCGTATGCGGTTTCTTTGGCGCGCTTTTCATTTTTTGGCATTTTTTCCGGAGCGAGTTCCATTTTCCAATTGAGCGTGTATGCGCCTATTTGTTCTGCGTTTGCGTTGGCGCCGAGTTTGTAGGGTATAACAGCCAGCTTTCTTGTTCCGCCTCCCATTCCCCACAAAAGAGCGGCAGTTGCGGAGTTTTCTTTGTCGGTTCCTATTCCGTCGAATATTTTGTCTGGAGTTCTGGAACGCTTGTCCGGATTTGACATATCGAAATGCGCTGTAAAATTTTTAACGTCTTTGCGGGGTATTATTCTTACCCATTCGGCACGCGCGCCGGAGATATCGACGAATTGCGGGGAGTTTGCGTCCAATTCTAAAGTTTTATAGGCGGAGAATTTCCCGTCTCCATTTCCCGTCTGAATTTCTACGGGGACAGGATAGTTTGTGGAGTGTGACAACGCAAGAATGCAGCTTTCAAAGCCTCCCACAAGCATGGGGTCGCTCGCGGTTTCGGCCTTTACGTCTTCGCGCAAAAATACGCTTCCGCGCCCTATTGCCGGGCCGCGCGTTTCAATCTCAGATTCGTCCATAAATACGAGGTTTGAGTTTGATTGGGCGGGCGAGACTTTTTCGGATTTCAAGTCCCTCTTATTCAGAAATTCCTTATTTGCTGAATCGTCGCATGCAAGCACGATTTTATTCTGCCATTTGCAGAAGTCGCCAACGACTTTCAGGTAGTTTGAGCGCATTCGGATTCCCTTGGCATTGCTTGCGGAAAAGGACGGCGGAAAATCCCAGAAAGCGCCGTGCATTGTCATTAGGTAGTCTTTCGAGCCTATGTCGCGTATGCGCGGCCATTCGGTATTCCACCCATGCGAGCCGTCGTAGGAGTGGCTGGATTTGGGAAGGCGCATTGAATGCCATTTCCCGTCTTGGCATACCATTAATATTATGGATTTAGCGTCAAACCCTATTGACCAAAGCGCGTTTTTATCGGGGTTTAAATTGCCGTATATTCCGTCGCGGCATGTAATTTCAGTAAATTGGTTGATTCTAACCGGAGTCCAGTCCGAATCTCCGGGCTTCCATTCTCCGAGAGCTCCGGACGGAAGGGTGGGGTCTTTGTCGACATCTTTGTGGTGTACTCCGTTGTTAGCGTAAAAAAGCTTCCCGAATCCGGAACATAATCCTTTGCCGTGGTATCCGTGCAGTTTTGAAATTTCAGGCTGTTTTATTTCTGCACCGCTTGAATCCGTTTTTTGGGGATGGGGCTTTAGGTTGCCGTCGCGGATTATTTCCACAACATCCAAAGTGTTTACATCGACTTCGTAAAGTCCTTCTTCCATTGTGGCAAAATAGACTTTGTTTTTAGGGTCCGAAAGAGAGCGGGCGTTTCCGGTAAATCTTCCAGGCATTTTTTCCCGGGCTATTGCCCTTACATTGCCGTTTGAGTCGACAAAGTAGCATCCTATAACCAACTGGTTTGACTCTTTGTGGATCATTCTGTTTGCATGCGTTCCGCCTAGGCTTTCTTTGCGGACGGTGACATTTAAGTTCTTATCTATTTCATATAGTTTGTCGTCGGAATTAAATACGCAATGCGGTCCGTATGTCACAGCCCAAAGTTTTCCAGCCCAAGGAACGACAGCGCCAGTCCCGCATTCCCCCTCGCTATTCCACATGGCAAGGTGCGGATATACTCCGGAAATGCAGGGCTTGTCTGTATCTATTGAAGCTTTCGCTTGGGAAGATTCTGCCGGCAGGGATTTTGCGCTTTCTTTGGAGTTTTCATGCGCGCAGCTTGAAAGCACAATTGAAGCCGCCGCCAATGCGGATACATAAAGAGTCTTCATAATTATTCTTTTGGGTTAGCGTGTTAAAATGCTAAAGGAAAAAAACAGAAAAACCGTTTCTTTAAATCCCCCGATAACAATGGCGAATCATGATACGAATTTTTCGCAAGGTGTCCATCTATTTTTTAGGGCGCCGCCCACGCAGCATTTTGCGCAGTTTCTTTCTGTCTTCAACTGCCACTATATAACCGACACATTCGGGAAATCCGCAATGGCACGGATGGTCCAAAAAGTGTTCAAGCGCGTATCCATAATTATATAAAAGTTCTTCACCGGCTTTTATATCGCGCGTTGCGTAAATCCAGATTGCCCCGTCTTCGCTTACGGCTTCGCAGTTTGTTCGGCAGGCGTGGTTTATAAAACGGGCGTCGTTGTATTCGAAATTGCCGTCTATATCCCATTTGTCATCCAATTCAAAAATGTACACTGCTCCCGATCCGGTGGCTTTTGCGCGTTCTTCATTCTCCAAACCGCGGCGGTTGGATTCCTCTTTGGAAATTTTTTCGCCCAAGTATTCTATTATGCGCTCGCCTTCCTTTATGTCGCAGGCGGCGAACACTCCGTTGCCGTGAATCTTCGACTTGCCAACAACGTATTTTTTTGCTTCTTTAGGCATTCTTATTTATCTTCGGGATATTTCCCGGATTTGACATCGTTTGCGTATGTTTTGTACGCGGATATTATTTCGTCGCGCAGGTTTGCGTATTTTTTCGCAAATGAAGGCGCGCGTTCCGTAAGTCCCAAGATGTCGGCGCATACGAGAACCTGTCCGTCGCAATCAGCTCCAGAACCGATTCCTATTGTCGGAATCGATACAGATTCCGTCACGAGTTTTGCCGTTTTTGCGTCTGTCATTTCCAAGAGCAGCGCGAAAGCTCCTGCGGCTTCAAGCGCTTTTGCGTCTTCTATAATAGATGCGCGTTCTTCATCGGTTTTGCCGAATTTCCTGTATCCTCCCAGCCTTAAGAACTGTTGGGGCTCCAATCCTATATGCCCCATTACCGCTATTCCTGAGGACACTAATTTTGACACTGTTTCGGACATTGCTTTCCCGCCCTCTATTTTTACAGCTTCAGCTCCGCCTTCTTGCACGAGCCTGCGGCAGTCGTGCAAAACTTTATCAAACCCGAAGTGCGCTGTTCCGAAGGGAACGTCCGATAAAATAAGCGAGTCCGGTTTTGCGCGCGCGACAGCCGCCGTATGGTGAACCATATCGTCGATGGTCACCGGGACAGTCGATTCATAGCCAAGCACCGTATTGCCTACTGAATCTCCTATGAGTATAATATCTATGTCGGCTTCGTTTGCGAGGCTTGCAAAAAGCGCGTCGTAGGCAGTTATCATAGTTATTTTTTCGACGCCTTTTTTCTTAAATATGGTTTTTATGCTCTTTTTCATTTTTTTATCTAGTTGTCTTTCCTCAAGGATCTTATTAGGCTGCGCAGAGGCGAGGACGAGGATTTTCTCCCGGCTGACGAGGATTTATCCGGGGTCTTGTCCGGCACGGAAGATTTTACCGCCTGTTGGGCGGGGCTTTCGGAAGTTTGAGCGTCTTGGGCGGCTTTGATTTTCGCGTCTTGGGATGATTTTTCTGCGGATAAGAGAACGTCTCTAAGGGATGTCTTTGGCGCGCCTATTGTTCCTGTCACGGTAAAAGACGGGCCGTTGAAAAAGCCTTTCGTGTCGGTTTCTGCGGATCCGAAATTTAGCTTTTGGAACATCTTTCTCACCGAGCCGTCGGCGACTTTTATGCTTATCGGAATATTTATTGGCTGCTCCTTTATTGCGACGTTTGGTGTCATGGATATTGAACCGCCTGTCGCGGCTAGGATAAGTGCTTCTGTTTTTACTTCGGCTGCGGAAAGTTCAATGGCCAGAGTTTCCGGATTGCGTTTGGCCTTTATTTCGGCTCCGTTGTACTTAAGGTTTCCAAAATAGCCTATTATGTCCCCCATAGCGCCAACTTCATAGGCTTTGTCTTTTAGAAACATTCCCGCTATTCTCATGGCGCTTCCGGCTATGCTTGTTAACGCGCCTTCCTGGGTGGATGTGTCTATTAGCCTCAGTGTTCCTCCGCTTCCGCTTAGGCTTGCTGATCCCAGCAGGTAGGCTCCGAGATGTTTCATATTGTTTCCCGATCCCTCCAAATCTAGCTGTGCGCTAAATTCTCCTGTTATCATCGGCTTTTCGGAATCTGCGAAGAGCTTTGATGATTCCAAATTTTTTAGCGATATTCTGGTATTAGCGAGATTATAGGGAGCTTTGCGGGATTTGTCGAAGCTCAAGTTTGCAGATCCGGAAAATTCCGCCGAATAAAGTTTTCCTACAAAGTCTTTTAACGCCAAATTGCCCGGAGTGCATTCCGCGTTTGCTGACAGATTTTCAAGCATTGCCGCGCCATCTTTTAATAGTCTTCCCAATTTTACATTAGCATATAGGCAGCGCCCGATATCCCAAAATGCTTTTTCGTCTTTTGCGTCGGATATTATATTTTGTTCCGGCGAAACGGCTTCCAGAGATTTTGGGCGCACAACGGCGACTTTTTCCGAATTTGCGTTCGCAACGGCTGTTGCGGCTTTTTCGTTGGGATTTGAAAAGGCGGAAGCAAGCAGAGAAATATCCTCAAAAACCGCGCTCTTTATATCGAGATCAAGTTTTGTGTCTTCTGTTTGCTCCAGGATTGCCTTTGCTGATGTGGATCCGTTTGTGGAATTTGCCGACAGGTCTGCTGTGAGGTAGATTTTTGAGAACCCCCCGTCAAATTTTGCATTGGCATTTATGGCGGCTTTTTCGAGCTTTCCGTTTTGAGACGCGCGCGGCATTAGATTGTGTATTTGTGCTGATATGGAGCATGAATTTGCCGAACCTTTGGCGTCGACTTCCAGCGTTCCGGTTGAAATATTTGCAAATTTGAGAAGCGCGGGCTGCTCCAGAAGCTGTGGCAGGGCAATATTTGCTTTTAAAGAAGCGTCTTTTAGATGTTTTTTTGCTGCATCAAAGCTTGCTGATCCTTCCGCTGTAGCAAAATCAACACCGGAATTTAGAATTAGCTTCTCAATTTTAGCTTCGATAACTCCGGTTGAGACATTGTATTTTGCGTCCGCCTTTACCGAGGGGGAGAGGCTCTTTAGGAGAAACTTTCCGTCTTTTTTATACGATACAGATTTTGCCGAGAAATCCGCGCAAACCTTAAAGTTGTTTGCGTCAGGCATTTCCAGTTGCGATTCTATGGAGACTTTTTGCGCATCGAGTCCGGATACAAAAGGTTTTGCCAGGGCAAAAGGAAAATCGGGGGCTGAGATTTTTATCAAAGTTTTTGAGGGGGCTGAGAGAGCCTTTTTGCCCATGTCGAAAGAAATTTCTCCTCCGTCGGTTATTTCTACGACTTTTCTTTCAGCATTTTCTGTTATTTCAATTTTTGCGCTTTTTAATGTCGCCATGTTCCCGGTTTTGCGGGCGTTTATTTCGGCGTCTATTTTCAGGCCTGCGGAATTAAAGGATGATATTGAGTTTACGCGGCTTATTATGGGGTTTAGGGAGCCTTTAATCAGAACTTGGGCGTCGATGTCGTCTGCGTCGATTTTTGAATTCGCGTATATATTTAGCGCGTGCTCTTTGGAGTCGGCTATTTCGGCGTTTGAGGATATGTCGTATTTGCCTTTTAAATTTGACGACGCTTGGGCGGTTAATCTTGCATTGAAGTCTTTCAGCAAATATTCCCCTCCTTTGCTTATGTTCCAAGACGACAGGACTATTGGGGAAATCGTCTTTATAGAAATTGAATTGTCCATGCCCCGCGCAAGGGAGATCTTCCCGCGAATATCGTCTCCTCTTATGTCAATCCCGTCGGCGAACGCGGCGGCAAAACGCGCCGGCACCGCCAGCGAAACGACAGCCAAATCCCCTTCGGGGAGTTTTGAGAGGTCTTGAGTGTCTATTGAAAAAGCTTTTGACGAAGATAGCGCCAAAATTGCGTCCGAACTTTCAGTAAATGTTATATCTAGTTTTGAAACCGAAACCGTAGATGCTTTTTTTTCAATGGCGATTTCGCCATCGAGCCCGCATTTTCCTAAAAAGCCCAGCGCGGGCGAAACGTTTTTTAAGTTTGACGCAGAATTTTTGAAAACCACTTTTGCCGATATTTCGCCGCCGAGCTTGGAAGATTTGCCTGCCGCGTATATTGAAGATGAAAATTGCGGCAGGGGGG
>FR901583.1:32062-36321 GCA_000438015.1 Coraliomargarita sp. CAG:312 | reverse complement strand
GACGGCTATGCCGTTTAAAAGAGGGGATATTTGGGAGTCGTTTACGTCTAATCTCGCTTCAAAATCTGCGTCAAAGCTGGCTTTATTTATTATTGCGGAGGCTTTCAGCATATCGGCGTCTTTGCGGCTTGCAAGCAACTTTACGGAAATGCCGCCTACGGATGGAGCGCATGTTGCCTTGATTAAAAACTCTTCAGGGGCGAGGTTTTTTGGCTCTGCATTTATTTTTGCCGAAACGGTTCCTTCCGACGGTATTAAATCGGAAGCTATTTTTAGCGAAGAAATCTTTGCGGCGACTTTTATTTTAGACCCGTCCGGTATAGATATTTCCGCGTCTGCATCCGCGTTGGCGAGAATGATTTCAAAGCCTATATCAGCCTTTTTTGGGGTGGCGCTTGCTTGGCTGGAACCTTTTGTGGAAACCTTGGACTCCGCTGCGGGTGCGGCTGCCTTTCTTTCTTTGGCTATGTCTAATTTAGCTCCGTTTATTTGGATGTCCTGGATGTCTATTTTTTTCGAGAGAAGCTTAGAAAGCGAATATTTTGCGCTTGCTTTTTTTGCCTGAAATTTGTCCCCGGTTGGCAGGGTTATATCGACATCTTCGGCGCTCAGCCCGCCAAACCCGATTGACAGGCTGCCTATCTTCGAATTAGGCATTAGCTCGGCTAGAAATGCGTTTGCTTGGGCCGTTTGGAAAGATGGGCTTAGAATATATAAGACGGCAGCCGCAGCGATTGCCGCCATTGCCGCCATGGTTATTGCCGCAATTTTTACAATTTTCATTTTCTGCCTTCGATTAGAGTGTCAAAAAGTTCTTTTTTTATGTAGACTGTTAAAATTAAATTTTTGCGCAGGCCAAAAAATTCCGACGCGTATTTTGATTTATCTATGGATTTTGAGACGACTTCCTCCATGTTGGAATCGCAAACTATTATTTCATAGACGCCTATGTCCTGCGGCAGCCTAGAATCCCAGTAGCCTACGTTGCGGTAATTGCGCAAATACCACGGAGCAGGCCACGGCGAGTTTGCCGTAATAAAAGCAACCGGTATGTCCGAGCCGTATTCCGAAACCTTTGCGCAGTCTTCCACGCGCTTTATTAGGTTGCCGAAGTCTTTAACCGTATGGGAGTATATGAATGGGTTTCTCGGGTCGCAGTTATAGCGCGCTGCGGCAGCCTTGGTCAAGCCGTATTGCCAATATCCTGCGGCGCACAAAGCCAGAACCGAAACTATCCAAGCCGCAGGGCGGCGCAATGACAGGGCTTTTTGTATGGCGTATCCGGCGCAGATAAAAAGCAGCAGAATCGGGGATAAAATCAGCCATGGAGTCTTATAGGATATGCAGCTGAGCAGAAATATGTTTGCGGTTGCCGCGGAAAACATAAAAATTACAGCAATGGCTTTCTTATTGTCCTTTTTGTTTTTAAAAATCTCAAAGCAGGCTGTTAAAAATCCGCCTATGGAAAGAAGCAATATTGGAAGTTCCCCAAAGCGCGCTCCTTCGCATTTCTGAATCGCAAGCAGCTTCAAATAATATGCGAATCCGCTTGAGTGTTCCGGAGAGCCGGCTTTTTGGACAAAATGCGCGTATGATAAAAACGCGTCTATTACTCCGCGCCAATTATCCCCGAACGACGAGTAAAACGCGGCAAACACAATTATGAATCCTCCGGCAGACCATGCGGCAAATTTTAATATTTTTCGCGTAAATATAGCTGATTTTAAATTTTCCCGCATTTCCCTGTCTAGCGATGCCGCGATAGCGAGAGCAAGTAAAATTGCCGGATAAGCAATTGCCGCCGTTTCCTTTGTCGATTGTGCGGCTGCTGCAAAGATTCCGATTGCCGCGGCACAGAGCGCGGATGGCTTTAGCGCAAATTTCCATACAGCTTGGGCGAGCGCAAGAATTGCTGCAGCAAAGATTATTTCTTGAACAAAGTAAACCGAATATATTGAAGCCGTCGCAGATAGGCAAAATGCCGCGCATGCACCCCAGGCGGCCATTCTTCCGACATAAGGAGAAAACAATATATAAAGGGCCATTATCAAAAGAGAGAACGGCAGCAAAAGCGAACGCAAGTAATTTACCGTAATTTGGACAGGGGCAGGACTGCCTGCCATGTTTGCGGCTGCGGCGGCGTAATAGTAAAGGGTGGGGCCGTGCGGCCCGTTGGGGTTGTATTTATACTCTCCGTTTTGGAAGAGGTTTAAAAAGACGCTTGCTTGCTCCGCCTCGTCTGCGTGCGGTATCCGTTCTCTAATATTGAAAGACCGGTTTGAAAATCCAACAAACACGCAGGCAAATATCAAAAGTATGTAAAGGGCGTTTTTCATTTTTTTTCAGCGCCCGCGTCGGCGTCGTAGGCGTCGAGAAGCTTTTTGGCAATTTCCTTTGGAGGCTTTACAGGCATCCCGCGCGAGTCTACAAAGGCGTGCACTGTGTATCCTGCAACAAGCACCCTTCCGTTTGCGCGCATTTCATATTCTATCTTTACGCGCACAGCAGGGCGCTCTTTTATTGTCGCCTTTATCTCGACAATATCGTCGTATTTTGCGGGAAATTTGTAATGCAAGTATTCTTCCAATACGGGAAGGTGGTAGCCTTGTTCGTTTATGTTCCGGTAGTTTAAGCCTATCGACTCTATGAGCTCGAGCCTTGCGACTTCGCACCATGGAAGGTAGTTTGCATGGTAAACTACGCCCATGGCGTCTGTCTCGGCAAAGCGAACGCGTATTGATGTGGTTGCGGTTATCATTTTATCAAATTTCGTTTTCCACAATTTGCTCTAGCGTTTGGCGTTTCCGGATTAATTTAAGCGATCCGTCTTTGCAAAGCATAACTTCGGGTGATGCGGGGTAGGAATTGTAGTTTGAAGTGCTCATAGAACTGCAATATGCGCCGGCACCGCCTATCACGCAGTAGTCGCCGATTTCTGCCTTTTGCATCTTGCGGGGAAGCAGTCCCTCGGGATCTCCCGGAGCAGGAGTCAGGATATCTCCGCTTTCGCAACAGTGTCCGCACACGATATATTCTTCTGTTTCGGCCCTGGGAACTTTGGAAAGTATGGATATGGGATGCTGGGCCCCGTAGATTGAAGGGCGCAAGATGTCGGTCATGCCGGAGTTTAGTTTTAAGAATTTATATCCTTGGGCGCCGGTGTCGCACATATCTTGAACTGTAGCCAAAACCGCTGCGCTGTTTGCCAGCAAAAATGTCCCGGGCTCTATTTCAAACTTTAGCTTTCTTCCGGTTTTGTCTGCAAAATTCCTTATTAGTTCGGCTATTGGAGCGCCAATTTTAATCAAGTCTGTTGAATGTTCGCCGGAAACTCTGGCGACTTTATAGCCGCCTCCCATATTAAGAGTGTCTACATCCGGAAATTTGGCTACGTTGTCGAGGTTCATTTTTGCGACTTTCTGCCATACTTTCGGGTCCGAGCCTGATCCTATGTGCGTATGTATGCGTACTATTTTCAGCCCGTATTTTTGCGCGGTTTCCTTAATCTTATCGGCGTATTCAAACCAAAATCCAAAAGACGACGCCGGTCCTCCGACATTTGTCCTGTTCGTGCTGCCAGACCCAAGCCCCGCGTTGATTCTTATGCCAACATTGCTTCCCGGGGCGGCCTTGCCGTATTCTTCCAGTTGGCGGAAAGAGCACGCGTTGTATTTCACCCCCGCAGATACGATTTCCTTTAGGTCGTCTGGGAGCTGTTGCGAAGACAGGCTTATGTGTTCCGGGGGAATCCCTGCCAATATTGCGCGCTTTACCTCGTATGCGCTGGAGGCGTCTATGTGTAGGCCTAGCGAGCTGAAAAGTCTAAGTATTTCTTTGTTGGATGCCGCCTTCATTGCGTAGCGCACGGTTATTCCGAAAGCATTCGGGAACGAGAGGGCTTTCTTTGCCTGTTCCTCCAGTGCGGCTTCGTCGTAAACATAGCAAGGTGTTGAAAACTTCTTGGCAATTTCGTCGGCTGTCTGCCAATTTAGGAATAGTGTCTTTTCGGTGTTCATAAAAAATCGATGCGATTTTGCACTATTATCGAATTTTGTCAACCGCATCGATAATCAAAGATTTTGTAAGGATTGCTGGAAGAACTTGGGGGGCGTCCGGGTCTTTATGGCTATAGAGCAAGTTTAGGGGAACCCCTGCGCGCCCGAATTTTTCCAGTTCCTTTGTTATTTGCGGGTTTTTGTTTGTCCAATCGCCGGCTAGAATCACTACGTTATTTTTTTTAAAGAGTTCCATTATCTCCG
>FR901583.1:1376-32052 GCA_000438015.1 Coraliomargarita sp. CAG:312 | reverse complement strand
TAAAGAGTTCCATTATCTCCGGCGAATGCAGAATTTGTTTGTTGTATTGGCATGTCAGGCACCAAGACGCGGTGAAGTCCACATATACATTTTTGCCGTCCTTTATCAACTTTTCCTGGAGGGCCGGACTCCAGCTTTGTGCTTTGTCTCCGGCTGGATTTTCTACTTCGACAGCCGGAGATATTTCGCCTGGATAGGATACAAATACAGCCGCGGCGGCTGACAGCGCGAATGCCGCCAAGGACAACGCTCTCTTCAGCCGGCTTAAGTGGGGCATATAAAACATTCCGAATATTCTAGCACCCACTGCCAATATAAGCAAGGCCGACAGTATTGCCACAATGTTTCCTGTTTGGTTTGAATACACCCATACGAGCCATATTACGGTCGCGAACAACGGTATTGAAAGCAGCTGCTTTAAAATATCCATCCAAGCTCCGGGGCGCGGCATTGCGCGCGCAAGAGCCGGAATCGCCGAAAGCGCCACGTAAGGGGAAGCCATTCCCAGTCCAATCATTGCAAAAACTCCGAAACAAAGCGAGTTTGAGGCGTCGGCGGCAAGCGCCGCCCCCATGGCGGAACCCATAAACGGAGCCGTGCATGGACTCGCCACCAAGACTGCCAGCACTCCTGAAAATACGGCAGAAATATGTTTCTTCCACTCCGGCTTGTTGGAATCGTTCTTCTGCACATTGCCGCCCGCGAAACCTGCGCCGATTTCAAAAACTCCGGCAAAGCTCAGCGCCATTGCGAAAAAAAGCATTGCCATTAGGCTTGTAAACATCGGGTTTTGAAGTTGAAACCCCCATCCTAGATTTTCTCCCAACGACCTGAAAGCAAGCAGGACTGCTGAAAGCGCAAGGAAACTCGCAACGATTCCCAGCGAATAAAAAAATGCGCCTGCCAAAGCGGATTTCTTAGAGCCTCCCGCTCCTTCGGCAAACGACAATATTTTTAATCCTATCACCGGGAAAACGCACGGCATAAGGTTTAATATTGCTCCCCCTAAAAATGCGGCAAGTAAAACGGTAAACAGCGGCGTTTTGTCCGGAGGAACGCCCGCGGATTCTCCCGATGCGGAGCTTTTTATTTGTCTTATGGGTATTTCTTGTGATTTTTCGCCCGGCACGCACAAGTCGGAGCAAGCCAGCCATGTCGCGTCGGCCCGTATATTTACGGAGGATGATTCTGGAATGTTTTCCGGGGCGGATACGGCTGCCGAAACTGAGAAATCGCGCGAATACCCAAGGCTTTCCATTCCAAGGGCGGTAAATTTTTCAGGCTTTGGAAACTCAATATTCTTTAAGCTATATCCTTGGGGAAGGGAAAGCTTGATTGCAGTAGGCTGGCCCAAGTCGGATTCTTCGGCGGAATATATGTGCTGGCCCTTTGGAATGGAAAACTTGAAATTTACATAAAAAGTTTCTCCCGCCCGGACCTCGTCTGCCGATGAAGAGACGCGAACATCCACTGCGTCGGCGGCGGATGCTATTGCATTGCACAGGATAAAAATTAGGGCAAACAGCGTCTTATTCATATATTATTGTTTAAAATGTTGACAATCGGTTAAGAATAAAGATTTTCTTTAGTAAGGAAAGATAATATGGCTGCGGCAGAGGAAAGCGCAACCGTTAAAATTGTAATCGGAATTTTTTTAAACGGGTTTTAGCATATGGCAGGAATAACAGGACTTCTTTCAAATGATATCGGCATAGACTTGGGTACGGCAAATACCTTAGTTTACGCAAAAGACTCCGGAGTTATAATGAGCGAACCCAGCGTGGTGGCGGTATACAATAATACAAAGAAAGTCGTAGCCGTGGGAACAAAGGCTAAGAAAATGCTTGGCAAAACTCCCGGAAATATCACCGCAATACGCCCAATGAAACTGGGGGTAATTGCCGACTTTGAGATTACGGAAATAATGCTGCGCTATTTTATCGAAAAAGCAGCAAAGCAGTGGAAGTTTATCGCGCCCAGGGTTGTTGTCGCAGTTCCGTCGGGTATTACCGAAGTTGAGCGCAGGGCGGTCCAAGAGTCTGCCATCCATGCGGGGGCGCGTTCGGTTTGCCTGAAAGACGAACCGCTTATGGCGGCAATAGGCGTAGGATTGCCAATAGAGGAGCCGAACGCTAGCATGATAGTCGATATTGGCGGAGGGACAACGGAAGTCGCAATTATTTCGCTGGCGAACGTGGTTTATTCAAAAAGCGTTCGCATAGGTGGAGACGCCTTCGACAATTGCATAGTCCAGTATATGAAGCGCGCATATAATCTCATTATTGGGGAGCGGACCGCGGAAGAGATTAAGATAAACATAGGTTCGGCTTTCAAATTGGACGAGGAGCTTACATGGGAGGTGAAAGGGCGCGATTCGGTCGCAGGTCTTCCAAAGACTTTATACGTGACATCCCAGGAAATACGGGAGGCTTTATCCGAAGCGTTTAAGGAGATAACGGATTTGATTAGGGAAGCCCTTGAACAGTGCCCGCCGGAGTTGAGCGCCGACCTAGTCGATAGGGGAATCGTTCTTGCCGGAGGAGGCGCCCTAATACGCAATATCAGCCTGCTTATAAGCGACGCTACCGGCTTGCCGTGCTTTGTAGCCGACGATCCATTGAGGGCGGTAGTAAACGGAACGGGAGTCGTACTGCAAAACTACGAATTTTGGGCTAAAGAAAACTCCTAACAAAAGGGAGGCGGACTTTGGCTTGGCGCGACGTTTCAGCTGTTAGAAATTTGGCGATTTTCCTTTGCGCAATTGCCGTGTGTGTTCTTGCGCCTTCTGCAGTCAGGCATTTTACTGATGGGTTGTTTGAGGAGTTCCGGGCGCCTATAGACGCAATTCCTTCGCAACTGAGCGATCTTGGAAAGTATTGGAGCTTGCACTCAAACTCAAAGCGCTCCCTAATAGAGGCCGGGCGCGATCTGGCGCGGATAAATTCAGCCTATGAGCTCAAGATGCTAGAAAACAGAAACTTGCAGGATAGGATTTTGCGCTACGAAGACATATTAAATCTTCCGCCCGAGGACAGCTATAAATTTGAAGTTGCTAGAATTGCCCGCCGCGACATAAACGCATGGTGGCAGCAGCTTGTCATCCGCAAAGGCAGGGTTCATGGAATAAAAGAGGGATATGCAGTGATTTATTCCGGAGGTGTCGTAGGGAGAATCGCGAAGGCAAATTTATATACGTCGGTAGTCGAGCTTGTAAGCAGTAGAAATTTTAGAATGGCGGCGCATTTCGACGGGGAAGACAGGCCTGTCATATACCAGGGCGTCGGCGCAGTTTCTTTGCAGGATGCAAAAGGGGAAGTGCGCGATGTTCCAAGCGATGTGCGCGCAAGCGTATCCGAGCCAAAATTGCTGGTGACGTCTTCGCTTACGGGAACTTTTCCCGAGGGAATAAGAATTGGCGAGGTTGTAGACCTTTCCCTGGGGGCTGACGGACTCTTTAAATCTGGAACAGTCCGCTTGGGGCGCGCTCTTTCAACGCTGCGCGAAGTGACAGTTTTAATCCCAATTTCAGAGGTCGGAAATCAGGCGCAATGATAAAGACTTTCGATATAAAAATACCGCTTATATTGGCGCTTAATTTGTGCTATGTGTATATTATATCAACACTAAACACAGAAATTTCCCCGTATGTATATATAATGCTTCCGGCAGTTTTTATTGTTCCTCCGGCTCTGTTTTTGAATTTTTTGCCGGCGATGTTTGTTGTCGCATTCTCGGCTTTGATAAACGAGGTTGTTATGCCTGTCAGAACCGGATTAGTTTGCGCGCTTTGGCTTTCATGCGCATATGTTGTGCATAACCAGAGGTTCAGGTTTAGGACGCTCGACGCGTTTTCGGTAATATCTTTAATGCTGGTTCTCAATTTTTCAATATTGCTTCTTTATGCCCTGTTTCTGCCCAACGGATGCGCCGGAACGGCGGAGTATTTTTATAGGGTTGCAATAGACGTGTCGGTTTCATCCGCGGTTTTAATAGCGATATCTAAATTCACGGTGACTTTGCCGGCGGATATAATGCGCGTCCTTGGGGTGGACATTTCCGTTGCGGAGGGTGATTGATGGAAAACGAACGCAGCCAGATATATTCGAAATACAATCCCCGCATACCGGTATTCTACTGGGCTTTTTCTTTAGCGTATTTAGTTTTGATAGCCGCTTTGGGGTATAGGCAGATTTATTTGTTCGACTACTATCAGGCGCGCGGCGAGCGCCAGAGTATGCGCCGCGTCATAGAACCCGGCACACGCGGGGACATATTCGACAGAAACGGGAAACTATTGGTGGCAAACCAGCCTCAGTTTTCTGCAGTAGTTTATTTTAACGATGTCCGAAAGGAATTTAGGGAGGAATATACGCGCTTAAAAAAGGAAACTATCGCAAAAAATCCTTCCGGGGAATTTAATTACGAAACCATGCGCGATATCTCGTACCGCGCCCGGCTGAATGTTTTAAACGGATACATCGACCAGATAAATAGTCTATTGGGAACCGACTATAAATTGGCCCAAAAGGACTTTAACCGGCACTTTAACGAGAGGGGCCTTCTCCCTTTCCCGCTGGTAAAAAACCTAACTGCCAGAGAGCATGCTATATTGGCTGAGAAAATACCGGTAAATTCGCCTATTCAAATTTATACTGATACTGGAAGGTACTACCCATACGGAGAACTTGCCGCGCACGCACTGGGGTATGTCGGCAATAATTTTGACGATATTGACACGTCGGGAATTCCGGGCGAGGAATTAATGACATACATGCAGGTTGGCAAGATCGGGCGCTCCGGAATAGAACGCGCGTTCGACGAACAGCTTACAGGCAAGAGCGGCGTGAAAATCTGGATTGTGGATTTGGACGGATACCAGTATGAAAGCGTGGTGGATGTAAAGCCGACAAAAGGGGAAAATATAGTCACGTCTTTGGATATAGACTTGCAGGGTGCGATAGAGGACGCTTTTGCGGACCGAAAAGGCGGCGCTGTAATGTTGGATGTAAACAGCGGAGAAGTCCTTTCTTTGGTAAGCCGCCCAAGCTACGATCCAAATACTTTGTCGCCATTTATAACAAATAAGGTCTATAAGGAAATCAGCGACCGCGGCGCCTGGCTTAACCGAGCCACACAGGGACTTTATCCGCCAGGTTCCACTTTTAAAATTGTCACTGCCTGCGCTGCTCTAATGACGGGAGTGATTGAACCCGATTCCATCAAGACATGCACTGGAAGATATAAAGTAGGCAATAGAATGTTCCCGTGCAACAACCATTACGGACACGGAAATCTCGACTTAAAAGGAGCCATAAAAAACAGTTGCAATGTTTATTTCTACGAGGCTGCTTTGGACTCCGGAAGCGCTGCAATAACAGAAACTGCAAAGGATTTCGGCTTGGATTCAAGCACGGGGATTGAAATCGGCGACAGCACGCATACGATAGTTTCTTCTCCGGATTTTAAAAAGCGCCGCCGTCCGCTAGAGGGGCCGTGGAATGCGGGAGATACTGCAAATATGTCGATAGGCCAGGGCTATCTTCTCCAGACGCCCATTCAAATGGCATGCATGGCGGCTTCTTTTGCCCGCGGCCAGACGCGCACAAAAGCCTCAATAATACACGATCCGAACCGCAAGGCGGACATGGAATATCACGGCGCAGAAAAACTGGATTTATCAGCCGAGCAATATCGGGCTATATGGCAGGGAATGGTGGACGCTGTGGAAAGCGGAACCGCTAGAAGGGCGAAGGTCGAAGGCGTTTCTATTGCCGCAAAGAGCGGTACGGCGCAGGTTTCCGTCCAAGGTAAAAAACTTACTTTGGCCTGGATGATTGCCTTCGCGCCGGCGGAAAAACCGGAGGTTGCGATGAGCGTCGTAATAGAAGGCGAGGAAGTCGGCGATGCTGCCGGGGGACGGACTGCTGGACCGATAATCCACGCCGCCATGCGGAAGTATTTTGAGAAAAATTTAAAGGTGATAAACCCCCAATAGTTTTGGCTGTGCCATATGTTCAGCTAGGTAATTACCGGTTGACGTATTTTATTTTTTTTATAAGTTTCTCAAAAGGAGGGCGGTTATGTTTTTTGAAAAAATTTTTTTCTATTGTATGGCGTTTTTGTGCTTTTCCAGATTAGGAGAAGCTTTTGCCGGCGGCGGCAAAGATTTAAACTCAGAAGTTGCAGGCGGCTTTTCTCCCGTAGTGGAGGGCAAGTTTAAAGAGCCTTGCTTTTCCGCAGATTCAATTGTCATAAACGAGGACAACGACCATTTTTTTAAAGGGAAACCCGAAGATATGACTGAAAAAGGGCTGCGCGACTACATATCAAATTTTTCCGGTGGAAAGATAACGCATATATTTATGTGCCCCAATGGGCAGCGCACAAGCTACAAGTCGAACGTTCATGAGCCTATTTGGGAGTGCGCTCCGGACGCTCCGCATAGAAACATATGGTGCGACAACTGCAAGCGCCTTTACGACGCCGGGATTGACCCTTACAGCGTGTGGATTGACGAGTGCCGAAAACAAAAAATATCGCCTTGGATTACTGTGCGGATGAACGACGTGCATTTTATTACCATTCCGGGGTATTTTAGAACAATGGACTATTGGCGCAAGCATCCGGAACTTTGGCGAGTTCCATACAAGGATTTGGGCAAGGGCGGAGCTTGGACCGATTTTGCGTTCAACTATGCAAAAAAAGAGGTAAGGAACTTTCAATTTTCGCTCATAAAAGAGCTTTTTGAACGCTATGATTTCGACGGCATAGAACTTGACTGAATGAGGTTTTGCGCGCATTTGACTCCGGGCAAGGGAATGGAGGAATCTAAATTTTTGACCGAATTTGTGGGAGATGTAAAGCGGCTTGCGCAATGCTGGGAAAAAAAACGCGGGCATCCTATAAAAATATCCGTCAGAGTTCCGGCAACGATAGAAACATCGAAGTATTTGGGAATGGACGCCGTAGAGTGGGCCAGGTTGGGGTATGTGGATTTAATTGTTCCGAGCTGTTTTTTTGAAACTGCGGACTTTGATATCCCATCCGGGGAATGGCGCAAAAGCGTCGCCGATTCCGGCGGGAGAGCGCAAGTCGCGCCGGCTACGGATAACGGCGTGTGCGCTTATCCTGGAAAGGCCCGCTCGTCGCTAGATTGGGCGCTTTTAAACGGATGGGCGTCTAACTCGTACGCTAGAGGTGCGGAATTCCTCTATATATTTAATCTGCCGTATAATCCCGAACTTCTGGCGTTGGTTGCAAAAAATGGATTGTCCCGCGAAGACGTGGCTGGTAGGTCGCGCAGGCATCCTATTACGTATAGGGATTTTCTAGAGTGCAAGTCGCGCCAAGACAAGAAAATTGCCTTGCCAAAGTATTCGCCTTGCCAGTTTGATGTTTTTGTAGGCGATAGGGCTTCAATGAACGCATCCGTGGGCGTTGTTTTGGGATTCGACAAAGAGAATGCTGAAGAGAACTTGCCCAACGTGTTTCTTAACGGGCGCAAGGCTGTTTCGGCCCAAAGGGCTGAGCTCCCGCTTGTAAATTACGGAAGTTCAAAATCGGCGGTTCGCTTTGTCTTCCCGACTGATTCTCTTGCCGCGGGATTAAATAGGATTTCAGTGGAATCAGACACTCCGGAAAAGATTGTATGGGTGGAGATTTTTGTCGATGCCGGCTGATTTTGCAAAATGCCTCAAATGAATAAGCATTTTCTAAAAACTTGACTTGCTCTTTGGGGTTTTGTCTATTTTAGTCGAATAATTTAAGAAAGGAATTTTATGTTCACCGGAATAGTTGAAGCCACAGGGAAAGTGGTGTCTTTTAAGGAAAACAAGGCCGCATGGCTTTTAAAGTTGGAGGTTCCTCGGGAAATTGCCGATTCTCTCAAAGACGGCGACTCCCTCGCTTGCAACGGGTGCTGCCTTACTCTTATTTCAAAGGAGGGCAATGTATTGGGATTCGAACTTTTAGAGGAAACAATACGCCTTACAAGCTTTGAGGGAATTATTGAGGGATCACTTATAAATCTTGAGCGGCCTTTGGCTGCAAACGCCCGTTTGGGCGGGCACTTTGTAAGCGGGCACGTGGACGTGAGGAGCAGGGTCTTGGATTTTGAGCAGCGTGGAAAAAATTACTATATGAGAGTAGCAGTGCCTGATGAATTTTTAAAATACGTTGTGTATAAAGGCAGCATTTCTATCGACGGAATTTCCCTGACAATAGCCGAAGCCCTGCCGGACTCTCTAGCGGTGTGGCTCATTCCGCATACCTTGGAAGTGACAAACTTAAGCGATTGTGCGGCCGGAAAATTTGTAAATATGGAATTTGATATACTTGCAAAATACGTTGAAAAAATAGCCTGCGGCAATCGTGAGAAATCCCCTTATCAGCCGTAAAACGCGCGGATTTATAGCCCGCAAAATGCGCAAGCATCCAAAGTACGCTGCGTTTATCCTTTTGGCGTGGGCGGCTTTGCTGTTTATCACACTTGCTTTTCCGGACAAATTTCAGTTCGAGCCTATTTTAGGCACGCGGGCGTCATTGGAAAACGCCTCGCGCGTGCCGGCTTACGACGATTCAGAATTTACGCTTCGCGCAGACGGAATCGTGCGCATTGCCACGTGGAATTTGAAAAATTATTCGGTATCGAATCGGAGGGTAAACGGAAAATGGATTGAATATCCAAAACCTAATTCCGAAAAAGAGTCCGTGTCGAAAGTTTTAAAGAAGATAGATGCGGACGTTGTATTGGTCCAGGAAATCGGAGACGCAGAGTTTATGAAAGAATTGCGGGATTCTTTGGCTGAAGCGGGGCTGGTTTATAATTATTGCGCGGTTTCCAAGTCCGATTCTCCCGCGCGCTTGGGGATTTTATCTCGCTTGAGGCCGGTTTCTTTCTTTGATTTTTCGTCGCTGCGCTTTGAGTTTAGGGGCGACAACAGGTATTCTCCTAGAGGCGCTTTCGGCGCTGGATTCGAGACTTTAGGCGTAAGGTGGCACGCCTTTTCCGTCCATCTTAAAAGCAAGCAGGGCGCGAGAAAGTCGGACGAAAATTTTACTCCGTTTCGGTTTGCCGAACTTCGCGCAATAGACGCAAAAATATCGTCAGAAGTAGGATCCGGATCTCCGGTATTAATAGCGGGAGATTTTAATGACGAGCCGAATTCGGCTTTGTTGAGAAACTTGAAATCGTTAAAAATGGAGCTTGTTGGTCAGTCCGATCCAATTGGGCGCCCATATACCTACTTTTGGCGGAAGAAGAGCATAAATTATGTTTACGATTATTTTCTTGTTTCGCCGTCGCTGCGCAATTTTGTTGGGGGAGAAGCTAGGGTTTTCACTCAAGTGGAAGATGCCAGCGACCATTTTCCGGTTTTTTTAGATCTAAAATTCAAAGGATCCCAAAACTGACATTCAATCCGCTTTCGGCTGGGGTTTGTGCACTTATAGAGGATAGGGCGGGTATTTTTGCCCCGGCAGTAAAATATTGGTGCTAGCCGTTTGAGTAGATGCGGCGGTACAAATTTGAAATTCTTGAAACAAGTGCTAGCCACAATACGGATGTTGTTATGATTGTGAAGATTACATACATTGAAAAATATATTGAAACTTGAATATTTTCCAAACCGTTGCTTCTGGTAAATTTTTCGGTTAGAAATACGGTTGCCGTTATAGCCCAGCATATCCACCATGTTGCAAAAAGCGCCAAGTCGAAGGCTGAAATTTTTTCCTTTGCGGCGTTTATTGCGGATTTTAACGCGCTCCACACAATCCGGCACGGAAGAATTAAATTAAATATTGGGATTATAAAGGAGAATGCGGAAGTATATGGAGAGTATTTAAATTCGCTGTCCGAGATACGGGACATTTCCGCAACGGAATACATCCATTTCATAGTGGCTATAGTTGCCAAGATTAGCACCACCCAAGTAAATAAATTGACAAAAGTCAACATGCTTTGAATTGTCGAAAGCTCCACTCTGGATGAAATATTTGAAAGCGCGTTGCGGTCTCCCCATATATCTTTAAAAAATTCAAGGGCTTCAAAAAGATAATAAGATTTTACCCCCAAAAACAGAATCCATACAATCAGCGTTGCGCGGAGTAAATACGTGTAAAATTTAAAGTCGCGCAGCAAAGTATTTTCGGGCGCTTTTGTAATTGAACGGTATATGGAGGCGTCCTTCAGTTGTATCCATTGGGGCATATGCGGAGCCCATACATATGTGGATTCAGAGATTTTTCCATCTGAAAAGAGCGAGGCTACTGCCGCGTCGGATATTGGCCCCACTTTCTTTTTTTCTCTGATATAATACCACATATTTGAATATTGTATAAGTCGTAATCTATTATTTCAGATTAAATTTTTGTCAACAATTATGGGTATATCTGTTGCAAAAAGCTATTTGCCTATACAAAATTTCGAAAATACGCGGTCTAAAATTTGTTCGTTATCGGTCTTTCCGGTTATTTCTCCTAGCGCGTTTAGAGCTTCGCGCACGTCCGAAGCGACAAGTTCCGACGGGATGTCTTTTATTGTTTTTTCCGCCGCCGACATCAAACAGCTTTTAGCTTTTGAAAGAGCTTGGGCGTGGCGTGAACTTACCAGTATGTCGTCAGCTGCCGGAAGTATGGAATTGGATTTTATCAATTGAGATATTGCCGCGCGCAACGAACTTATTCCTTGATGGGTACGGCACGAAGTTTCTACGCAAGCAAACTCTTTGTATATCTTTTTATATTTATCAGGATCAGCGCCTTCCGCGTCGCATTTGTTTAATACTACAACCGTATTTTTTGCGCTTAGGAGGTCTTGCGTTTCTTGTGGAAGGCTTAATTTTGGATCGGAAACGTCTATGGTTAAAAGGCACACGTCGCAAGCCGAAATTTTTTCCAAGGCTTTTGATATGCCGGCAGACTCTATGGCGTCGTCCGAGTTTCTAAGCCCGGCGGTATCGGTTAGATTTGCGGAGCATCCGTCGATGATTATTTTTTCATCTATGAAGTCTCTTGTTGTTCCCGCTTTCGGACTAACTATGGCGCGGTTGTGGCCTAGCAGCTCGTTCATGAGCGACGATTTTCCGGCGTTTGGCGCGCCTGCTATTACAATATTCAGCCCTTGATGAATCAACGGAGTGTATTTCGACGAATCTATGAGAGCCTGAATTTCGCAGGATAGCTTTTCTGCTTCGGATGCTACGCGCGACTTGTCTTCCGGCGGAAGGTCGTCTTCCGGAAAATCTATATAGGCTTCTATTAGCGCGGATATATCCATAAGGCGGTCGCAGAAATTTCTTACGCGCTCTCCCAGTGCTCCCATAAGCTGTCTTCGGGCGGCGTTTAAGGATCTTTGGCTTCTTGCGCTTATTAAAAGAGCTACGCCTTCGGCCTGGGACAGGTCCATTTTATCGTTCATAAAAGCCCTCCTTGTAAATTCTCCCGGTTCGGCCGGAACGCATCCGCGCTCAAACAGGTCCTCAAGGACGCATTGGACAATAAAAGGGTTTCCGTGCGTGGCTATTTCTAGCATGTCTTCGCCGGTGTATGATGCAGGGCCCTTAAAAAACGTAAATACGCAGTCGTCCAGTATTTCTCCGTTCAAGCTTTTATAGCTTGCCCGGTTCGATTTTCTGGGAACGGGGACGCCCTTTTTAAATATATCTTCGGAAAGGCGAAGGCATTCTCCGCCGCTTAGTCTAACTAAAGCTATTGCGGACTCTCCGTTAGGTGTTGAAAGGGCTGCTATTGTGGAACTCATAGATGTTTTTCCCCGTCTCTTTTCTTTGCTAAAAACATTGTCCTTGTACGGGCGGCAATTATTATTATTCCGGAGGTAGCGCAAAAAGCTAGTCCGCCGATGGTAAGAGCGTCAATATGGGCTTTAAATTTTGTGGATCCTGTGTTTTTTTGAATGTCGATTTCTCTGGATTTTTGCCAATCGGTAAGCTTGGATTCAAAGCGGGCATATGCCGCGAAATATGCCAAAGTTCCGGCTAGAGCCGAAACGGCAATTAATGCAATTTTCGCTCTTTTTGAGTGGCGCTTTAACGGAACATTCATTTTTTCTTGCGGGCATCTACGGCTTTTTTTAAAAGCGGCATATCTAGTTTTGCGGGAGGGGTTATTCCGTTGCGTTCAAACCATCCGGCTTTCATTTCCAAGCAATAGGCGATATCGCTTCGCGCTGAAGAGACGGAATCCAAATTGTTTGCATACATGCGCTTTACTTGCGTCAGAGTCCCGTCTGCCGTAAAAAATCCTATGTCCAAATCGATAAGGGTATTTTTCATCCAAAATGACGCCTTTTGCGGAATATCGTAGGCAAACAGCATTCCGCCGTCTTCCGGAAGGCTTTCCCTAAACATAAGACCCCTGGCTTTTTCCGCGGGTTCTATAGCAAGTTGGGCTTGGAACTCTTTTTCGGAAAGTTTCATTGGAAAGTAGGTGTCGAATCCTGCTTGTGGCTGATCGCCAGGTTTTGCGCAGCCGCAAAGCGCTGCTCCGGCGATTGCAGATAAAATAAAAGCAATTAATTCTTTGAAAAAAATCATTGCGTTTAGTCTGTACATCTCTGGAGAAAGCGCAATAATAAATGCAGTGTTGTGAAAATTAAGATTTGCAATGAAGCGCGAAATCCTTCTATACGGCGACAGCCAGTCCAATGCGGACATCCTCTATTTTACGGGCGTATTCGTACCCGACCCGTTCTTTTCCTTTACTATGGGCGGAAAGAAATGCGCCCTAA
Organism: Coraliomargarita sp. CAG:312; assembly: GCA_000438015.1. Classification (GTDB taxonomy): domain Bacteria; phylum Verrucomicrobiota; class Verrucomicrobiia; order Opitutales; family Intestinicryptomonadaceae; genus Merdousia. The sequence goes on along the minus strand of FR901583.1, from coordinate 19,307 downwards.
TAGGGTCTCTTGAGGTGGGCAGGCTTAGGTCTAATTCCAAATTGGACAGAGTATTTGATTTGTCGTCCGAGTTGAAGACGCTTCCCGATTCCGAAAGGCGCGATGATATTTCCGTTTTGGGGGCCATTTTGAAAAAGAATAAAATAAAGAATTTTTACGTGCCTAAAAATTTTCCATCGTATCATTTGGAGCGGCTGCGTGCGGACGGTTTTGATTTAAAGGTTCTGGATTCGGAAATATTTCCCTCGCGTGAGGTTAAGTCGCGCGCGGAAATTGCGCAGATAAAACGGGCAAATTCTGTGGCGGAAGCGGCGTTTGAATATTCTGAGGAAATTTTAAGAAACTCAAAGATAGACAGGGGAATCTTGTTTTGGCGCGGCTATGTCCTGACTTCCGAGATATTGCGCGCCGAAATAGAAAAACTTTGCCTTTCATTGGGAGCTGACGCTATGCATACAATTGTGGCCGCCGGCAACCAAGCTTGCAATCCTCACGAGGTTGGGCATGGGGCCATTCCGGCAAATTCGCTTATAGTAATCGATATTTTTCCGCGGCTTCGCGATACGGGGTATTTCGGAGACATGACTCGCACATTCTTGAAAGGATTTCCATCCGAGGCCCAATACAGGCTTGTAAGCGCTGTTTTAAAGGCCCAGTCAAAAGCCATTCTCGCCATAAAAGCCGGAGTAAGCGGATCCGATGTGCATTCAAAAGTGTGCGAAGTATTCGAAGGCTGCGGATATAAGACGGAGTGTAGGCGGGGCGTCTGGGGAGGCTTTTTCCATTCCACTGGGCACGGATTGGGGCTGGAAGTCCACGAGTCGCCTTCGCTTGGAACGCGGGAAGTAAAATTGAAGGCGGGGAATGTCGTCACTGTCGAACCGGGACTGTATTATCGCGGGTTGGGCGGGTGCAGAATAGAGGATAATGTCGCCGTAGAGAAATCGCGCGCGAGGCTGCTTTCTGAATACCATTATCGCTGGATATTGGAATAGCGCCTTTGTGGCGTTTGCGCGGCGCGCGGTTATTTTTAGGCTGAAAATGGTTGCCAAATTTTTGTTTGCGCCAGATACTGTTGAAATATGTTTAGGATGATAGCAGTGTTTTGGCTTTTTGCAGTTCCGATTTTTGCCAATGCGGGGGCGGAGTTCGAAAAAATATTCGAGCCGCGTTCAAAATGCGCGGTGGCAGTTCAATATGTGGTGGAGCTTGAAGAGAGCAGAAGCAAACGACAATGCGTGGGAATGGTCGCCGGCGACGACGGGCTTGTGATTGTAAATTCGGCGGAAATTCCGGGTATATTGAGGCTTGAATCGTTGAAAGACTTTAAAGTGAGGATTTTCGGGGGAGATCCTGAGGGATATCCAGCGGACTACTTGGGGGCGGACCGCATAACCGGTACTCATTTTATAAAGATAAGGGGTGGGCTAAAAGCCGGAATGCGTCCTTTTAATTCTTTCCCCCGCGCAAATTGCCATATGGGAGATTCGCTTTGGGGGGTAGTCTTGGATTCCGAATCTGCAGATTTTGAGCCTATGATGGATGAGGCAACTTTAATCCGGCGCGGAAAATATCCGCTGTACATAGGATGTTTTTCATCTCCGGTTGCTTCAAACAGCGCGCCGGTTTTCGACAAATCAGGGAATTTTGCGGGTTGGGCGGCCTCGTATGACGAAAACGACTATATTCTTTATGCAGGCGACAAGAGCGGCGAGGTAAAACTTTTAGACCCAAATAGGGCGTCGGTTATGTTTATGCCGGAAGTTGTGGACGAGCTTTTGGAGCGCATTCCCGAGAATCCCGCCGGCGACGCATCCGGGTGGGTCGGGTTGATAGATTTGCAAATATTGAAGAGCGATGTCGCAAAATATTTGGGATTGGAAAACAAGAGCGCTTTTGTAGTCAGCGAAATCGTGAAAGATTCTCCCGCTGAAAAGTTTGGCATTAAAAAAGGCGATATTATAACCGGATATAACGGAAAGCCGATAGAGCGTTTGCGCAACGACCTGGCAACGCTTTCAAATTTTTGGATTACTTTGGCGAAAAATAAACCCGGGGAAAAAGTAAGCTTTGAGGTCATAAGCGGGAATTCTTCGCCTAGAGAATTGGAAGTCGTATTAGATTCTTCGCCTAAATCATTCAGGCAGAGCAAGTTTAAATATTTTAAAAGACTCGGATTTTCTGTGAGAGAATTTCTTGTCGACGACTCGATAGCGCGCAAAACTTTTAGGCGCGGAGACGACATCGCAGTAGTCCAGTTTGTGAAGCCGAATAGTCCGGCAAGTTCCGCAGTTCCGGCAGCTTTAAAACAAGACGACCTGATTAAGGAAATAAATTCCGTTCCTGTCAGATCGTACGCCGAGGCAGTCGATATATTGGACAAGCTTGAGTCCGATAAATCTGCGAAAGAAATAGTAATTTTAGCCGAAGATTTTAGCGAAACAAAAGTAATAAGGGTAAAATTGGATTGATGATGGAAACCTTACGCATATTTATAGCGATGCTAATATTTGCGGCATTTTCAAATCTGGAGGCTGCAGTATCTGGATTTGAAGATATAGACGCTTTGTCTACGGAGTCCGTAAAGTTGCGCTCTAAAGCTGCAGCCGAACAACGAGCGTGGAATTCAGAGAAGTCGGAGATGCTTGCGGAGCTTTCTGCTCTGAAAGAGATGCGGGGTGCATTGTTGGAGAAAATATCGCGAACGGAGTCCGAGATAGCCGAAGCCAATAAACAAACTGAAATAATAAGGAGGAAGCTTTCCAAAGACGAGTCTGCAATGCGCGACCTGGACGCATTTCTTTCTGAAAAATACGAAGCTTGGATAGGGACCCCCCGCATAGCGGAGGTCTTGTCAAAAATCGGCCTGGGCGACCGCCAGAAGTTTGCCGAAAAAAGTGTTTCGGAAAAACTCTCCGCCGTATGTGCTATATTAAAGGCAATAAAGGCGGAAGATTTTCAAATAGACAAATCGGAGTCTGCGATATCAAGCGGAATTTTTGTTAGAGCTCGCGGCAGAGTCACCGATAACGCTGGAACGGCAAGTTTGAAAGTTGAGAGGGGAGCAAAAAAATGAAGCGTTTATTGTTGTTGTTTGCTCTAGCTTTCCCCTTATTTCTTCTTGCCTCGGAAGTTGATTTGGACAGCTGGGCAAAGAGTTCTTTTGAAAAATCTCGCGACGAATATCTGGATTCCCGTGAAAAAATAAACCTTGAACGCGTGCGCATAAACGCGGAATTGAAAGAATTGCGGGAGGCGGTTGGCGAACTTTCGTCAAAACTGGAGAGATTAAGGCATGCGCGCGAAGTTTCATCGGGTCTTGCGGAAAAATCGGATTTTATGGATTCGGTTGCCGGAGAAATTAGGTCTGTGGCAATGGAATTTTCCAACTCCGGTTTGGAGTTCCCGCCGGAATTCGGTTTCGATAAATCAATGTCCGCCGCAGCGGATTGCGCGCGCGCAGCAATCGGGGCTGCAGAGCGTGAAATTTTCAATCCACTGGAAATGGTTGACGCTGAAGCGGTATCGGTAGCTGGTGGAGAAAAGATTTCAGGAAAAAAATTCAGAGTTGGCGGCTTCAAGTATTTTGTGTCTCCTGGCAAGGCTGGATTTTTATCCGATGACGGGAGGCTTTACGGGGAGTCGCATTCCGCCGCCGTAAGGCTTTTTGCCGAAGGCAGGAGCGATTTGATTCCCGCAGACGCGTCGGGGGGAGCCATGTTGCGTTCGGAAAAAAATTCCCGCACGATAGCGCAAGAAATAGCTTTGGGCGGAGTATGGATGTATCCGATATTGTTTTTCGGGATAGCGTCTTTGGGAGTTTGCGCTTTAAAGCTTGTTTCGGTATTTAAGGTGCGCAGAGCTCCATCAAACCTTGTTTCTCAAATCTTTGCGAAGCTAAATTCCGGAGACGGGGAAGGGGCGCTAAAAATAGCAAAATCCGCAGGTTATCCTTACGCCGAATTGATGTCGGCTTTATTGGAGTCCAAAAATCTTCCTGTATCAAAATTGGAAGAAATCTCATACGAATCCATGCTGTCGGCCGGAGAGAAGCTTTTTTCATGGCTTTCGGTTCTTTCCGTGACTGCGGCGGTGGCGCCTCTTTTTGGATTGTTGGGAACGGTTACGGGAATAATAAAGACTTTCGGCGATCTTTCCTTCCGGGGGTCTGCTCAGGCTCAGCTTATAAGCGAGGGAATAAGCGAGGCGCTTATAACCACCGAATACGGGCTTATTGTTGCCATTCCCGCATTTGTTGCCCACGCTCTGTTTTCCCGCAGGGCAAAGGCGGTTTTGTCCGATATGGAAAAAATGGCTTCAAGCTTTTTAAGTTCAAATTCGTAAAATGCAGGAATTTTTATCCACATATGCAGAGGTTTTTAGGGCGGGGGGATTTTTGATGTATCCCCTGGCTTTATTGGCTTTCTATCTCTATTTTAGCGGGTTTGAAATATGCTTTAGGATGGCGCGTTGGAATAAAATATGTTCAAGCGGCGAATTATTCGGCGAAGCGTACGCAGTATTTTTAAACGATGAATTTCCGGACTCGAAAAACGGCGCGGATATCGGCAAGGTCTTTGCCCATTTGCGCCTTGTTCTTATGTCGGGAGTTGAACGCAGGCTGCTTTCCCTAAAAATCCTTTCCGGGGTTGCCCCGCTTATAGGGTTGCTGGGGACTGTCGCGGGAATGATGATTTGCATATCTTCCGCGGCTGATTCGGTTAGCGTGGCTGACGGAATCTCGACCGCCCTAATTACAACCCAAGCCGGGCTTGTCGCCGCAATTCCCGCATGGATAATAGCGATGTTCGCAACGTCCCAGACGCAAAAACTTTTAATTAACTTGGCGCGCAGAGAGTCCGCCATGATAAAAAGGGAGGGAAAATGAGTTTGAGGCGTCCCAGGTTTGAAGACGAGCAGCCGGCGCAGGCGATAAATATATCCCCGCTTATCGACGTGATTTTCATCCTGCTGATTTTTTTCATAGTCACCATGGTTTTTGCCGACGGCAGCGCAATGGACTTGGATATTCCATCGGCCGCAAACGTTTCCGAAGTAAAAGCCGATTCGGTGACCGTGTCGATATCATCTGATTCTTCCCTTTACGTGGACGGGAAAAGGTACACCCTTGCGGCACTGCCGTCCGTATTGAGGGGAAGGCTGGCTCCGAAAGGATCGGTTATTTTGCGTGCCGATGAAAAAGTTTCGGTCAGCGCGCTCGTGGCAGTCATGGACTGCGCAAAGGAAAACGGCGCGGGGGAGATTTTTGTTGCCGCACAAAAAAAGCAATGACTACAAGAAAATACACATTTGAAAGGACATCGCATTTGGGAAAGAGTTTCTTGTGCGCGGCAGCTCTGTTTTTCTGCGTTTACGCGATTCTTCCCCTTTCTATATCTGCAGATTTGAAAAAGTCCGAAAGCTTGGAGTTGACGCGCATTTATAGCGTAAGTGAATCCGTTTTGAAATCCGCTGCCCCTGAGCCGAAAGACGTGTCTTCCTCTCCCGAAAAAGTTTCGGTTCCATCGCATGAATCCCCTAAAAGCGGGCCTGAATTTTCTATCGACTATGCTGGATGCGAACTTCCCATACCGCGTCTTTCTTTCGGCACCGGGAAAAATTTTGAAATAACGGGGTTTGCCCCGCCTAAGGGCGATTTTAAAGTGGAAGTTTTCGACGTTTCTGAATTGGACTCAATTCCCCGGCGCATTAGCAAGGTGCGGGTTAAGTATCCGCCGGAAATGCTTCGCCGAGGCATAGAGGGTTTAGTGCGATTAAATGTGACCATAGACCAGACCGGCTCTCTTGAAGTCGAATCCGTTGCTGAATCTACTAATGCCGCTTTCGAGGCTTCCGCAATAGAGGCCGCGCGAAATCTAAAATATGAAATTCCTAAAAAAAACGGTTTGGGGGTTCGCGCAAAATTTATTCTTCCTATTCCGTTTAAAATACAGAAATGAAAATTTTTGCCATAGCAGTAATATTTATTTTTTCCCTATGCATAGCAAGCGCTTCGGGCGGAGGTTCGGTGTTTGGTTCTGTGCCTTCGGTCTCAAGGAAGGAGGCGCAAGCCATTTCAGAAGCGCAAAAATCCGAAACGGATGCTGCTATAGGCGTTCTTGAAAGTGCGGCAAAGAGCGAATGGGCGGGGAGCGCCATATTCTTCAATCTCGCAAATCTTTATGCAAATTCCGGGAACTTGGAAAAAGCCGAGGCAAATTACAGGCTGGCGCTGGAGAAACTGCCGTCGTTTTTTATGGCGCAAAAGAATCTTGCAATTGTTCTCTCTGAAAGTTCGGGCAAGTCAGAGGCTTTCCCCGAGATGAAGAAAGCGTTGGCTCTTTCGGGAGGTTCGGATCCAGACATACTCCTTTGGATGGCGTCGCACCATATGGAGGGCGGGGATTATTCGGAAGCTTTGTTTTGTTGCAACCAGGCTTTAGTGTATGACTATCAAAACGCCCGGGCAAGGCTTGTGAAAGCGCGATTGCTTTTGAAGCTAAACATGTTGGAAGAATGCCGCAGCGTTTGTTTGTCGCTGCTGTCTAAAGATTTAAGAAATTTTGATGCATTAGAAACTTTAACAGCTTGCAGGGCAAAGGCTGGCGATTATGGCGAAGCCGTTTCGGCGGCGGAAATAGCGAGGGCTCTTGGGGCGGAGGATTCCCAGACGCTTAAGATTGGCGATCTGTATTTTAGCGCCGGACTATATTCCGAAGCCGCAAAGGAGTATGCGGCGAACGCCGGCACGGGAGACTTAAAAAAATCTTTAAAGAACGCCCTATTGGCGCTGATAGCCTGCGGCAAATATTCCGATGCAAAGAAACTCGCTCCAAGACTGGGACTTCCGGATGCAAAGATGGTTTCGGCGCAGGCTCTTGCGGCGGAGGGTAAAAAGAGCGAGGCTATTGCCGAATATGGCGCATACTTTGATTCTGGCGGCCGTGATGCAAAAGCGCATTTTGAATATGCGGGACTTCTTTTAGAGTCTGGAGATGCCATCCAGGCTGGCGCGCATTTCGACGCGGCTTCGGAAGATTCCAAATACGCGCTCGCCTCCCTATACGGGAAAATGCGGGTTGCCGTGTCCATGTCGGATTTTAGGCAGGCTTTAAAAACTGCAAAAAAAATACAGTCCCTAAAAAAATCGGACGAAATAGAAATATATATAAAGCATCTAAATGAACTGGACAAGCCCTCACAATAGGCGCCTTCCATCGGCCACACAAGGAAGCCCTCTTATAATGGGAATATTGAATGTCTCCGACGATTCTTTTTCCGACGGCGGAAAATATTCTGATGTTGCCGCAGCTCTTTCCCACGCAAAACTCATGTTGCAAGACGGCGCAGATATAATCGACATAGGCGCGGAATCGACAAGACCAAACGCGGCTTTGCTCCCGGCGGATGCCGAAATTGCGCGTCTTGTCCCTGCGTTAAACGCCTTGCGGGCGGAAATGCCAGACACTCCGATTTCTGTAGATACATATAAGCCGGAAGTGGCGCGCATAGCCGTTGATTTGGGGGCCGATATAATAAACGATGTTTGCGCAAATATTATTGGCGGTGAATATCCGATGGCTCGCGTTGCGGCGGATAAAAATTGCCCGCTGATTATTACGCACAATTGCAGGGGCAAGAGCATAGAAGGTGATTTTTTTGAATTTTTTATGCGCGGGATTTCTGATCTCTTGCAGAAGGCGCTTGAGGCAGGGCTAAAAAAGAATCAAATAGTGCTGGATCCCGGATTCGGATTCGGGAAAACCAGCTCGCAAAATTTCGAGCTTGTAAGAAGGCTTGGAGAATTGCGCGAATTTGGGTGCGCTGTGCTTTTGGGAGTTTCGCGCAAATCTTCGCTTGCGGAGGCCGTTGGGTGCGATATGTCCTCCAGGGACGACGCAACATCCATAATAAGCGCCTTTGCGGCTCTTTCCAAGTCGGCGGACATATTGCGGGTGCACGATGTCCGCAAAAACTTAAACGCCGTAAAAATTGCCGGAAAACTTATGTTTTGATATGGACGAAATAATAATAGAAAAAATAAAACTTCGCGGGAAACACGGCTGCTTTGCCGCCGAGCGCGATGAACTCCGCGATTTCGAAGTCTCAATGCGCCTGCGCCTGCCTTTCGAACGGGCGGCGAAGACCGACGATCTCTCCGATACGGTGGATTATCCTTCGGCGATGGCTGTAGCGGAAGGCGTGTTGGCAGGAGAAAGCGTTAGGCTGATAGAAAAACTTGCCGATATGATAGCAGAAAGACTTTTTATACGTTTCCCTATTTTAAGGGAGGCGGATGTGGAAGTCGCAAAGCTTGGCGTTGACGTGGGATTCAAGTTTGAAAAAATTTCCGCCCGCGTTTTTCGCCGGCGATCAGATTACATAAAGGAGTAGATTATGGCTTACGTGGTATTGGCTTTAGGTTCAAATGTTGGCAACAGGCGGGAGTTTCTCGTGCGGGCTGTATCGGAATTGGACGATATTGCGCGCGTAGTTGCAAAATCTAAAATTTACGAGACTGCCCCGTGGGGATATTCCCAACAGCGCTACTTTCTTAACGCCGCAATAGGAATCGAAACCGCATGCGGACCGTTGGAACTTCTGGATTATTGCAAGGACGTGGAGCGCAGGATGGGAAGGGTAAAAACTATTGAAAATGGACCAAGGGAAATTGACTTGGATATAATTTTTTACGGTGGAGAATCCTATTCAGACGAAGATCTTTGCATCCCTCACAAGCGTTGGCGCGAGCGGGATTTTGTAGTCACTCCGCTATTGGACCTGCTAGATGCGGGCTTTTTCGACAGCGGATTTTTTTCGGAGCAAAAGAAATTATTAAAAACAATGTCTCGCCTTTATCCGCCGTTTTCCGCATTTTAAATAAAATGGAAAGACAAACTGCAACACTTTACGTCGTGGCTACCCCTATTGGGAACCTTTCGGACATATCCGAACGCGCTTTGCAGACATTGCGCGATTGCGATATCGTCGCTTGCGAAGACACCCGCCTAACCGGTTCGCTTTTGAGGCATTTTGGAATTTCAAAGGAAATGTTCGTAAACGAGGATTCGCGCGAGAGGGCGGTGGCCCCGATTCTCTTGGAAAAATTGAAATCGGGTTTTAATGTGGCTTTGGTTAGCGATGCCGGGACTCCGTGTGTAAGCGATCCGGGGTTTAGGATAATACGCGCATGCAGGGCGGAGGGAATCAAAGTTGTGCCAGTTCCCGGTCCTTGCGCGTTTGCCGCGGCTTTAAGCGCTTCAGGGCTTCCAAGCGATTCTTTCTTGTTTGCCGGGTTCCTTCCGGCAAAAACTTCGGCGCGCCGGAATTTTTTTGAAAAGCACGCCGATTTTGGGCATACTTTAATCTTTTATGAGTCTCCATATAGAATTCTGAAATTTATAGACGACGCTTTGGATGTATTTGGCCCGGACCGCGTAGTTTGCATAGCCAAGGAGATAAGCAAAATACACGAGCGCTTTTTTGTGGGCAAACTTTCCGATGTCTCCGACGAAATAAAGAAAAGCTCAACCAAGGGCGAGTTTGTCGTACTCGTCGCTCCGAAAGGATTTGTTTTTTAAATGAAATTGGCAATAGACATAGGCTCAAACACGATAAAATGCCTCTTGGGGGAATTTCGCGGCGGAAAAGTCGAAACATTTTATGAAAAATCGCTAGAATCGCGCATATCAGGCGGAAATGTTTTAGTGGGCAATGCGGCCGATTTAATAATAGGGGCTTTGCGTTGTTTTTTGAGCGATAGCTCAAAATTGTTTCCCGAATTTTCCGTGGACGCAGTCGCAACGTCTGCGCTGCGGGATGCGGCGAATTCTTCCGAAATATGCGGCAAAGTTTTTGACGCTACTTCCATAAAAATAAGGATATTGAGCGGAAAAGAGGAGGCGGAGTTGTCATATCGTGGCGCTATGAGCGATCCTGCTGTAAACGGCAATTTATCGAATTTGTTTTTCGATCTGGGCGGCGGAAGCATGGAGGTCGTTTGTGGGGAAAATGGCAGGGTAGTTTCATCGGAGAGTTTTAAGATTGGCGCGGTGCGCATGACGCGCAAGTTTCTTGCTTCTGGAATTAGCAATGCGAATTTGGCTGAAATAAAAAAATTCGCATTGGGCGAATTTGAAAAAAAGCTGAAAATTGCACGAATAGATTCTTTAGTGGGCGCGGGAGGGGCTGTGGCTGCTGCCCGCATTATGAAGCGCTCCATGAATTTTACATCTCCGGAGAATATTTTAAGTTTGGCGGAGTTTAAATACATGCTGGATTTGCTTTTGAATATGCAGGCAAAAGATGTTGCTTTAAAGTTTGGCATTAGCCAAAGCCGCGCGGAAATCGTGCCTGCGGCGTTTGCCTGTGTCATTGGGCTGTTGGAATTTTTGGGAGCCGATTCTTTTGTGCATACTTTCCGCAATCTTCGCTACGGCTTAATTATGGATGATTTTAGGCTATAATTTTCTGCTCTTTTGCTATTGACTTGGAAATTGCTATATGTAATCAAAAGCGGTATCATGAAAAAAATCCTATATTCAATTTTTTTTGCATTTTCCTTTGCCGTTTATAGCGCAGCCGCTCCGCAAGCGGTAATTTTTGACACCGATATGGGAAACGATATCGACGACGCCTTAGCCCAGGCAATGCTTCTAAACTACGAGAAATCCGGCAAAGTAAAGATAAGGGCTATTGTTGTAAATAAGGACAATCCATATTCTCCTTTGTTTGTAAAAGCGATAAACGATTATTATTCGCGAAGCGATATTCCTGTGGGATTTATTCGGAACGGAGCTACAAAAAAAGAAGGGCCGTTTATCGGAAAAGTATGCAGGGATATGGGATTAAAGCCGGAGGAATTTCCCGATTCCGTAAAGCTTTTGCGGAAAATTCTTTCCGAATCCGATGACGGGGAAATTGTTTACATTTCAGTTGGCTTTTCAACCAACATAGAGCGTTTGCTTAAATCGGAAGGCGACTCTTTTTCTCCTCTTTCCGGGAGGGAGTTGTTTCGGAAAAAAGTAAAGTATTTGTCGGTTATGGCCGGAGATTTTGAGCATATCAAAAAAAATTCGGCTAATCCCCACTGCGAGTACAACATTACTTGCGATATTCCCGCCGCAAAATACGTGTTTGAAAATCCGCCTGTGCCTGTTGTTTTTAGCGGGTTTGAAATCGGGCGCGATATAAGGTTTCCATCCGAAGCCCTTTATAGAAACCTCTCGAAGGAAAATCCCATAGTTGCAGCGTACCAATTGCATTCCCTAAGCGTTACGGGCGGGAAAAGCAAAAACAACAATAGGGAAAGCTGGGATTTAACCAGCGTTTTATACGTGGTTTCTCCTGGTTCATTCGGAATTTCCGAGCGCGGGAATGTAGAGGTGACTCCGAAAGGCTCCACGCTTTTTAAAAGCGACAAAAGCGGAATGTGCCAATTCCTGACGGCCGATAGCAACCAAGGAAAAGAAATTTTGCAAAGATTGATAGAAGGCGTGTCCGGTTCAAAATAGCCTAGAAGTTGCTGCCCTGTTTTAAGAACTGGTTTTTTTTATGAAGTCCAGCGTTTCCTGAAGCGCCATAGAAAAGCTTTGGGGCATGCCGGGCATTGTGAGATATATGTGCGTGGCTCCGCGGATGCACACGTGCCTGGTTTTTACGTTCAGTTTAAATAGAAGATTTGCGAAATCCTCGTCTTGGTTTAAGAGTATGTCGCAACCGGATGAGAGTATTAGTGTGGGAGGGAATTTTGAAAGGGTTTTAAAATTTAATGGAGATGCGTCTTTGCGGGAGTCTTTTTCCGGGATATATACGTTGTTAAATGTATCCATAAGCTTTGCGTCAAGCGCGTAATTTTTTCCGTACTTCTTATAGCTTTCGTCGGAATGCCTGTCTTCAAAAGTCGTGACAGGATAGAACAATGCCAGTCCTTGCGGATTCTGCAGCTTTAAGGATATGGCGGCGTCGGCGAGGGCTATTGCAAGATGCCCTCCGGCACTGTCTCCGGATACAAAAACATTCCTAGTTCCCAATCCTTGGGAACCCGCGTTTTGAAGCAGCCATTTGTAAGCGCAAATACAATCATCCAATGCTGCCGGGTGCGGATTTTCCGGAGCCCTGCGGTAATTAATTGCAACAACTGTTGCCATTCCGCTTGCGGCTACATTCTGGCAAAAGTCGGCGCACGAGTTTATGTCGCCTATTGTCCAGCCGCCTCCATGAAGATACAAAAATATAGGTTTCTCGGCTGAAGATTCGGTCTTTTTTGAATAAACTCTGGCTTGAATGCCCCCATCTTCTGAAGGTATGGTTATGTCGCGCGTTTCCACATATTCTATTGGCTTGCATGGAATAGCCCGAAAATCCCTTATCGCTTTTAGCATCTTTCCGTTCCCGCCGGCTGCCTGTTCTATGGCTTTGCACATTATTTCAGTGCGTCGCGGCGTAAATGTCTGGAGGAAAATTTTTGCTTCCTCGAATAAATCGGATTTCAAATCTACGTATTTAAAGTAATTCTGCGGCATGGTGTTTTTTTGTTAAGGATATTAAAAAAAACGGAGCATTATTGCAAGCCCCGCTTTTTGGAATTTTATTCTCTATGCTCTTTTTGTTTATGCCGTAGGAGCCGCGCTTTCAGAAGCGTTTTCCGAATCGGACGAGTCGTCGCCGTCGTGCGTATCAACTATTTTGCAGATTCCTATAAGTTTGTCGCCTTCCGCGAGATTTATAAGGCGCACTCCTTGTGTGGTTCTGCCTATTACTCTAATTCCCTTTACGGGGGAGCGTATGGCTTGTCCGGCTTGGGTGAACATCATGATTTCGTCGTCATCCCTCACGGAAAGGGCGCCGGCTACGCCGTGGGTTTTTATGGCAATTACACCGCTGCCACCCCTATTTTGTACGCGGTATTCGTCATAGCTTGAGCGTTTGCCTTGCCCCATTTCTCCGGCAATCAGGAGTGTTGAAGCAGGGTCTACGACAACAATGGCCTTTACGCAGTCGTTGTCTTTCTTTAGCGTTACTCCGCGGACTCCCCTAGTTGACCTGCCTTGCGCCCTCAGATCGCTTTCGTTGAAACGTATCGACATGCCTTCATGCGTGACAAGAACCACATTTGATTCAGGCTCTGTCAAGACGACTCCGATTAGGTCGTCGCCTTCGTCAAGGTTTATGCCGATAATTCCGCCTTTGCGGCAATTCTTGTATTCGGAGAGCATTGTCTTTTTTACGACTCCCTTTTTTGTCGCCATTATAAGGGCGTGCTTGTCGTCGTCGAGCGTCTTTACGCAAATCATGGCGGCGACTTTTTCGTCGTTTTTAAGGTCTAAAACATTCTTTATTGAGCGGCCCTTTGAGGTTCTGGAGCCTTCGGGGATTTCATATACTTTTTGAACGTAAACCCTGCCGTTGTTCATGCAGAACATAATGCTGTCGTGGGTGGATGCTGTAAATATATGCTCTATAAAATCCTCGTCGTATTGTCCGCTTCCGATGACTCCTTTCCCCCCGCGTTTCTGGGAACGGTATGCGCTGACGCCCGTGCGCTTTATAAAGCCGTTGTGCGAGACGCTAATAATGCAGCCTTCATTGGCTATTACATCCTCCATCCTAAACTCGCCCTCAGCAGCTATAATCTGAGTGCGGCGTTCGGACGGATATTTTTCCCGCATTTCTTTAAGTTCCTTCTTTATGACCGACAGAAGTTTTCTTTCGTTTTCAAGGATGGAGCGGTACTCTTCAATGAGCCTCATCAGTTCCATATATTCCTGCTCGATTTTTTCGCGCTCCAATCCTGTCAACTGGTGGAGGCGCAAATCAAGTATTGCGTTTGCCTGGCGTTCGCTCAATGGATATTTCGCCATCAATGCAATCCTTGCTTCTTCGCGGTCTTTTGACGCGCGGATAATCTTTATAAAATCGTCCAGATTATTTAAGGCTATTTTGTATCCTTCAAGAATATGCGCCCGGTCTTCGGCTTTGCGCAGCAAGAAGCACGTGCGGCGGTAAACGACCTCGCGGCGGTGCTCTATGTAGCATTCGAGCATTTCCTTTATGTTCATCTGCTTCGGCTTGCGCTTGTCCAAAGCCAACAGAATTACCCCGAACGACGACTCAAGCTGGGTGTGCTTGAACAGCTTGTTCATTACCACGCGCGGAGCCTCTCCGCGTTTGAGTTCAATTACAATGCGGGTGTTCTCGTCGGACTCGTTGCGGATGTCGCTGACTTCGGTTAACACTTTATCCGAAACCAATTGGGCTATGTTTTCTACTAGGCTGTTTCGGTTTACATTGTACGGAATTTCCGTAATTACAATCTGTTCTTTGCCATTCTTTAAGTCTTCAACCGACGCCACCCCGCGCGTTTTTACTATGCCTCGGCCGGTGCGCATGTAGCTTTCTATGCCGCTTTTGCCGACGATTACGCCCCCGGTCGGGAAGTCCGGCCCCTTTATTACCTCCATCAACTCCGAAAGCGGAACTGCGGGATTGTCTATAAGCATGCATATTCCGTCTATGAGTTCGTTGAGGTTATGCGGGGGTATATTTGTCGTCATGCCGACTGCAATACCCGTTGAGCCGTTCATCAGCAAAGTGGGCAGGGCTGATGGAAGAACTGTAGGCTCTGAAGTTGTTTCTTTATAGTTGGGCATGAAGTCGACTGTGTCGCTGTCTATGTCCGTTAAAAGGTCTTCAGCTATTTCCGCAAGTTTGCACTCGGTATAGCGGTATGCTGCAGGTGAGTCTCCTTCTATCGACCCGAAGTTGCCTTGCGGAATGACCAAAGGATAGCGCATTACCCAGTCTTGGGCGAGCCGCGTAAGTGTGTCGTAGACCGACAAGTCTCCATGTGGGTGGTAATTCTTTAGAACTTCACCTATTACGCCGGCGCATTTGTCGAAAGCCCTGTTGTGCAAAAGCCCTTCGCGCAGCATAGCATATAGCACGCGGCGCTGTACCGGCTTTAATCCGTCGCGCACGTCGGGAAGGGCGCGCGAGACTATTACCGACATCGAATAGTCGATGTACGCGCTTTGCATGATCTGCGTTATGCTAGAATCTATTATTTTTTCGTTTTCAGTGTACATTTGAAAAATCCTTTTTTTATATGTCTAGGTATGATGCGTTAAGCGCATTGTCTTCTATGAATGCGCGGCGAATCGGAACGTCTTCTCCCATAAGCATCGAGAAAGTTGCGTCGGCCGCTGCTGCGTCCTCTATGCTTACTTTTAGGAAAGAGCGTTTATTTGGATCCATCGTCGTCTCAAAGAGCTGTTTTGCGTTCATTTCGCCTAGCCCTTTATACCGTTGTATTGTAAGACCGCGCTTGCCAAGCTCGCGTATTTTGCCCACCAGCTCCAGAATTGAATGAAGCTCTATTACGCTTTTTTTGCCTGATGCGTCAGCCCCTTCTGAGAGCGTGTAGCGCGCTTCTTCTGTCGGCGTGTACGACTTTACGACAAGCCCCATTTTTGCAATTTCAGCCAAGATTTTTTCTAGCTGTTGGGCTTCGTATATTTCGTAAACGTTTATGCGCTGTTGGACTTTTACGCCGTTTTCGTCGACAACTTCCCTTACTGTGTTGCCTTCAAATATGTCTTCCGGATTGCCGTATTGGATGTAAAAGCTTGAGCGTTCGTCTTCGCTGAACAGGAACTTAAACTCCTCTTTGTTCCCCGTGCGGACGCGCGCGATAAATTTCGGAAGCTTTCCGTCTTTATTTGTGTCGAGGTATGTGGACAAATCACATGCGTAGCGGGTAATGCCGTGCCCGAGAGTCTCCATTCTTGCGAGCAGTTCGACGAGCTTGTCCATCTTTTGGGCGGGAAATTCAAATCCGTCCCGCGTCCGCTTCAAAACCACGTCTTCCGATCCAAGCTCCAAAAGTATCTTGTTTAGTTCTGCGTCGTTCATTACGTACTGTTCGCGCTTCTTGCGCTTGATGCGGTAAAGCGGAGGCTGGGCTATGTAAACGTAGCCCCGTTCAATTAGCCCGCGCATTTGGCGGAAGAAGAAAGTCAAGAGAAGCGTCCTGATGTGCGAGCCGTCGACATCGGCGTCGGTCATGATTACGACTTTATGGTAGCGCGCCTTGTCTCCGTCGAACGCGCCCTCTCCAGATTCCCCTATGCCGGTTCCGCATGCGGTAATGATGGTTCTAATTTCCTGGTTGTTTAGGACTTTGTCCAAGCGGGCTTTCTCAACATTCAATATTTTGCCTTTGATAGGGAGGATAGCCTGGTATTTTCTGTCCCTGCCCATTTTTGCCGAACCGCCGGCGGAGTCGCCTTCCACGATGTAAAGCTCGCAAAGGGCGGGGTCCTTTTCTGAACAGTCGGCGAGTTTTCCGGGCAATCCCCCGGACGTCATTACAGTTTTGCGAACGGTTTCGCGGGCTTTTCTTGCGGCATCGCGGGCGCGGGCAGCCATGATGCATTTTTCAATGATTTTCTTGGCGACGTTCGGCTGGGTTTCAAATGCGTATTTTAGTTTTTCTCCTACAATTTTTTGGACTATTCCGTCGACTTCCCCGTTGGAAA
Source organism: Coraliomargarita sp. CAG:312 (assembly GCA_000438015.1). Classification (GTDB taxonomy): domain Bacteria; phylum Verrucomicrobiota; class Verrucomicrobiia; order Opitutales; family Intestinicryptomonadaceae; genus Merdousia. The sequence goes on along the minus strand of FR901583.1, from coordinate 2,769 downwards.
GCTTTGTTTTTGTCTGGCCTTCAAACCTAGGCTCAGGCACTTTTACAGATATTACCGCAGTAAGCCCTTCACGGCAGTCATCCCCGGATATTGCGGGATCTTTGTCTTTCAGAAGGTTGTTTGATTTTGCGTAGTTGTTTATTACGCGCGTCAGAGCCGTTCGGAATCCGCTTAGGTGCGTGCCGCCTTCAACGTTAAAGATGGAGTTCGCGTATGCGTAAACCTGCTCATTGTAGCTGTCGTTGTACTGCATGGCGATATCGGCAACAATCATTGCAGAGCTGCCTTCAGCTGCTGGAAATTCCCCTGAAAAGGCTATTACTTTGTCGTGGATGGTGTTTTTATTTTTATTGAGGAACGTTACGTATTCGGATATTCCGTTCTTAAAGCGGAACTCTTCATGCTTATTGGTGCGTTCGTCGTCGAGGTGAATCGTTATTCCGGGATTGAGAAACGCCAATTCGCGCAGGCGTTTTGATAGAATCTCATATTTGAATTCGCGCGTGAGGGTAAAGATTTCGGGGTCGGGAATGAAGGTGATTTTTGTGCCGGTTCCTTTTGTGTTGCCTATGACAGTCATTGGCATTGTCGTCTTCCCGCGCGAGAACTCCATCTTGTAAATTTTTCCTCCCTTGCGCACTTCAACTTCGAAATATTCGCTTACGGCGTTTACGCATTTTGCGCCGACTCCGTGGAGGCCCCCAGAAACTTGGTATGCGCCCTTGCCGAATTTTCCGCCTGCATGCAGATTTGTCATTACAAGCTCTAGTGCCGGAATTTTGTATTTTGGGTGGATGTCAACAGGAATACCTCGGCCATTATCCTCTATTGAGCATGCGCCATTGGGATGCACTGTCACTTTTATAAGGGAGCAATACCCGGCTAAGGCTTCGTCGATTGAGTTGTCAACGATTTCAAATACGCAGTGGTGCAATCCTCTTTCGTTAGTGTCTCCGATGTACATGTCGGGGCGTTTCCTGACGCCCTCCAAGCCTTCTAGCTTCTGGATTTTTGACGCATCGTAATTGTCTTTTGGTTTTATGTCTTCTGCCATGTTGTGTGGATATGTTATTTATTTGTTAAATTGAAAAAACTTCCGGCGTTTGGGGCCGGAATTTTTATAAAAGAGCGCCTTTTTGCCATCCGGAATCCAAATGATTTTATTGTGCAAAACCGGCGGAATTCCATTTTCGCGCAACTCTGTAAAGAGAGTATTTCATATATTGGAATCTTGCAACAATTAAATGTTTAAAAAAGGCGTTTTTTTTGCCTCAGAACAATATTTAGATGCCTTATTTTTAATGGATTGGCAGGCTAAAATATAATGTCTTTAGGCAAAAAATTTGGTTGAATTTTTGTCTGGAATATGAACAAAAACCGCCGGCTTCCGTCG
>FR901583.1:0-1369 GCA_000438015.1 Coraliomargarita sp. CAG:312 | reverse complement strand
AAAAACCGCCGGCTTCCGTCGGCGGTTAATAATTCTAGAGCTTTGCATTATTTGTCGGGTTCAACCCATTTGCCTTCGGCTTTTATGAATTCAACCAGGCGCTCGATAGACTGTTCCTGCGGTATGTTTACCTCTATGCATTTTTTGCCTTTATAGAGGTTTATTTTACCCGGGGCGCCGCCGACATATCCGAAGTCTGCATCGGCCATTTCTCCAGGTCCGTTGACGATGCATCCCATTACGGCGATTGTGACGTCTTTTAAATGCGACGTTGCTTTTTCGATTTTTGCCACGGCTTCTTGAATATTGTACAAGGTCCTTCCGCAGCTTGGGCAGGCTATGTATTCTGCTTTGCTCTTGCGCGCGCGTGCGCCTTGTAGTATGGCAAGGGCGTATGCGACATTCTTTTCAGGCGCGTCTGAAATTTCTACAGATACTATGTCTCCTATTCCGTCCGCCAGCATCGAACCTATATAAATAGAGGCTTCGTTAAGTTTTGATAGTTCATCGGAATCTTTATTTACAAGTTTGGATGAATCGAATTTAAGCCAGATCGGGGCTTTTGAGGAGAGCTCTTTTAGTCTTGCAGCCAATGCTCTTGCTTCGCCAACGGCGTGGCGCCCTTCTTCTGGAGCGGGCGCTATTAAAATTAAGTTTTCGGAGTTTAGGGAACCGGAAAATTTATCCAAGTCTCTGGTCTTTATTTGCGCCGCTATAACAGACTCTTTCAAGTCCTGCGCAAGCTTTGCGGATTCCGAGGCCTCGTACGACTTGATTTTTATTTTGTCTGACTGCGATCCGTCTAGTTGTATGTCCGCCTTTTGGCTTTTGCCGAAAGACGCTACGGCGGGAACATTGTCTTTGCCAATTTTTGCGGTTCCGCAGTCGATGCAAATGCTTTCCCGGCGGTTGTAGGAGTAAAAATCTATTTTTTCGTCAAATTGTTCAGCTGCTTTTTTTGCGCGCACGCTTTCTGCAAGGCGCGCGAGATCTTTTGCAACCGGTATTTCTTCAACCGGATCCTCTGTAAGCGACACTCTTATGGTGTCTCCGATTCCGTCAAATAGCAACCCTCCTATCCCCATTGAACTTTTTATGCGCGCGTCTGTGCCAAATCCAGCCTCTGTCACTCCGAGGTGCAGGGGATAGGAAAAACCTTCCTCTTTCATCATTTTCACAGCCAGCCTATATGTTTGCGTCATAATCCTGGTGTTGCTGGCTTTGAAAGAGAAGCAGAAGTTATGGAAGTTTAGGTCGCGGCATATCCGCGCGAACTCAAATGCGGCTTCTACCATTCCGTAGGAGGTGTCTCCGTATCTGCGTATGATTCTGTCGGAAAGCGAGCCGTGGTTTGTACCTATGCGCAAAG
>FR901582.1:222-906 GCA_000438015.1 Coraliomargarita sp. CAG:312 | reverse complement strand
CGGAAGGTCCCCAGAACTAATTCTGAAATTTTCAATGCGTTAAACAAAAACTATAGGGATTATGGAGAACCCGAATTTTTAAAAAGGTTAAGAGGCTATTCCAATGGGGTTTCGAATGTGATTTCGTGTGCGCTTCAGGTACTTTTTGCGAACAATCCGAAATTGGCGGAACTAAGCTACAATGATTTTCTGAATAGGACGGGGTTGAAGGATGATTGCTTTTCGGACCAGACGTTCTTAAACAATAAAAACGCATTTAAGATAATCAGTAAAATTAAGGATGATGATACGCGCGAGAAATTACGAAATTGCGGGGTATCAGTAGTCGTGAAGTTCTTAAAAATATCTAAGCGGAAAGATATTGAGGCATTAATTAAAAAATTTCTCTCTGGCCCGGCAGTAAGCAGAAGTAACGCCGAAAAATATCTTAATAGCTTATTCCCCACCAAAAAGCTTTCAGTAAGGCTAGAAGATGCCAAAAACGGAAGCATTACCCTGCAAGCAAAAAGCGTCGGATAGCTTATTCCCCACCAAAAAGCTTTCAGTAAGGCCAAAAGTTGCCAAAAGCGGAAGCATTGCCCCGCAAGCAAAAAGCGCCGTTGAGAAAGTGGGTTCTCCAAACCGGTTTGGATACGAGGATAACTTGGTAGATAAGGATAAGCCGGTAGATGCATCAGTATTAGC
>FR901582.1:0-216 GCA_000438015.1 Coraliomargarita sp. CAG:312 | reverse complement strand
GTTCCAAATAATGAAGACAATCCTGATATTGGTTTGGAAGAAGCAAATGAGGATAGCCGGGAGATTAAGTCCTTAGGGGTAAGAATAGATATTGTGGGCTACGGTCAGATTGACGCAGAAAAAATAGAATCGTCGTTTGAGTCTATGCGCGAATACCTCAGTTTATTCGTGGAAAGGTATGCGGAGGGGGAGCCGGAATGGAACAATATTGAAAAG
>FR901581.1:8498-22232 GCA_000438015.1 Coraliomargarita sp. CAG:312 | reverse complement strand
GCAGAAAATGCTTGCCCTTTCCGCCCCGTTTTTCGTACTCTGTAATAACTGAATATCACATGAGGCATTGTAGGATATTTCTTATCCTCTTTGCCTCTCTTTTTTTCTAATCTTTTTATTTCTCCTCTTATCTCGCCTTTTTCACTCATCCCACTGAGTTTGACGAAGAGCGAGTTTTTATTGCCGATTGCGCCGAAAAATAAAATATGCTTTATTGACAAGCAAAATATAAAATAAATAATAGCCGCATGAAAAAGTTTTCCGTTTTATTCTCTATTATTCTGGCTGTTAACGCATTTTGCGACGAAAGTAAAATCCCCCAGAAAATGCGCGACCTATGGGAAAATCCAATCACAGACGCGCGCATCGAAAACGGAATCCGAGCAAACCGCATGGGCGAGTTCTATCTGGACTTCGACGAACCTGTCGAAAACTTGAACATAAAACTCGCAAGGCACGAATTTCTTTTCGGCGCATACGCGTCGCGCTCGGTATCAGAAGGCCAGCCNNNNGGTATCAGAAGGCCAGCCGATAAAATATACGGACGAGCAAATAAACAAATACGCCGATCTTTACACGCGCATATTCAATTACGGCACAGTTGCGGTAGTATGGCGCCGGATAGAACCCCAGGAAGGCAAGTTCCGCTGGGACTACTCAAATGACAAAAATCTAGACCTTTCCTATACGAGCAATCCGACTGTAAGGTAGAACCGCAGGAAGGCAAGTACCGCTGGGACTACTCAAACGACAAAAATTTAGACCTTTCCTATACGAGCAACCCGACTGTAATGCAGTCCGACACCGCCATCGCCTTCTGCGAAAAGAATTCAATAATACCCAAGGGGCACACTTTTTCTTGGCCGATAAGCGTATCCCACTTCATGCCGGCGTGGGCTCTAGACCTAAAAAATCCCGACCTTATAGAAGCCGCCACTAACCGCAATATACGCGACATAGCCGACCGCTACCGCGACAGGATTAAAATATGGGACGTACTAGACCTAAAAAATCCCGACCTTATAGAAGCCGCCTCAAACCGCAATATACGCGACATAGCCGAACGCTACCGCGACAGGATTAAGATATGGGACGTCGTAAACGAAGCCGCGGATTACAGGGATAAAGGGTCAATCCTCTACGACGACTATGTTTACAAGGCCTTTAAAGAAGCCGAACGCTGCCTCCCCTATGACGACAAATTCCTGATAAACGAAACAACCGCCGCCTGGTATCAATATGTAAGAAACGAGCAAACCGGCCGCTTTTTCCTACTCGTAAAAAATCTTATAGACCGCGGCGCGAAAGTCGACGGAATCGGGCTGCAATTCCACTTCTTTTCCGACAAGGAATTTGGAGACGTTTTAGACGGCAAAACCTTCACGCCTCGCGATATGACAAAAGCGCTCGACGGCTATGCAAAACTCGGCAGGCCGCTGCACATCACGGAAATCACAATACCCACAAGCCGCGGCGAGGAAGCGCAGGCATATTTTGCGAAACAGGCGTACAGGCTGTTTTTCAGCCATCCGTCGGTTGAAGCCATCACATGGTGGAATATGCGCGACGGCCAGGCGGCATCAAACGAAGCCCACCTAAATGGCGGACTAATACGCGACGACCTCACCCCGAAAGCCTCTTACCGCGCCCTCGAACAACTGATAGCCAAAGACTGGCAGACAAATGTCTCATTTGACAAACCCGTAAAAAATGCGCATTTCGAGGGTTTTTATGGAATGTACGAGGTCTCCTACAAATACAACGGCAAAGAATATAAGCAAAAAGTATGGTTCGGGAAAAAATCCGACAAATCCCAGTCCTTAACCTCCGTTCCTACGGATTGGCGCAAACGCTTTAGATAACATTCAATAAAATTTGGAAGCGCAATGCCAGATAAGAGAGGCAAAGATTGGCGCAACTGCTCTGAATAATATTCAATGCGCAAAGCTTTTGACGGGCAAAATATTTTGCCCGTTTTTTTATCCGCGCGGCATTTTTCTTTTTTGTAATCTTATTTAATAAACCCATTTTTGGAGCGCATCCGTTTCTATGCTGCAACATTTTACCGCCTCGCATTTGCGCATATATAATTAAGGCAACGCAACGCGCCTTTTAGAATGGGAATCCAAACTCAAACGCCGCGGCGTGCCCTGCGGAGGATTAATGCAAATGAGCGACGCCATGATGGCGGCGGCAACCCGCTCCATTTCCCACATGATGTGCACATGGCAAGCAGACTACCGAACGTTGCGAATGGTGCCTGTTGCAGTTAAAACTGCCTGCATGTAGAATCTGACAAAGATGATTCTTTTGAAATTCAACCGCAATTTGAAGTCCCCCAATGGCGCATTTGCCGCCCTTTCCCAAGGATTACTTTATCTAGCATTTTCCCATGCCAATGTACCTATCTTGCCGTTTGCGCCTTCCTGCGGAAAAACTTTAAAACAAAATTCCACGAGGATTGTCTAAGATTAAAACACGGGTTCGCTTCGACTTTATTCTATGGAAATCTTTATTTGCCGAAAAAGTATGCATCTTTCAAATCTATCACCGCCACTAGCATCAACTTTACCCCCGCAAAGCCGTCGTCTACACAAGATTATCGCGGCATTTAAATTCTCTTGAAACTTCTATTATAATTATTGATATATTGTTCAATTCCCCCCCCATCGCCCCCGCCCGCCCACTCCTGAGATTCCCAGGAATGTGTATAGGGGATAAATTCTTGGCATATGAAAATTTTTAAGAAATATTTATTTAGAAAACCAACCTGCTGCATCTTCGCCTCACTGCCAATATTTGCCATATCAGCATGTGTTTCCCTGGACGAAACCCAGCAACCGAGCGCAGATTCTCAAATAGAGGCTTCCTATCCTCAAAGACCGGAAAAATCCAATAAAAAGCAATCGGGAATGGCCCTTGAAATCGAGAAGTATCCTCTTGGAATAATAGGCGAAGTTGAAACCGTGCGCCTTCCAGGTTTTAAGTCGAGTTTTGAAGCAAGAGTAGATACCGGAGCGACAACATGCTCTATCGACGCATGCGACATTAAAAATTTTGAGCGAGACGGCCGGAAGTGGGTCTCGTTTAAAATCAAATCAAGGACATCCGGAGAGCAAAAAAGCTATGAGCTTCCAATAGTAAGAATCGTTCCCATAAAGCGCCATGGGATGCCGGACCAACAGCGTTTCTCTGTAATGCTAAACATAAAAATCGGGCATCTGACACTGGAGCGCGAATTCACCCTAACCGACAGAAGCGCGTTCGATTACCAGGTTTTGCTGGGCAGGAATCTCCTGAGTGGAATAGCAGTCGTAGATGTAACCCGTAAAAATTCAATATAATCATATGCAAGAAAGCAAACATCGTCGCCAAACAGTATATTGGCTTGCTGCAATTCTTTGCGCCGTCGCAATTGCAATTACATTTGTTAAAGTTAAATATCTCAACTTTAGCTTGAGCGACAAGGCCTCGTTCTATTACCAGGCCGATGCCACCCTTTCTTTTGAGGCGAAAAAAGGGGCCGATGTAAAACTTAACATTTCACTTCCGGAAAAGACTCCGCTATATTATTTCGGCCGCGACCCGTCCGGAGATTCAAGGTTTAAGATAATAAGGGAAAACGGTTTGGCAAGAGCTGCTGCAGAATTTGTCTGCACAAACAGCGGATGGCAAAATATATCGTATAGGTTTAAAATAATTCCTAAATCGGGTGTTGCGGAAAATGCGGACTTTAATCTTCCTCCCGAAAGCGAAAAATTTCCGCAGGTATCCGACGCAACAAAGCTTGCTGCTGCAAAACTTGTAAAAAAAATCGATCCAGAAGGCAATATGACCTCGCGGAATTTCGCGGCGGCTCTTTTTAGGGAGCTTGCGGCAATGCCTCCTGAACAGAAAAAGGTATTTTCTCCGCTGAGCGGTTCTTCGGGGACGCTTGAAGCCGCCGATTTGATTTTGTCGCTAAAAAAAATACCGTCCAGGGTTGTAAGGGGAATATTTTTAAATGAACAGTCGCGCAGTTCCCAAGCAGCGCAATTTCTGGAGGTTTGGTGCGGAAACTCGTGGATAATGTTTAAGCCAAGCTCGGGAGAGGAACAAAAACCTAAGGATTTTCTAGTTTTACAGCGTTCGGGGAAATCGCTTTACGAAATATCCGGGGCTTCAAATTCTTCTCTTAGATTCTCAGTCACAAAAGTTCCGCAGGGCGCAGCTTCCCTAAACAGAATTAGAGCCGACGTTATCGGCAAACAAAAGCTTTCCGATTTCTCTTTGTTTTCGCTTCCCGCATCGGAGCAAAATGTTTTCAAGCGGCTAACGCTATTGCCGCTCGCAATTCTTTTCATAGTAATAGCCCGAAATATAATCGGGATACAGACAATGGGGACTTTTATGCCTGTTTTAATTGCAATGGCTTTCCTGGAAATGAACCTTGTTTCAGGGCTATTGTGTTTTGGAATCATCCTCACTGTTGGGCTGTCTATAAGATTCTGGCTTTCAAAGCTTAATCTATTGATGGTTCCTCGAATATCTGCGGTTGTGGTAGTTGTTATTCTCATTATGCAGGCTATAAGCATAGCCGGCAATATTCTAAAACTTCCGGATTTTATGAGCGTTACGTTTTTTCCGCTGATTATAATTGCATGGACAATAGAAAGAGCCTCGACAATTTGGGAGGAAGACGGGGCGGGGCATACGCTAAAACAGCTTGCTGCAAGCCTTATTACTGCCGTGTTTAGCTATCTTGTGCTGTCGAATTCCTATTTACAATATCTGTTATACACTTTTGCAGAGCTTAATCTTGCAATACTTGGAATAATTCTGCTCTTGGGAACTTATACCGGATATCGGTTGACAGAATTATTAAGGTTTAAATCTCTGGTAAACAAATGAAGTTTTCTTTTAAATTGCCGCAATTCGCCAGTCCCAAAACCCTTCATGAAAATGGAGTTTTAGGAATGAACGAGCGCAACCACGCGTATATTATGCGCTATAACAACCGCAAAGACTATCCAGATGTCGACGATAAATTGCGCACAAAAAAACTTGCCCTTGAGCATGGCGTATCCACCGCTGAATATCTAGGGGCGATTGATTGCCAATTCCAAGTGAGAAGTTTTTTTAATATAGTAAAAAGCGTTCCCGATTTTGTCATAAAACCGGGACACGGAAGCGGCGGCCGAGGAATACTTGTAATAACACGGCACGACGGCAAAACCTTTTATAAGCCAAACGGCACAAGTTGCGATTATAACTTCATATACGAACACATATCAAATATATTGAGCGGTCTTTACAGCCTAGGCGGCAATCCGGACTACGCTTTATTCGAAAGATGCATAGATTTTTCAGACGTATACAGCCGTTTTAGCTACCAAGGCGTTCCGGATGTCCGTTTAATAGTCTTTAGAGGCTATCCGGTCATGTCGATGATACGACTTGCCACAAAACTTTCCGACGGGCGCGCAAATTTGCATCAAGGGGCAATCGGAGTTGGCATTAGCATAAAAACTGGGCTTCCCCTATTTGCGGCGCAGCATAATAAGAGAATTGAAGTCCACCCAGACACCAACGCAAATCTTTCTGAGTTAAGAATCCCGTTTTGGGATGAACATTTGCGGCTTGCGGCACTTTGCGCAACAATGACTCCATTGGGATATTTTGGAGCCGACATATCAACCGACAGCAAACGCGGGCCGTTGCTTTTAGAATTAAACGCCAGGCCCGGGCTTGCGATACAAATTGCCAACGGGTGCGGGCTTCTAAAACGGTTGAGATTGATAGAGTCCTTGCCTGATAATGCCCACGCGACAATTGAGGAAAAGATAGAGTTTTCAAAGCAAAACTTCAATTAAACGCCCGCGTGCGTGAAAAGCCGCTTGTATTCTGGCTTCGGACACATTTTTTTAGGCAATAACCGCGCTTTTATTCCTCCCCTGTCGGAGGCGAGGCGTTTGCAGTTTCACAGGAGATGCTAATTGCAAATTTCAGCTTGGCGCGCTAGGTTGGCGCACAAGTTTTTCATCTTTTTTGTCCTGAAAGCATTTATGTCTTCAAACTGCCCGGGTTTTAGATAAGTTTTGTTTATGGACTCAAAACGCAGCCCAAGCTCGTCCGACTCAGATATGATACATTCCAACCTTTCCTTTAAAATTCCCGCTTTTGAGGAATCGTAATTAGGCGAATCGTATTCAAACTCTATTTCTTTATATTTTAAATAATTGATTCTTAAATCCAGCATCAAGCGGTAATGTTCAAATTCGACGTCGTTTTTAGAAACGGAAATTTTGTCGAAGCTGTCTTTTAGCTCTTTTATTTCTTGTATCAATTGAGCGATTGCGGCTCCATTTGAATCTTTGCCGCTGCGAACACATTTTTGAGGATGTTGAAAATAGCTAAAAAATATTTGCGAGTCTTTGGGATTGAGTCCATAGCGTTCGGCTGCGTATGAAAGTATAAAATTTTCCGGATCCAACGCTCCTTTTTCGGATACGGCCTTGCAAAAAGCGTCTATCAATATTTGAAATCCCGACATAGGATAAACCTGCCGAACAGGATACATCTCTAAAATTTCATTATTGTTGTCGTAATAAAACCCGTAAAGTCCGCTTGTGGACCACGATGTATCGATAATGCCTTTGTATCCTTTACTTTTCGCAAAAGGAATGAATGTTGCAAGATTGTTGAAATGTTTCATCCAATCTACAAGATATATATTGTCGGGCGAAGATCGCAATGCGGGTGCTCCCCATACTGTAGCGCCAAACTTAAATAAGTTTTCCAAGTTTCCGAAGTGGTTTGGGGACCAACCGTAATTCCAATCGACAAATACCAAATTTTTAGGCAGCTCGTGGGCGACCTTGGGGTATTTCAATATTATGTCTGCCCATATTATAGGTGTTTTCCCCATTCCCTCGACAATTTTGCACATAGCTTTTACATAATCCACAAACAGTTTGGATTTGTCTTTTTTTGAGCATTCCTTGCAATGTCCCAATAGATATGCTTCGTCGGCTCCTATGTGAAAATACTTGGAAGGATGCAGGCTTGCTACTTCGCTAAATATTTCCCCAAAAACCTTCTCGGCAGAATCTATTTTAGACGGACAAACTTGAGAAACCTCTTTTCTATCTTCGCGCAAATTAATATAGCGGTCGTGGCGCAGAATATATTCGCAGTGCCCGAAACAATTTTGAAGCGGAATTACGTCTATTCCCAAAGATTTGCAGTAATCTACAATTTCTTTGACGTCTTTGCGGCTATATGCGTATTTATTGCATAATGTTGCATGTTTTTTAAAAGGGAAGGTCGCTTCGTATTCTATTATAATCGCATTTATGCCTTTTTTAGACAGATCCAAAGCCAGTTCTTTTATCGCCGGAACCGTCATAACTTGGGCTCGGAAATCTAAATGAAAAGCTTTTATGGAGAAATCTTTAATTTCGCCTCGGACAGATGTAAATAAAAACAAAAACACGCCTATTAACGCTATAAGTATTTTGCCAACATGCATATCCCACCAATGTTTAAACTATTTATGAAAGCCGTTGGGCAATTTAGTTAAAACATAATTATATTTTTGCAAACATTAAAACGCTTTCAAATTTATTTTGATCTGGGATAGTGCGCTATGCTGAAATATCGCTTTAAGAATTACAAGATTAAGCAGCTATCGCCATTAGTATGACGGCGATTTAACTAGGCTTTAATCGCAGCATTTCATGCGTGCATTCTGGCTTTATAAAAACAAAGCGGACACCCGCAATAGACGCCCGCTTCTTATGTAGGATTTGTGATATAGATTATTTAGCGCGCGTGCCTACCGCCGCGCACTCTGTGCAAAATAAAAGCGCATATTGTCAACAGAAGCGGGAATACCGACCACATTGAAGGTTCGGGAATAGACACTGTCAGCCCAACGAGATTTTCCGAAACTGAAAGCGTCCAAGATCCTTTGAATGCAGACCCGTCCGAATTGTACAAATTGAAACTGTCGCTCGTTAATCCGCTCACCACAATTGTTGCGCCATCTGTAGATTCCGCCAGTGTTATGAACGTCGAGTCCAATGGGGCAAAATTCTCGATAAAATAAACATCTATGTTTGCTTGCGACAAATTTAATTCTACTCCCGATCCGGAAACTACTATTTTTGCGTTTGCGTCTTCCGTTGAAATGTCTTTATAAACAAGAGACGCTCCGTCGGATACGCTTCCAGATGCGCTTACGGTTATTGCCGCGGTATTGGACGGGCGCACTATAAACGAGGATGAGCTTCCGGATAAATTTAAACTTCCTCCCGCAATAGATCCGTCGGCTAGAATCGTATTGTTAGTTGTAGAACTACCGTATGACAGACCGGTCGAACCGCGGAAATCGACTCCACTGAGATCGGAATAATAAAATATTGAATTTGTCAGCGTTGCATTTCTAAAATCCGAATTAACCAACGATGCCAGAGAAAAATCCGTACGGGTCAAATTCTTTCCAGAGAAGTTCCAACCTGTCATCGTATTGCTTTGAAAACTCATATGTTGGAGATTCCCCTGTGCATACGACGCAGTTGAATAAAGTTGGTTTGCGGTAAAACCGCTTTGGGTAGTGTTTGTAAAATCGGCTCTTTGTACATTTGCCCCCGAAAAATTCGCTCCGCTTAAAGTAGCCGAAATGAAATATGCGTCATAAAGATTTGACGAAGAAAAATTTACATTCTCCAGTCCTGCATAGTTAAACAGCGCCTCTTTCAAGTTTGCCGAAGAGAAATCGGAATTTGAATAGTTGCGCTTTATTTTTAGCGAGGAAAAAGTAGTTGCTTCGGCGGAAACTCCTGAGAAGTTGGAATATGAGAAGTCGTCGGCGTTGTAAGACGAGTCTGTAAAATTATAGCCGTTTACATTCCCATTGTGGTAGTCTACAGAAGCGTTGGATTGTATTCCTCCGCATAGAAGCAAAATTGCAGCGAAATAAAATATATTATGTTTCATAAGCGTATTATGCCTATTTTTTATTATCGTACATAGCTTTTGAAAAATTAGCTATAGCCTAAAAGTACAACTATGCAACTATTAAATGATAAATTTGTCAAAATTGAAAGTATTTAATTTATAATTGATAAAAAAACGGCGCAAATTAGTTTTTTCTGTTGTCTAATTGCCTTTTGTCCCAAAAGTTCCAGCAATGCGATTTACATATTTAGATTTTTCGGCTTTGAAATGAAACTTGTGAAACGGGAAAATTCATGAGATACAGTTTGCCAGGCGGTTTTAGGCGCAAATGAAAATTTAACTCGGCATTTTCGGATAAAAATACGCGGATATTGAACGATTGCGAAATTGTCGCACGCTATATTCCGCACAAGATAATATAAAATTCTCTTGCAAATTCGGTTCTATACACAATGAGGACAATTATTAAATATTGCAGCACCTCGGCATCTATCATATATAACAGATTGAATATGTGTCACTTTTGCTAAAGTATGCATTAAAAATTCTAGACCTTCGGCGGCGCAATATATTGCCGGACTTGAATTTTGCCGGACTTGAAAGACTGGTATAGTGTTTTCAGATTTTTAGCTATATTATTGCAGCTCCTATACCGCGCATAATTCCTCCCTTAAAATGGCGCAATGACAACAGGTTGGCTTAACATGTATATCGCTTTCAAATTATATATGTTGCGCAGAAATTCTCTGGAAACAGCCACCGCCTTGCGAACTCTGCGCGCGAAAATTTGAAAGTAATACGCTTGGCTGCATACCGGCGGAAAATTTCTTTACAATATTTCTCAAATATTTAACTTTAAACCAGAAAGTATTTATACTATGAGGTTTTTATTAATTATGATGATGGTATTTTCCTCAATCTCCCACGGTGGAGAAATCACGAAACTCGCGCCTCCGAATATGGAGAGGGGAGACTGCGTAATGAAGGCATTCTCCAACAGGGCTTCAACAAAGTCGTTTTCTGGAAAAATTCCCTCCATGCAAGATCTGTCAGACTTGCTTTTCGCCGCCAATGGAGTAAACCGCCCGGAGAGCGGAAAGCGCACGGCTCCTTCTGCTTTAAACCGCCAAGATATAAAAATATACGTGTGCACGCCCGAAGCGGCTTATCTATATTTGCCAAAGGAACATGCTCTGGAACTCGTATCCAAATCAGACCTGCGCCAATCGGAAGCCCCAATTTGCCTCGTCTTAGTCTCAGATTTCAACGACCGGTGGAGCGGTTTAGACGCAGGAATCGTTTCGCAAAACATTTCGATATTTTGCGCCGGAGTCGGTTTGGGGACATATCCGCACACCACAATGGATGTTAATGGGTTGCGCGCCGGGCTAAAATTAAAGGGAACTCAAACCCCGATGATTTGCAATTCTGTCGGTTTTGCTAAATAGCGGATTGAAATTAAAGTTTTCTACTAGCGCCGTGAATTCCCACCCATGGCAAGATCTGCCTTTTTTGAAGATATATTCAGATATGGCTTTACGATATAAAGGTGGGCAGTCAGCGGATATTTAGGGTGCCGGAATAAAGAAAAGATTTTACCGATTAGACGCGTAGGGAAACTCTGCCTTTTTTAATTTCTGGGATATTACCGAGCCTTTCGGCATGTGCGCGTTTAAGGCCGCCGGCAGAAAACGTAATATGGCTCTCTATAAAAGTATCGAATAAAAAAAACACGGGTCTCCAACGACGTAGTAATCTTCCAAAGTGGCTTCATGGCGGAATCCGCATTTTTCATAAAATTTGCGGGTTGGCAAATACTGTGGACGCCCAGAAGTCTGTAAAAATGCCTTCCTTCCGCCTTGAGAACGCATGATCTCAAAAGATTTTTCCATTAGCTTCTTGCCTATTCCCATTCCGCGCAGCCCGTTGTCGACCGCTATCCATTCAAATTCAAAAGCTGAATCGGAGCAGGGGACGGAATCAAAGGAAACGTATCCGACAACCCGATTTTCAATCTCGGCGAACAGATATGTTCCTGATGAATTTTTCAAATGTTCGTTTAAATCGTCTAGAGCGCATTCGATTTCCGAACTTACTTCTTCGAAAAATCCGGAAGAACGCATTATGCGCTCGATATCTTTTGCGTCGGATATACGCCCACCGAGCCTAAAGGTTATTTTTTGTTGCATTTAAAATTCCTACTGCGCCGGTTGAAGCTTTTTTATTTTGTTCACGCGGTTGAGGAGCTCTTGCATAATCCCCAAATAAAGTTTTTGCCCGGCGACTTTATCTTCGATGCCGGCGTCGATATTTGGATTGTCGTTGACTTCTATCATTAGTATTCTGCCGTCGGAAGTTTCTTTCAAATCCACGCCGTAAAGGCCGTCGCCTATGAGATTTGCCATTTTGAGCGCAATGTCCAAGATTTTTTTTGGGACCGCTGAAATTTCAAGCGTTTCAAATCCTCCGTACCTACAGCTGCCTTTGGCTTTTTTGTTTACAATTTGCCAATGGGAGCGCGCCATATAATATTTGCAGGCGTAGATTGGTTTGCGGTTGAAAATCCCTATCCTCCAATCAAATTTTGTCGGAACAAATTCCTGGGCGATTAAAAGCGCGGAGTGTTTGAAAAGCTTTTTTGTTATTTTTTCAAGTTCCTCCTCGTTGTCCGCCTTGAAAACTCCCTGCGAAAACTGGCTGTCCGGCTGTTTTATAACAAGCGGAAATCCGATTTGCTTTGAAAAAGTGTCAACATTTGCCTTATGCACAATGACAGTTTTGGGTATTGGCACTTTTTTCATAGTAGCCTGCTCAGCCTGAAATACTTTGTTTGCGCATCTTACAATGGAAATCGGATCGTCGACAACAACGATTCCCTCCGCGTGGGCGCAACGCGAAAATTTATAGGTGTAGTTGTTTACATTTGTCGTCGAGCGTATAAAAAGCGCGTCAAATTCATTTAGCCTGTCGAAGTCGTCTTTGCCTATAACTTCGCAGTAAAACCCTACATTTTGAGCCGCCCTGACAAAGCGCGCAATAGCCTTTACATTTGAGGATGGCTCTTCTTCGGTCTCGTCGGCGAGAATTGCCAATGCATAGCGGCTTGTGTCCTGCCAGTCGTATATTTTGTGCCTGCGAGCGAGATAGCTCTCCGCCGCCAAGGTTATGAATTCGCGGTTTTCGCGCCTAATGTCTGAAGCGCTAAACGGGTCTATATCATGCAGCTTCCATCCGTTTTTGCGTTTTTTGAAAGTGGCGGTGAACATTGGCGCCTGGAATTTCTCAAATAGGCAATGGCCAATTCTATTGTATTTGGATTCGAGGCACTTTCCGAAACATACGTCGAGCTTGAATGTTTTTTTATCGTAATTTGTAAGAACCTTGTCGGCTATTTTCCCAGCGTCGCTTGCGCGCTCTATCATCATCTTATGTGAAGTAAAATCCATAATAGTCATTACCGACGGTTCGGGATTGTGCATACGCGCCCGCGCCAGCAGGGAGACATAATAGCCTAAATTCTGGTAGTTAAATGCGTCGCAGAGATTGAAAACTTTGTATTTCCCCAATTGGGCGAATTCGGAATCGACAATATAGCGGCGCGGAGACACCACCTGGGTGTTTGATATGTTTAGAATCCACTTATCTGGATTGCTTACAACGATTAGATTTTTCATAGTGCTTGATTCAAGCCGAATATTGGCTAGAATCCTTATGCAATGAGCCCCTTAGTCAATCTTTTTATTGCAATCATCGATAAAAACCACCGCCCAAGACAGTAGAGCGGTCTGTATCGTGAATCGCCATAACCTGGCCCGGTGCGATAGCCCTTTGTGGGGCGCAAAACTCAACTTTGGCGCGCCCGTGGGAAAGAGGCTTTATAATAGCCTCCACGAGGGGGTCTCGGTAGCGCACCCGGGCGAATATTTTTCTTGGCTGGCAAATAGGCTTGTTTATCCAGTTTATTTCGACCAATTCGGCTTCGGCAGAGTAGAGATGAGGTGCTGCGGGAGAGTCGAAATCTATAATTAGTTCATTGGTGTCGAAGTTTTTCGCCACGACGACATAACTTTTCCTGTCTGTGTTTGACGGTATTCCGATGCCTTTCCGCTGTCCCAGAGTATAATTATAAAGCCCTCTGTGTGTTCCAAGTTTTTTGCCTTCAACATTTACTATATCCCCGGGTCTCTTCGGTATATGGCAGCGCAGGAAATCCTGAATCTTTATTTTACCCAAAAAACATATGCCTTGGCTGTCTTTTTTTTCCGCATTCGGCAAATTGTTCATTCTAGCAATTTCTCTCACTTGTGATTTTAGAACAGAGCCGATTGGAAATACGGCGGACTGCAATTGTTCCTGCGTTATCATGCAAAGAAAATACGACTGGTCCTTTCCCGGGTCTGCTCCCATTGCCAAATCCCGCGAACCGTCGGAATTTTCGCGGATATTGCAATAATGGCCCGTAGCGACCTTAGAAAATCCACGCGATTTGGCATAATCCAGAAATTTCCCGAATTTCATTCTTCTGTTGCACATTACATCGGGATTGGGAGTCCTACCCAACCTGTATCCCTCCACAAGATATTCAACTATTTGCTCGCGGTACTCCTTTATAAAATCCACAACTTGGAAATCGACCCCCAAGTGTTCAGCGCACGCGCGGCAGTCCAAAATATCCTGGTGCCACGGGCAATCTCCAAATACGTCGATGCCTTCCTCGTTCATCCAAGTTTTCATATAGGCGGCCGACACGTCGTAGCCCTGCTGTTTTAAAAGCGTCATCGCGACTGCGCTGTC
>FR901581.1:8265-8485 GCA_000438015.1 Coraliomargarita sp. CAG:312 | reverse complement strand
GCGCTGTCGACGCCGCCTGATAATGCGACCATTATTTTTTCAGACATGGCAAAATTTATTTTTGGTTTTTGAACCACGCCGTATTGATGGAGTAGTTCTTTATTTTATAGTTTAATATGCGCTGGCTTAGGTTCAGTATTCTTGCCGCTGCCGCCGCATTTCCGCGCGTCGAACGCAAGGCTTCCGAGATTAGGTCGCGTTCAAACGCTTCTTTCATCGC
>FR901581.1:5161-8190 GCA_000438015.1 Coraliomargarita sp. CAG:312 | reverse complement strand
TATTTCTTTAGGCAGGTTGTACCCTGAAATTGCGTCGTCATGGGTGGACATAACGGCGCGCTCTATGCAGTTTTCCAGCTCCCGCACATTGTTTTTCCAAGGATAGATAATGAGCATATTCCCGGCCGGAGACGATATCCGCTTTATGTTTTTTTTATATATGGCGTTGTATTTTTCCAGAAAATGCTCGGCGAGTAGCAAGATATCGCTTTTGCGGTCGCGCAACGCCGGTATATGAATGGATTGCGGGGCGATTTGTTCGTATAAAGCCCTGTCAAAAGTTCCGTCAGAAAGCATTTTTTCTATATCTGCGGAACTTGCGCATATCACGCGAACGCGCGCGGTAATATCGGTTTTCCCGTTTATTCTGCGGAATGTTCCGGTTCTTATATAATCGGAAAGCATCCTTTGCGCGGGTAGGGACATTTCCGCGACTTCGTCAAAAAAAACTGTGCCGGATTGTGAATCTTCAAACAATCCGCGTTTTGAAAATTTGGTTGGAGACTGCTTTTCATAGCCGAATATCTCGCTTATGAGCGCGTAATCAGGCAGAGCCGCGCAATTTACAACGCGGAATATTCCCGCCGGATCGGCACACGCGCGCGCGGCGAGCTCCTTTCCCGTTCCGGCTTCTCCGCGGATGAATATGGGATTTTGGTTGGACGAATACTTTGCTATGCAGCTGTATACTTTTTGCATGGCGCCGCAATTGCCCACTATATTTTTAGGCCGCATGAGCCCGGCGCTAAGTTCCAGCTTTAGTCGCCTGTTTTCGTCCAGCAATCTGTTGCGCTCCTCGTGGCGGAAATATATGCGCGCTAGGGCGTCGGCAAGGATGTTTGCGACCGTTTCAAGCAGTTCGCAGTCCCTGGTTAAATTCACTGCGTCCGAATGCGGTCGGTCTATGCTCAAAGTCCCTATTACCTGTTCTATGTAAACTATTGGCACGCAAACAAAAGCTGAGTTTTTTAGGATTTCGCCGCGGGCTTTGGTACGGTTCAAGAAGTCGGCGTCTTTTGAAATATCCTCTATTATTATTGAACGCGCCGAAGCCGCAACTTTTCCAGTCACGCCTTCTCCTATTTTATAGACGCCGCGCTTTATGCTTTCAGCATCCATCCCGTGGGACGCCTCTATAAACAAATAATTTCCGTCGCGCATGGTTATGGTTCCTCGCAACAGGCCCATTTCTGAATGCAAGATCGAAAGAGTCTCGTCCATCAGCTCCGACACATTCTTGCGCAAGACCACTGCGCGGCTTATTTTGTGCAGCACAGACATTTCAAGGTCGTCGTAAGCGACATCTTCTTGCGTGGCGATATTTGCGGACTTTTTCATAGTTTGCTTAATTTGCATTTTTTTTCATCCCGCAAAACTTTTCAACAATAAATGGGCGGAATTTTTTTAAAAAAAACTTGTATTAAAACGGCGGAAGTTTACGTTTGGGCGAAAATGAGCCAAAGTTACCAAGTAATAGCCCGCAGGTACCGCCCAAAACAATTCGACGAATTGGTCGGCCAGCAGCATATTGTTAAGACTCTCACAAACGCCATTGAATCCGGACGGATAGGCCACGCGTACCTTTTTGTAGGGCCTAGGGGGACAGGTAAAACTACCGTCGCACGGCTTTTCGCGAAAGCCCTAAATGCAAAGGGAGGGCCAAACATACACCCTGAAGACGACGAAATTTCCCAGGCGATAATGAACGGCTCATGCATGGATGTAGTTGAAATAGACGGAGCCTCAAACCGCTCGATAGACGAAATTCGCCAATTGAGGGACGACTGCCAATATGCTCCCGCCCAGTGCACATATAAAATTTATATTATAGACGAAGTGCACTCGCTCACGCAAGACGCTTTTAACGCGCTTTTAAAGACGCTAGAAGAGCCTCCAAAGCACGTTAAATTTATATTCGCCACCACAGAGGCGCACAAGGTATTGGGAACTATAACTTCGCGCTGCCAACGCTTTGAATTCCGGCCTATTCCCGAAAATTTAATTGCTGCGCACCTTGCAGAAATAGCTAAGAAGGAAAACATTTCCGCTAGCGAAGACGCCCTGCGGGCAATCGCGCGGCTTGCCAACGGTGGAATGCGCGACGCCCAGAGCATTCTCGACCAAATGATTTCATTTTGCGGTAAAAAGATAGACGCCGACGATGTCACAGGGGTTTACGGCCTGGCTTCCGAAGCTCAAATAGAATCCGTGATATCGAATATGGCTCGCGGCGATTATTCGGCCGTGGTAAAGTCCGTAGACGAGCTTGTCGCCGGGGGATGCGATTTATACCGCGCTCTCTGCGATATGCAGGCATATCTGCGCGACGCAATGATAGCTTCGTTTGAAAGCGGCTATAAGGATTTCGGCGGAAAGCGGCTCTCAAGCGAGCAAATGATGCGCATGCTGGACGTTTTGCAAGGGGCCGAGAAAGGACTAAAAAACGGATTGTCGGAAAAGGCAAACTTTGAAGTTGCCCTCTTAAAGGCCGTAGAACAGAGCAGGGCGCGGGCAATAAACACTCTGATAAAGGAACTCGACAAGCTCTCAAACGCGCCTGCCGAAGTTCAAAAAAAAAATAGCGGCTCTGCTTGATGAAGTTTTAAGGCAGTCTAAAGAATTTGCAAAAACCTATGTGCCTGCAGAAGTCAGAGCGGGAAACAGTGCGCCTGCCGAATCAGTTATTTCAATAGACAAGCCAGAGGGGAACCAGCAGCCGAAAATATTCGGCGTCGGCACGGCAGAATTTAGCGAAGCTCTGGATAAAATTCCGCCGCGACTGTTGGAGCTCTTGGAATCCCAATTTAGAGCCAAACCCGCGGCGCTTGTCGCGGGCGGCATAATAAACGAAAATGAAAACGCACACCCATCCGCCCAGGAATCGGAAATATCGTCTTTTGGCGACGACTTGGCGGAATTGGAGGAGGACGACGAATCGGATTAAAAATGGATTTAAGCTCGATTATAATTATTTCAATTTTGGCCGCATTGTGCGCCGCATGCGCAGTGGGATGGATTACGGCAGCCTC
>FR901581.1:0-5144 GCA_000438015.1 Coraliomargarita sp. CAG:312 | reverse complement strand
GGGATGGATTACGGCAGCCTCAAATTCCTCCCGAGAACGCGGAAAAAGTGCCGAATTTGAGGATGAGGCGCGGGCGGCAAGAGAACGCGCCGCGGAGCTTTTGTCGAAGTTGTCGGCGGTATCGGCCGAACGCGACGCCGCGCGCGCGTATGCCGACTCATTAAAAGAAGACCTTAAAAAGACATCCGGAGAAAAAAACGCCGCGGAGAAATTATTGGCCGCGGCTGAGGAGCGCGTTTGCGCCCTTGCCGAGAAAATCGAGTCTAGGGCAAAAGAGGAAAAAAATTTGCGCGACAAAATGGAGGCAGATTTTGAAAACCTTTCCAACAGGCTTCTAGAGAGTTCGCGCCAGAAAATGTCCGCGGCGAATATAGAGCAGCTTTCCCTCATTCTTAACCCATTAAAAAGCAATATAAAAGATTTTCGCGAAAAAATCGACTTGCTAAATTTAGAATCGGCAAAAAACCACGCCGGAATGTCGGCCCAAATAGAGAATCTTTTAAAGATGAACGCGCGCCTAAGCGACGAAGCCACAAAGCTTACCCGCGCTTTGCGTTCTAACAACAAAATAGCCGGCAATTGGGGGGAAACCGTCTTGCAAAAAATCCTCGAGGATTGCGGCTTTAAAGAGGGAATCCATTTCCGCTACCAATATTCGTATGCCGATTCTGAAGGCGAAGGAAAACGGCTGATTCCTGATTTTATAATAGACCTCCCAAATTCAAGGTCAATTGTAGTGGATTCAAAGCTGTCCTTGGTGGATTATGTAGACTACTGTTCGGCGGAAGACGCTGCGGCGAAAAAAGTTTCGCTTGAGAAATTTAAAAAGTCGGTGCGCGCGCACCTATCGGAATTTTCCGGGAAATACAATAATCTCCCCGGCGTGGACTGCGGGTTTAAAATGATGTTTATGCCCATAGAGCAGGCATACGAACTTATAATGAGCGCGGACTCCAAAATAGCTTTTGACGCGTACGAATCGAATGTCTTAATTGTCGGCCCGTCATCGGTAATGTCCGTATTGAAATTTGCCGAAATAAGCCTGCGCAACGAAGCATTGGCAAAAAATACCAAAGAAATAGCTTCGATAGGCGAGCTACTTTACAAAAGAGTGGCGCTTTTTATGGACAAATTTAAAAAAATCGGCGATCGTATATCACAATTAACTAAAGAATACGAATCGGCGACATTAACATTGACGCAGGGCTCAAAAAGCGTTTTGGGAACTGCAAAACGCTTGGGAGCCAAATCCAGCGGCGACATATTGGAATTGGAAGAAAAGGATGATGACGATGAGCGATAATTTGAGAAGACCAGAATGGTGTCCGGAAAATGCGGACAAGAAATTTTTCACAACATCAGTAATGGCCGGAGTCCCCATACGAAAGGACAAAACGCACGACGATACCGTTTCTGCCCACCCGCGCCCCAAACGCCGCCAGCTGTCCTTGCAGGACTACAAAGACGGTGTTTTGGAGGGGAACAAAACAATACTCGCCCGCGCCATAACCCTTATAGAGAGCAATGCCGACGCGCACTTCGAAATGGCGCAACAGCTGATTTCAGAACTTCTCCCGTATGCGGGAAAAGCCTACCGCATTGGCATAACGGGAGTTCCGGGAGCTGGAAAATCGTCGTTCATAGAGGCATTTGGAACTATGCTCTGCCGCGACTACTCCAAAAAGGTGGCAGTGCTGGCGGTCGATCCTTCAAGCACGATAACCGGTGGCAGCGTGCTGGGCGATAAAACCCGCATGGAGAACCTATCGCGCTGCGACAATGCGTTTATACGTCCGTCGCCTTCTGGCGGAATGCTAGGCGGCGTAGCGCGTAAAAGCCGAGAAACAATGGTATTGTGCGAAGCCGCAGGATACGGGGTCATTCTTGTAGAAACTGTCGGCGTCGGACAAAGCGAGGTCACGGTCCGTTCAATGACAGACTTCTTCTTGCTAATACAGTTGGCTGCGCAAGGCGACGACCTGCAAGGTATAAAGAAAGGCGTGATAGAACTAGCCGACGGGATTTTAGTAAATAAGTGCGATGGAAATATGGTTGAGCGCTCAATGATGAAAAAAGCCGAGCTTGCCGGAGTTCTTCATTACCTAAATAGCCCAACCCCCAATTGGCATCCTTTTTGCGAAGTGTGTTCGGCGCAGACTGGAATGGGCATAAAAGAGGCTTGGAATCTGCTGGAAGACTTCAGGACTAAGCTTTCCGCCGACGGCTACTTTGAAAAGCGCAGAGCAGCCCAAAAAATTGAATGGTTTAAGGCTCTTTTAGAACAGGAAATTCTGCGGGAATTCTACCACAAAGATGGCGTAAAAGACACCATAGCCCATTATACGGACTTAATTTCGCGATCGGAAATAACTGCGGCAAAGGCCGTAAAAAATCTGATGTCCGCCGAGAGGGAATAGGGCAAATGCGTTCTTTTAAAGGGCAAAAAAAACTACCCCCGAGATTTTCCGACATATTGGACGAATATGCCGTACATTTAAAATTAGAGTTGGGAAGGGGGGATAACACTGTTTCCTCTTATCTCGGCGACATAATGCAGTTCAGCGAGTTTGCAGCAAAAAATGGAGCCGGATCCTTTGCCGACATAGATTCCGATATTATCGCATTGTGGCTGGGAGATGTATGCGCGTCTGCAAAATCGACAACCCAATCGCGCAAGATAAGCGCCTTGCGCTCTTTATCGATATTTTTGGTCGATGAAGGGATTTGGGAAAAGAACCTTACGGACGTGATAGCCCGCCCCAAACTGCGCCGCAATATTCCAGAAGTTTTATCTGCTGAACAGGTTGACGCTTTGTTGTCGGCTCCGTCCATATCAGAGCCCGAGGGCGTGCGCGACAGGGCAATGCTTGAGCTAATGTACGGAAGCGGACTGCGCGTGTCTGAACTTTGCGCGGTAAAAGAGAGCGATTTGGACATAGAAAGCCGCATTATGCGCGTAAAAGGCAAAGGCGGAAAAACGCGTCTCGTTCCGCTGGGAGAGGTATCGTTGAACGCAATCGGCGAATATAAAAAAATCAGAAGTTTTTTTCTAAAAAAATCCAATCCGGCTGAGCTTTTCCTCACGCGGCGTGGAGCCAAACTTTCACGCAAGACATTTTGGTTCAATATAGTGAAGTACGCAAAAAAAATAGGCATAGGCCATGTAAAGCCGCATATGCTGCGCCATTCTTTCGCGACCCACCTGCTGCGCAACGGGGCAAATATATTGTCAATAAAGGAAATGCTTGGCCATTCGGATTTGTCGACGACGCAAATATATACAAATCTTCTTCAGGAAGACATATTAAAACAGTACAAAGCCGGACATCCCCGCTCTAAAATGGACATAAAAAGAGACTTGTAAAAATGCCCATTAATAATTATCCGGACACGAGTATTTTTGCGCCAATGCAAACCAGTACGATTCCTCCGATAAGCTCAAATTTTCCTTCGCGGCCTGCACCTATTTTTACTCCGAATTTTAGCCCTAGGATAGTAAATAAAAACGCTACAATGCCTATTACCGCAGCCGGGAAGAGTATGGGCTGTTTTATACAGGACAAAGAAACTCCGACGGCTAGGGCGTCTATGCTTGTCGCAACGGCTAGCAAAAGCAGCATTTTATAATTTAATGGACAAACAAAGCACTCTCGTTGTCCGCCGCACTCGCATGATTTCCCTGCGTCTTTAAAGGAATCCCATATCATTTTTGCGCCTACAGCCGCCAGCATAAAAAAAGCAACCCAATGGTCGTAAGCTTTGATTTGCGAATATGCAATTTCGCTTAG
This sequence comes from Coraliomargarita sp. CAG:312, assembly GCA_000438015.1. Lineage (GTDB taxonomy): Bacteria > Verrucomicrobiota > Verrucomicrobiia > Opitutales > Intestinicryptomonadaceae > Merdousia. The sequence continues at coordinate 1,356 of FR901581.1, read as the reverse complement.
ATGCCATCCTATTGCCGGCATAAATGCCTGAAATCCGCCGAAAAACATTCCGACGACAACTGCATTTTTTGACGGAACGCGCGGAGCCGATATGCCGCAGGCTATTGATACGGCAAAAGCATCCATGGACAAAGCCACGGCTACAAACAATATCTCTAAAAAAGTCATTTTTTCGATAATCTTTGCCGCGTTTTTTTTCTCAAGGAAATTCTTTTAATAGTTGAATTTTTTAGGGCGAATCTGCATTATTTTCAGGCATGGAAATAGTCGAAATAAACGGAGCAAAATTGTACAAGTGGAAAGTAGGGCCATCGTCCTTCTTGGCAAATCCTTGCGAGGGAGCCCGCCTGATGAATTGGTATATTTCAATGGCCGACGGAATGACGCGCGACATAATATACTGGCCGGAAAACGCTCCGTACACGGGCGCAAAATTCGGCGAAGTCATGGGAGGCAATCCAATCCTTTTCCCTTTTTGCGGCGCAAATTACGCGAACGGCAAGAAGGGATTTTGGAAGTCTCCGGAAGGGGAAATACTGCCGATGAAAATGCACGGGTACGCCATAGACGGAAATTTCGAACTTGTCCAATCCTACGACAACGGGTTTATATCGCGCTTTCTTCCGTCCCGGGATGCCGCAGAGGCTTATCCGTACTCGTATGATTTCTTTGTGAAATATAGGTTCTCAGACCTTTCATTGTCCTGCGAACTAAATCTAGTTAACAACGGATCTGTAAAAATTCCTTGGGGCGCCGGAATCCACCCGTATTTTACGATGCCTTGGAATGCCGGAGCCAGCCGAAGAGACTACCGCATTATCCACGATGCAAAAAAAGCATGCAACATACTCGAAGACGGATCTTTTATTCCTGCAGGAGTAGAAAAAAACTGTTTTTCAGATCCTGAAATTTGCAACCGCATACACACAAACCTCAAGACTGGAATAATAAAATTCGGCCCAAAGAGCGGAGAGGAGGACATCACCGTAAAATTTGGAGGAGGAGGGAAACCGGACGTTGGAAACTGTTTTGTGACGTGGTCAAAATCGGAGCAGGAGCCTTATTACTGCGTTGAGCCGTGGATGAGCCTTCCAAATTCCGCATCTGAACCGAAACACTTTGTCGAGCCGCGGTCGCAAAAATCCTTCTGGGTTGAAATTTCGCTAATATAAAATGAGAGCCGTAATACAGAGAGTAAAAAGCGCCGCAGTCGATATTGTCGACATTCCCTCTCCTTATAGAAGCGGCGAAATTGGCAGCGGGCTTTTGGTGCTTGTTGCAGTGGAAAACTCCGATTCCGACGCCGACGCAAAATGGTTGGCGTCAAAAACCGCCGCGCTGAGGATATTTGAAGAC
>FR901580.1 GCA_000438015.1 Coraliomargarita sp. CAG:312 | reverse complement strand
GTATTAATTCGAGTTTCCCCGAGCTATCCCCGTCTTTAGGGCAGGTTGCTTACGTGTTACGCACCCGTTCGCCGCTTTCTCATCCACGTATTGCTACGCTTTTGTTCTCGCTCGACTTGCATGTCTTAACCACGCCGCCAGCGTTCACTCTGAGCCAGAATCAAACTCTCCGTATAATCTTTTTTTTAAAGATTTTTGAAGCAGTTCAACGTCTGTTTGTTTTTTGATGCATTATGCACCGATTCGTTGGACCTTTTTTCAAAGTTTTTTTTGACTGTCTCTCGCCGGTTCCCCGACGATAGACCTTTGGTTCGCACAATCGTACTTAGTAAATTTCAAAGAACTCATCTTTTCCCACCTTTAGGTGACCTTTTTTCTTAAGCCCCCTTTTTTAGGTGAAAGAGCCACCCATTAGGACAGATCTCTTTTTCTTTGTCAAGCGATTTTTTTAACTTTTTTTCTTTTTTTTAGTTTTTTTTCAACCGCTATATCAAAGAACTTTTCCCTCTCCCCCTTAAACCTGCTGCACTACCAATTTTATTAAGCAGTACCACGCAAATTTAAAGAGCCACGCATTACGCCCGCCTTTCCTCCTTTTGTCAAACTTTTTTTTATTTTTTT
>FR901579.1:20032-28948 GCA_000438015.1 Coraliomargarita sp. CAG:312 | reverse complement strand
AGGAAGGCGCGAAAGGAAGGCATAAAAAAATGCGCATATAAAATGCGCATTTTTGTTGTGCCAAATTCTGTATGCTTGAAGTACTTATTCTTCTAGGAGAAGTTCGAGCATCTTCTTTGCAGATTCCGGAATAGGAGTTCCGGGGCCAAAGATGGCACTCGCGCCGTGGTCGAAGAGGAATTGGTAGTCCTGGGCGGGAATTACACCGCCGACGATTATCATAATATCTTCGCGCCCGAGCTTCTTCAGTTCTTCAACAAGCGCCGGAAGCAGCGTTTTATGCCCAGCGGCGAGAGAACTCATGCCTATAATATGGACGTCGTTTTCAACCGCCATCTTGGCAGTTTCTTCCGGAGTCTGGAAGAGCGGTCCGACGTCGACGTCATATCCCAAGTCGGCGTAGCCGGTCGCAACGACTTTTGCGCCGCGGTCGTGCCCGTCCTGTCCCATCTTTGCGATGAGAATGCGCGGTTTTCTGCCTTCCTTAGCTTCGAACTTCTTTACGAGGTCGCTAATTTCGTTTACGATAGACATATTCTTGGAGTCCTTTTGGTATTCTTTTTCATAGACGCCGCTGATTGAACGGATAACCGCCTTGTAGCGGCCGAATACTTTCTCGCATGCGGACGATATTTCGCCGAGGCTTGCGCGGGCTTTTGCGGCTTCCACGCTCAATTCAAGCAGGTTGCCTTTGCCGCTTGCAGCGCAGTTTGTGATTTCTTCGAGAATTTGGCGAACCTTTGTATTGTCGCGGTTCTTGCGCAAGGTTTCCAATTTCTTGATTTGCGCTTCGCGGACGGCGGTATTGTCGATGTCGAGGATGTCGAGAGGCTGCTCTTTCTCGAGCCTGTACTTCGTAAGCCCCGTGATGATTTCCTGGCCGCTGTCGATGCGAGCCTGGCGGCGCGCTGCGGCTTCCTCGATGCGGAGCTTGGGCAGGCCGGCTTCAATTGCCTTTGTCATGCCTCCGTGCTTTTCAACCTCCTCGATATGTCCCCATGCGCGCTTTACGAGAGCGTCGGTGAGGCTTTCGACGTAGTAGGATCCCGCCCACGGGTCTATTACGCGGCAAATGCCGGTTTCATCCTGCAAGTACAGCTGGGTGTTGCGGGCAATGCGCGCCGAGAAGTCCGTCGGAAGGGCGATAGCTTCGTCTAGGGCGTTTGTATGCAAGCTCTGCGTGTGGCCGAGAGCCGCTCCCATTGCCTCGATTACCGTTCTTGTCACATTGTTAAATGGATCTTGTTCTGTGAGCGACCATCCGCTTGTCTGCGAGTGCGTGCGCAGCGCAAGGCTCTTGGGGTTCTCCGGGTTGAAGCCGTTTACGATTTTCGCCCAGAGCATTCTTGCTGCGCGCATCTTGGCTACTTCCATAAAGTAGTTTTTGCCGATTGCCCAGAAGAACGAGAGGCGCGGCGCAAATTGGTCGACCATAAGACCCGCCTTTTCGCCTTCGCGCAGGTATTCAAGGCCATCGGCGAGCGTGTATGCCATTTCGAGGTCGGCGGTTGCTCCCGCTTCCTGCATGTGGTATCCCGAAATTGATATGCTGTTGAACTTGGGCATATTTTTCGAGGTGTACGCGAAGATGTCGCCTATGATTTTCATGGATGGCGCAGGCGGATAAATATAGGTGTTGCGCACCATGAATTCCTTCAGAATGTCGTTCTGAATTGTGCCGGTCAACTGTTCAAGCTTTGCGCCCTGTTCTAGCCCCGCAACAATATAGAAAGCCAGTATCGGCAGAACTGCGCCGTTCATTGTCATAGACACGGAGACTTGCGAAAGCGGAATGCGGTCGAAGAGAACCTGCATGTCCATAATGGAGTCAACCGCAACGCCCGCCTTGCCGACGTCGCCAACCACACGCGGGTGGTCGGAGTCGTATCCGCGGTGTGTTGCCAAGTCAAACGCTATGGAAAGGCCCTTTTGTCCGGCAGCCAAATTGCGGCGGTAGAAAGCGTTTGATTCCTCCGCAGTGGAGAAACCCGCGTATTGGCGGACTGTCCAAGGACGGATGACATACATCGTCGCATAGGGACCTCTAAGATTTGGCGCTATGCCGGCTGTGAAGCCTATGTGTTCGAGATTTTCCGTGTCTGCGGCCGTGTAAAGGGGCTTTACGGGAATCTGTTCCATTGTTTCGACAATGAGGTCGTCAAACTTCTTGCCGGTTTTTTGCTCTATGTCTTTTTGCCAGTCCTTCAGCGACATTTTCGCCTTGGGATTTTCAAATGCAATCTTTGTGAAATCAGGATTTTTGCTCATTTTTCTATTCCTTTCATTATCCTGTTTTTTTAGAGAACGCCCAAAGCGGAAAGCATTGTTTTGAGAGTTTCGTAATTGTTGCTCTTTATGCTTATGCTGCCGTCGTATCCGGCTTCCTTGTACGCAGCCTCAAAGTCGGCGGCAGGGAGGCCTGCCATATAGACAACCGCGTCTGGGGACACCGCCTTAATGGCTTTGGTGACCGCCGGAACGAGTTCCGGATAGGTGTCGTCTGTGGAGCATATAACCGCGTATTTTGCGCCGCTTTCCTTGTAGGCTTTGGCGGCTTCTTCGGGAGTCGCAAAACCATTGGGATATATGACGTCGAATCCGCCGACTTCAAAGAATCCGCGTATGAAATCCGCGCGAATCTTGTGCTGGATAAGCGGCCCCATAGTTGCCAAGAATATCTTGGGGCCGAATCCGTTTGCTTTCTTATATTCGGCGCTCGCAATGCGAAGAGCTTCGTAATGCTCTACCGCCCTATGGATGTCGAGGGGTTTTACGGTTGTCTGGGAATTGCATTTGCATATCGCCTTTTGAAGCGCGGAGATGCTTGCGCCTGTCTCGGCGGCGGATATGAGCTTTCCCATAGCGTCTGCGCCTTTTGCGTCGGCTATGTCAACGCTTTCGCATTTGCGGTCGGCGGCTACCTTCTCGGAGCGTATCTTCTTATTTGAAGCGCAAACGCACGCAGGCTTTTCAAGCGGCTTTTCCGAAAGGTTGGCGTAGTTGTTTGTTCCAACAACCGAACTGCGGCGGCTGTCGTAAAGCTTTTTTCTGCCAGCCGCGGTTTTGGCTATGGCGTCCTGGACGGAACCCGATTCCAACGCTTTGATGATTCCGCCTTCGGATTCTATCTTTACAAAGAATTCCCAAGACTTTGCAGCGACTTCGCGGGTGAGATTTTCCACATAGTAGGAACCGCCCGCTGGGTCGATTACATCGGTTAGGTTGCACTCCTGCTGGATTATTATCTGCTGGTTGCGGGCTATCCTTTCCGAGAATTCGTCCGGGCGGCGGATGATTTCATCGAACGCCCCAACTGTTATGGAATCTATGCCGCCGATTGCCCCGGAGAATGTCTCTGTGGCGGTGCGCAGCATATTTACGTACGGGTCGAATATCGTCTTGTTATAGAAGGAAGTGCGGGCGTTTACGCGTATTTTTTGGGCTTCTTTGTCGCCTCCGAATTCGTCTACGATTTTCGCCCAGAGTACGCGCGCGGCGCGCAATTTTGCAATTTCCATAAAGAAATTGGAGCCTAAACTGAAGCGGAAACGCACTTGCTTTGCGGCGTCGTTAATGTCCATTCCCTTTTCTGTCATGGCGCGCAGATACGCAACCGCCGTCGCCATTGCCGCGCCCAATTCCTCTACGGCGCTTGCTCCCGCTCCGGAGTAGCACATGGTGTCGACGCCGATTGATCCGAATTCCGGCATGTTCGCAGCATTGTAAGACGCCATTGCGTACATCTCGTTTAGCGCGCAATCCATGCTGCGGTTCAGCTTGCCGGTCTTGGCGAGTTCGCCTATCGGGTCGAAATAAATTCCGCCGGAAAGCTTTTTGCCTTTTTGCGAGGCGAACAAGGCCGCCATAATGTCCGCTGCTGCCGAACCCGTGTGGATGTTGATTTCCACGCATTCGGTTTCGACTCCCTTGAGGGCGGTTTCAAAATCCTTTGCGGTACTTATGCTTTGGCGCCCCCTATGGCCTACTTTATAGTCGCCGGAGTTATCGGCGTCGGCCGCGTTGGCGGAGGGATCGTCTAGAACGATTTCAACGGAATTTTGCCCTTTGTTCAGGTATTCCAGAATTTTCTTGTTAAAGTCTTCGGGAAGGGCTGCGCAGATTTCTTGGGAAATTTTCCAAGGTTGGCCCTTGTTGCCCTCTATTTTTGTGCCGCGGACATAATCGTCGTAGCCGGGCAGTGATACGTCGAAAGTCATATCCTCTTTGTTGTAGATAGGCTTTAGCGTAATGCCTTCAGGCGTGTTTGTGTACATCTTCTTGTCGAAGGGCGCGCCTTTGAGAAGCTTTACGGCTTCAGCGTACCATTCTTCGTACGTAGAAGGTTTGAATTCTGCGAACAGTTTTTTTTCGTTTTTCATCAACTATTTGTAGGTTAAATTTTTTCGGGATTTGCCGGCTGAATCGATGGCAGAGTTTGTCTGCGAAGTGTCAGGGCTGCTTGGGCAGCCGGAGTTGATTTTTTCGCGCGCACCAAATCCATTCTTCCTGGCAACAAGAAGAACGCAATAAACGCTGAAACTCTTTCGACAGTCTTTTGACAATAACCGCCAGCCTAAAATTCAAATCTTTTAAGAAAGGCAGTCAAGCCTTTATATAGATATAAAAACTTCATCTAAGGCACTAGAAAATTTAACTTCTTTAGTGTTTTATTTGTTTGAGTGTTTGTTGGGGGCAATAGTTTTTACGCGGGGAAAGATTTGACAATTTTGGGGTAGTTTTATTTTATATCCAAATTCCAAACGAACGCATCAAAGGGGGCAACGTGAATATATCCATTTTTAAAGCAGGCGCAATATCCGGATTTTTTCTGGCCAGCTTAATTTTATCTGCGGAAACAGAATTTTACAAATATACCAATTACAACCCGTCTGATAAAAAAAACTCGATTTCATATGAAGGATTCGCAAATCCGTCGGGCAAGGCCCGTCCGCAAACGTGGTGGCACTGGATAAACGGCAACATTACCCGCGAGGGAATTGAACGGGATCTAGAGGCGATGTCTCAAAACGGATACGGAGCGGCTATAATATTTAACATATCCGATCCGCACGAGGGCGATTTGGCTTTCAATTCCCCCGAATGGTTCGATACTTTCAAGTTTACTGTCGATACCGCAAAAAAGCACGGCATTGAAATAGGCATACACAATTGCGACGGATGGTCCGAGGCTGGAGGTCCATGGGTGGCGCCTGAAGACTCGATGAAAAAAGTCGTTTGGACTATCGCAGACGTAGATACAGCCGACGGCAAAGCTTTAAAATTGGGGAAACCCCGCGCAAATCTTGGCTTTTATAGGGACATAGCCGTGGTTGCTTGGAAGACAAAAAAACCCTCGGCTTCTTCTTTGAAGAACGCCAAGATTCTTCCCGCCAACGCCAATACGTCGTTTTGGGCTCCAAACGGGTTGCAGTCAATAAGCGACGGCGATTTCAGCACCCTATTTGCGCTTGGCTCAAAAGACCAAGGCAAATCTTCGTACGGAGCGGTTTTCGAATTTCCAGGCCGCGCGGAATTCGATTCAGCATTTATAACCGTGCGCTGCGATTGGTCGGCAAATTCTCCAGTATTTATAGAGGTTTCAGACGACAACGCTTCGTACAAGCCCGTGGCGCGCCTCGACATTCCGAGTTCGTCGGGGAGCGTAAAATTTGCCCCTGCGTCAGGCAAGTATTGGCGGCTTATGCGATATACCAATGCAGAGCGCAAACAGGATGTCCCTATGCAGCGCGAGGCCGTAATTTTCGATTTTGAGCTTGTATCCAAGGGCGGCTATCCAGCTTACGCAAGCTATATCGACGGCATGCGCACAAAGGCAGGCCTTGACAATTTCCTTCGTGGAGGCTTTAAGCGCGGGCAATCCGACGTGCCCAAGGATTCCATCTTGGATTCAAAAGATGTTGTCATATTCAGAGGAGGGATTTCGGAAGACGGTTCGTTTAAAGGAAAGCTGCCGCCGGGAAAATGGCGCGTTATGCGTTTGGGGTACACATCCACAAACGTGCACATTCATCCAGCCACAAAGGGCGGTTTTGGCTTGGAGGTCGACAAGTTTAGCGCCGGGGCTCTGGAGCGCCATTTCAATTCTTATCCCGCAAAAATGATTTCCGCTGCTGAATCCAACGCGGGAAAAGTATTCAAATATATAGAAACCGATTCCTGGGAATGCGGCACGCAGACATGGACGGAGTCTTTCGACGAGCATTTTAAAAAAATGCACGGTTATGATATGCTGAAGTATGTTCCCGTTTTTGCGGGCGAATGTATCGATAGCCCGGAAGATTCCGACGCGTTTTTGTCGGATTTGCGCGTCGTATATTCAAAGCTTATCAACGACAATTTCTACGGCAAGTTTGGCGAGCTCGTTCGATCAAAAGGGCTGCTGTACGAGACAGAGCCGTGCGGCTCTTTCTTTATGTCGGATGTCTATTCCACCTACCGCGTCGCCGACATCCCCCAAAACGAAATATGGCAGGACGAACGCAAAATAGGCTATTACGCAAAGCCCTATAGCGGATGCGTCTCGAGCGGAGTTGCGAGCGTCGCAAACTTTTACGGCAAGGAAATGACAACATGCGAGTCTCTCACCGCCAAAAAGGGCAATTGGGCCGATTCCCCGCTTTCCTTAAAAGGAGCGACAGACACCATTCTTCTCAACGGCTACAATACTATGGTATTCCATTCCTACGTAAACCAGCCCGACGAGCGGGTTCCGGGATGGGCTATGACTCCGTGGGGAACCACGCTCAATAGAAAGGTGACATGGTGGAAACTGGGCAAGCCGTTTTTCGACTATATCGCGCGCGTCCAGTATATGATGCAAAAGGGCAGAAGCGCGGCGAATATCCTAATTGTCGACGGCGACGAAATCCCCCAAACAGGCGGATTTGTCGATATCCCTGATAATATCGAGATCGACAGAATGAACGGGGAAGGCGTGCGTGATTTTCTCAAGGTCGAAGGCGGGAAGTTTACGAGCCCTGGGCGCATGGCTTACGAATTTCTCGCATTGTCAGAAGGCAAATATTTTTCATTGGAAACCTTAAGAAAACTTAAGGAATACGTTTTGGCTGGGGGAAAAATCTGCGGTTCAAAACTAAAGAAATATTCCACATTGAGAGGCGGGGAATCGGCAAAGAAGGAATGGGACAGCCTAAACTCCGAATTGTTTGGAGACGGGAAAAAAAGCGTCAGAAAGATAGGTTCCGGCTTGGTTTTTTCGGGGTATTCGGCTAGAGAGACCGCTTCCGAGCTTGGATTGACCCCGTCTTTCTTCGACAATGCAACCGGCGATAGCGAGGGAATATTGTGGCGCAAGAGAATTTCCCCGGACGGGCAAATTTACTATTGGCTTGTAAATTCAAGCCCCAATCCGCGAAGCGCCGTGGGCAGCTTTAATGTTGTCGGGATGTCGGCGCAATTGTGGGATCCTGAGACTGGAAAGCGCCGCGGGTTGGATGTTGCGGCGGAGGAAGGGGGGCGCACATTGATCCCAATAGAGTTTAATCCATATTCGGGAGTATTTGTGGTCTTTAAAAGAGGAGTAGAACGGCGGGTGGAAAAATATTCGCTCGACGGTTCTGAGGTTTTCCCAAACGCCAAAGGAGCGTCCCAGGATTCTTCAAAAGTGTCTAAAAATTTCACTATCGCCTTTACAGCCACGCCCGCGCAGGATCGCAAGCTTTCGGAAGCGAGCCAAAACGGGATAATGGACACGTCTGGACAGCCTTTTGCGTTTTTCCCCGAAGGCATGCACCACAAACTAGGGGAGTCGCATTGCGGCGCGGGGGTTTCAGTCGGAAAGAATTCTATAGGAGTTTACGAGCACAGCGCAAACTTTTTGTCGTGCGTTCTCTTTGCCGATGTTCCGGTGCCGCCCGAAAGCCGCATAGCCGTCGTCTATAGGGATAATGTTCCTTCCATTTGGCTAAACGGCAAGCTTGTGGCGCAGGCAAAGTCTCCGTCAAAACGCTCCGCGCACATTCCGCAGCGGCATAGGAGCAGCTTCGACGGAACCCTAAAAGACGTTATTCTTTCCCCAACGGCGCTGTCGGCGGAAGAAATAGCGGCGGATTCAAGGCGAAAGCGTGGAGACGGTGAGGATGCGGTAAATCCGAGGCTCCGAGTCAAGGGCGGAAAACTTTTTGCGGAATTTTTTGGCAAGGGGAAAATCGACGCTGTCATGTCGGACGGGACTCCGCTTTCCTTGGAGGTTTCGTCTGTTTACGGTCCGCTTGAAATAAAGCCTCCATTTGATGTCGAATTCAATCCGGCCATGGGAGCTCCCAAAAGCGTTAAGTTTGGGAAGCTTGAATCGTGGACCGACAACAAAGATGCCGGCGTGAAAAATTATTCCGGAACGGCGATATATAGGAAAACTTTCAACTTGCCTTCAATTTATGCGGCGCCAAACGTAAGGGCGTATATAGAAGTGGACTGCGTTGCGGAAATCGCAAAGTTTTCGGTAAACGGAAAGCCTGCCGGCACAATGTGGAAACCTCCGTACCGTCTGGATATAACAAGGCTTCTTAAGCCCGGAGAGAACTCTCTTGAAATCAGCGTTGCCAATACCTGGGTAAACAGATGTTTGTACGATGCATCCCTGCCTCCGGAAAAACGCCTGACCTGGTCAAATACTATGAACATTCATTATCCTCCGATCGGTTTAAAAAATCCGTCTCCGATGGCTTGGAGCCAGGGAGCGCTGCAATCTGGTCTCATAGGGAAGATGAAAGTCAGATTTTCCAAGATAGTGTCTGCGCAATAATCCTTGAAACGCGAGGATATTTTATTTAAGAAACTTCGAAATATGAAAGAGTCTTTACATTTTTGCAGAAGGGATTTTCTAAAGGATGTCGCGCTTGGGACTGCGGCTCTCTTTCTGTGGGGGGTGCTCTT
>FR901579.1:12994-20014 GCA_000438015.1 Coraliomargarita sp. CAG:312 | reverse complement strand
GTGCTCTTCCAGGCAGTCTCCATTTACTGAATCTGAACGCGAATGCGTGGTTGCGCTTGCGGAGCAAATTGTGCCGCGGGACGAATTTCCGGGGGCCACGGATGTCGGAGTGATAAATTATATAGAAAATTGGATATCGATTTATTATCCCGAGCGCGCCGAATTTTATAAACGCGGAATCGCCGCATTGCAATCGCACTGTTCCGCAAAATATTCAAAGCCTTTCCAGCAGCTTGATTTCGACACCCAGGAATCAATCCTAAAAGACATGGAGCGCGGCAGGCTTGACAAATCGCACTGGAGCGGAATCTCGCAAACCGAATTCTTCGGAGAGATTTTGGACAGGTCGATGCAGGTATTTTACGGCAATCCTCGCCACGGCGGGAACAAGGACTTTGCGTCGTATGCGATGATGAAATTAGACTCTCCGCTAGTAATAGGCAGAAACCAATATTCGATAAAATGAACAAGCACGTTGACGCAATAGTAATAGGAGCCGGAGCTGGCGGCGGGATCATAGCAAAGGAGCTTGCGTGCTCCGGAATGAAAACCGTGCTTTTCGAGCGCGGCGGCTGGGCGACTTACGACTACCACCCAAACGACGAACTTATGAACCAGCGTCTGCATATAATAGGCGCAGTTCACGGCCCCGACAGGCGCAAAAGCCCTTATGTTGAAGTGGCAAAGGACGGATCGATTGTAAAGTCGCGCCCCGACAGGCCCGACTACACAATTATAGCCGCATGTGTAGGTTCCGGCACGGTTTCCTACGGGGCGATGGCTTGGCGTTTTATGCCCCAAGATTTTAGGCTTAAGTCAATATACGGATGCCCCGAAGGCTCAACTCTCGCGGACTAGCCTATTTCATACGACGACCTTGAACCTTTTTACGAGAAGGCGGAGTGGGAGATAGGCGTGTCTGGCGACAATAGCAAAAATCCATTCGCCCCGCCGAGAAAAAAGAATTTCCCTATGCCCGCATTTGAGTTCAACAAAGAGGCAAAAGTTGTCGCGGCGGCTGCGGAGCGCATGGGCCTCCATCCATTCCCAATTCCAATGCTGCGCAATTCAGTGCCTTATAATGGGCGCGCCGCATGTATTCGCAACCGCACTTGCTGCGGCTATGCGTGCCCGGTGGATGCAAAGAATGGAACGCAAAACACGGTTATTCCAAAAGCGATAGAGAGCGGAAATTGCGAATTGCGCACGCATTGTGTAGTCGCGGAGATTTTGATGGACGGCATGAGGGCAAAGGGCGTCAGATATTTCGATGAAAACAACGAGGAAAAAATTCAGACTGCCGACGTAGTTGTCGTGGCGGCTTCCGCCTGCGAATCCGCGCGTTTGCTTTTAAATTCGCGCACTTCGCTGTTCCCGAACGGAATAGGGAACAATTTCGACAACGTTGGCCGCAATCTGCAAAGCCACGCCTATACAGGCGCGTGGGGGCTTTTCGACTACGATATTTTGGAGCTTAACGGACCTGGCGCCACTTTGGGAATTTCGGATTTCAACCACAACGAGAAAGAAGGAATAATTGGCGGGGTGTTGTGCACGGAGTTCTATGTCTTGCCCTACGGATTTTCCCGGGCTCGTCCTCCATCATATCCGAAGTGGGGACGGGAGCATAAGAAGTTTCAACGCCAGAACTATCGCCGTATGGTGCGCCTGCACGGTCCGGTTCAGGACGTTCCGACACCCGGCATGAGGGTGCAGGTTGAGGATTCTGTCCGCGATTTCTGGGGGATACCGGTGACAAAATTTTCCGGTTCGCGGCATCCGCTCGATAGAAAACATTGCCAGTTCTTGTCTGAAAAAGCCGCTTCCGTGTTGCGCGAGGCCGGCGCAAAGCAGGTTTGGATGAATGTAGGCGGGCTCGGGAGGGCTGGCGGACAGCACCAATGCGGAACTTGCAGAATGGGCGACGATCCAAAGACTTCGGTGGTGGATCCAAACTGCAAGGTTTGGGGCGTGGACAACTTGTATGTAGGCGACGGAGGAGTTCTGGTAAGCGCCGGAGGGTTTAATCCGGTTCTCACCATAATGGCTTTGGCTTATAGAACGGGCGCTCATATCGCAGGAGAATTCGCAAAGAAAGGGTCTGCGGCATGAAAAAAAACTGTATTAATATATTTAGCGGCAGTAGTGTTGGCTACGCTTTTATCGGGGGCTTCCTACGCTTTGTGGAATTCGGCGGATCCAAGCTACACTTGCGCGCAATGCCACGAGGTCAAAGATTCGCACGCCCGCTGGAGCCAATCGGCACACAAGGATGTCGCGTGCGTGGAATGCCATGCTGCGGCTCTTGAAAACGGCGTCGAAGGTCTGGCGGAAAAGCTTGGGATGGTGTTTGCGCATTTTTCAAAAGACGTAAAGAATTCCGATATTAAAATGACGGAGAAGCAAGTGTTGGAGATTTCCGAACGCTGCGCCTCATGCCATAAGTCCGAATCCGAAAAATGGGCTTTGGGCGGGCATTCTACGCGCTATAAAAATATCTTTGAGGATTCTTCATACAACTCCAAAGAAAAGCCATATGCAGACTGTTTCAGATGCCACGGAATGTTTTACGACGGCGATATAAACACCCTGATGGATTTCAATGGAGATTGTTCACATTGGAAAATGAAGGATCCGTCCCAAGCCGAAATTCCGGCAATTCCTTGCCTTGCCTGCCATAAAATCCATTCCCCTAGAAATGCTCCCGGCAATTTAGGGCTTATGGATTCTTTGCGCAATCCGCCAAAAACTTCTTTCTATTCGCGCGCCGAGCGAAAACATTTTAGAACGGACAATCTTACTCCGATAGAAATGTATCTTGGCTCAAAGAAGCTCGAAACTTCAAAAGATCCCAACAACACTCTTTGCATCCAATGTCATTCTCCCAATTGGGAGCGCCAAGCGCGTTCTTGCGACGACCGCACTCCCACTGGAGACCACAAGGGGTTCAGCTGCGTAGTATGCCATGATCCGCATTCAAATTCGGCGGCGGATTCCTGTTCTCGCTGCCATGATACATCTAAGCCTGAGTTCAGGGCCGGAAAAACTTGCCAAAAGTAGTTGGAATGCGCTTTAGCATATGCCTGTCGGGCGCGGAATTTCCAGTCGCCACATGCGCGGAAGCTCTCGCGGCACGCACCATGCGGGAGAATCGGCGCAAAATGCAGGCATATTCTCAAGCGCGCGTTTTTTTGCGTTTTGGCATTGTTTACTTTGTAGGAGTTCGCACGTTTCCAAGCATGGGAATTATTGGGTAAAATCCTTTGGATAAAAAAGAAGTTTCCCCGCAGCATATTAAAATAGAGCGGGACACTTTGGACGCCATTTAGACGCCGCATCTTTCCACAATGTTTTTATAAATGCTATTTATTGGTAAAACTTTATCTGGGCGAGCTTTATGGTATACGCGTCTGTTTGATTCGGATATAGAGCCGGGAGCGGATAGAATCCATGGGTTTTTGTTTTCCTGCCGTTTTAAATTTTTTACTGTGTCGCCGCGTGCGGAATATTGGAAAACTGCCGGTTAAAGTTAGGATTCTTCGTTATGCGCGCTAAGATTTTCAATATGCAAAAAAATTTTCCCGAGAAAACGTTTTGAAATAGCAGTCTGCTGCAGAGGCCAGATGGTTCAGGACGCGTCCGGAAAGAACTAGCTGCGGCGAGGCAGTTGTTGGAAGATTGCAGGCTAGTAATAAATAGACGCGTATATAAAATTATTTGTGAAAAGATGCCGGATTATTGCGGTGCTTTATGCGGTGTTCCGGCATGTTTTTTAGATTGTAGGCGAGAACGCAAAAATGCCTGATGAAAAACCGGAAAGATGCGCAATAACGAATTGCGGTTAAAAACGGGAAAACGACAGAAATCGGCGCGCAAATCGCAAATAGGCGTATAGAATGTTTTTCTCAGGCTTAAAACGGGCGCAGGTTATACGGCGCCCGGTGTTGATTTTTGGAAAAATAGCCTATTGGAAATCAACTATATCGGCGTCTTTCCAGAGCGACTCTATTCCGTACATGCCGCGTTCTTCAGGCAGGAATATATGCGCCATGAAGTCAAACCCGTCGACGACAACCCATCCGCTGTCGGAATTATAGTCTCTGCCTATTGCTTTCACTCCGAGTTCTTTCAGGGTTTTTTCAAGCTCTCCTGCAAGCGCGCGCAGGTGCGGAGTACTGGTGGCTGTGGCAATTATAAAATAATTTGTAATTGGGGATTTTCCGCGCACGTCCAGAACTTTTATGTCTTCTGCTTTTTTGTCGTCCATTGCGTCGCGGCACTTCTTTATTATTTCCAATGTCGGGTCAACGGGAATTTTTGGTTGTTTTGTCGCCTTTTTTTCAGACGGCTTCTTTGTTCCGGATTTTTTGCCGGCGGTCTTTTTTACCGCTGTTTTTTTTGCGGAGACTTTCTTCGCGGCTGTTTTTTTTGCGGCAGGCTTTTTTGCCGATGTTTTGGATGTCTTCTTGGCTGTCGGGGTTTTCTCTGCTTGCATATTATTTTTCATATAATCTGTGTTCTAGAATATATTTTTTTACAGACGGGTCGAGCATTAAATCGCAGTCAAGCCCGTTTTTGAGGCGGTTTCTGATTTCCGTGGAGCTGTATGGTAGGGGGGCAAAGTCTATAAACTCCAGTTTGACACCTTGGGGGATAAGAGTTTCATCGGTGTCGTATCCGTTCCTAACGGCGCATATAAAGGAGATTATCTTTCCGAGTTTTTCTATTTGCTTCCATTGAGAGAGCTTGCCTATATGGTCCGCCCCGATTATCCAGCATAGTTCGGCGCCAGGGTATTTGTTTGAAAGGTGCAGGGCAGTGTCAATCGAGTAGCTGGTTTGATGGCGTCGAATTTCAAATTCGTCAATTTCATACGGGTATTTGAAGTTTCGCAAGGCAAGTTTTAACATTGCCAGCCTGTCTGCGTCCTGCGCTCTTACCGGGGCGTCGCGCAAAGGAGCTTGTTTTGCGGGTATAAATATTATTTTAGAGAGGCCCGATTGTTCGTATGCTGATTCGGCAATGGCCAAATGCGCCTTATGAATCGGATCAAAACTTCCCCCTAGTATTCCTATGCGTGTGTTTTTTGTTTCCACTCTGCTATTCTTTTCGGAATGGAATGTGCAGCAATAATAAAATTTTTTCAACTTTTTTATGGCTAATATTGTATAGCGCAAGATGCTTTAAATCATAATGTTGCGGTTTGGGGATTTTGCGCGCCGTATTGTTTTGTAAAAAATTTAATATTTATTTGAACAAAATTTGCCGCGTTTGCGTCATAATAAACAAATAGTTTTGTAGTTTGTATAGTTTCTGCGCCGAATCCTTGCTGTGGATTCGGCGTATTTTTGTCGGATTTAAGCGCTCGCCAACGAACTAGCGGAAAGCTGGTTTGCTGGAATTCGGTATGTTTTATATGGGAGAGCGGCGAAATGGATGGGGATATAATTTGCATCAATAAACTGTGCCGGGGGGAACATTATTTTTTATTTGGCGGAACGGGTTTTTTATTGAAGTGCGTATTTATAATTTTTGATTTGAGCTTTTTTTTAAAATTATTCATATTAAATTCGATATAACATTTTAATTTTTGATTATGAAATATGCAATTGGCGTAGATATTGGCGGTACAAACACGAAACTCGGAGTCGTTGACGAAAAGGGTTCTGTTCTTAAGCGCCACGAGTTTAAGACAACGGATTACGACAACTTTGCTTCGTATATGGAGGGGTTGATTCAAGCTGTAAGCTTTTTGACGTCGTCAACCGACGGCGAATGCATGGGAGTTGGAATAGGCGCTCCGAACGGCAATTACTATAAGGGGACAATAGATTATGCTCCGAATCTGCCCTTTGGAAGAAGCGCGCCGATTGTGGAAACCCTGCGTATGGCAGTAGGATACGAACATATTTATCTAAGCAACGATGCAAACGCCGCTGCTCTTGGAGAGAAAATCTACGGCGGCGGTAGAAATCTCGACCACTTTATCGTAATAACTTTGGGGACCGGTTTGGGGTCGGGGATAATTATAGACGGCAAGCTCGTTTTGGGCGCTGATGGATTTGCCGGAGAATTGGGGCATGTATGCGCGGTTCCAAACGGAAGGCTATGCGGCTGTGGAAACCGCGGATGTTTGGAAACATATGCTTCGGCGACCGGCATAAAGCGCACTTTTTTGGAAATGGTGGCAAAGTATAACGGCAAATCCTCCATAGCCAATTGTACTTGGGACAAACTCGACGCCCGCGTAATTGAGGACGCTGCAAGGGCAGGAGACAAAGCCGCTGCCGAAACTTATCAAATCACGGGAAATATTTTGGGAAGATGCCTTTCGGATTTTGTTTTGTTTTCAAGACCGTCGGCAATATTTTTGTTCGGCGGGCCGGTAAAAAGCGGAGACTTGCTTTTAAAGCCGACTGTCGATTCAATGGAGCGGCATTTGATGTCGGTTTTCCGGAACAAAGTAAAAGTCTTGCCGTCTGAACTTCCCGCAAGCGATGCCGCAATTTTGGGGGCGTCGGCGTTGGTGTGGAACCAGCTTTAATACCTGTTTTTAAGAAAAAGCGCGAGACTTAAAATCGCGCTTTTTTTGTGTTATTATCTCTTGTTTAGTTCCATGCGGGCGGAGATTTTACGATGGGGCGGATGTTCTTCTTGTGCAGCGAAGATTTTATCCGGCAGATCCTCCCCAATTATCCGCTTCCCCTAAATTTCTGAGGAAAGCTTGCAAATACGGAATGTTAATTTTGCAGATTGTAAAATATTTCGGCAGGGATGTTAAAGCGAGGCTTTTGTAAAGAGCCTTTCGGCTACCATAGAAGAACGCCTGGTTATTTCAGTCTTTGCGAGGCCAATTTCTCCCATTCTTGCTTGTATGTTTTCATTGGCTATCTTGGAGAGGTCGTCGAGATTGTAGAGAAAAATTCCTTCCAGATCTCCGCAATATGGGTCTATGTTTTTCGGCACAGACAAATCTATGAGAAACATCGGATTGCTTGCGCGCGCGCATATGGCATCGCG
>FR901579.1:0-12986 GCA_000438015.1 Coraliomargarita sp. CAG:312 | reverse complement strand
GCGCGCGCATATGGCATCGCGCGCCGATTCGAGCGTTATTAAGTAGCTAGGAGAGCGGCTCGCGCATATTACTATGTCGAAAATTGATATTTCAGAAAGCGCGTCCTGCAAATATGCGGCGGTTGCCCCGACCTTTTTAGCCAGTTCGTTTGAGTTTGCCCATGTGCGGCTTGCCACGGTTATATTGTGCGCGCCTCTTACAAACAGGGCGTCTGCAACAAGTTTTCCGGCTTCACCGGATCCTATCAGCAATATTTTTGCTTTGGATATATCTTCAAAAATTCTCGCAGCCAGTTCGGCGGAAACGCTGCCAAGGCTTATTTTGCCATGGCCGATATCCGTATTTGTCCTAATCCATTTTGCGCATTGAGCGGCTTTTTGGAATGCTGCGTTTAGTATTGCCCCGCAATGTCCCGCCGCGCATGCGCGCGCATAGGCGGCTTTTACTTGCCCTAGAATTTCGGTTTCTCCAACCATTTGGGATTTTAGTCCGGAGGCTACTTCAAATATGTGCTGCAAAGCGCCCTTGTTCGAAAATTCATATGAATTTTCCCTAAAATCCCCAGCGGGTTTGCCAATGCGAGCCAACTCGTATAGAATCTTTTCTGAGGATTCCGCGGAATCTGCCGCAAAGTAAAATTCAAATCTATTGCACGTGCTTAAAATGAGTATTTCAGAAATATCGGAGTTCTTCAGCAAATTATCCTCGATAGCAGTGCATTCGTCCGGGGCAAGTGAGCATTTCCCGACTAATTGCGCATTTGCGCAGTCGTGCGAAATTCCCGCCGCATATAGGTTGTGGCTTTGCCTGCGCATAATTCCAGCTTCAACCAAGCTTGAGCTTGCGCATTGCGGCGCAAAATTCGTTTAGCTTTTTGCCTTCGGCCGGATAGCCTTGAAGAATCTTTTCAGCCATTGACACGCGCCGCATAAATTCCTTCGAGCATTCATCCGGAACGTCGAGAGCGCGCATTTGCGAGGCTATTTCAGATGGGTTGGATTCCGGCAAATTCCTCGCAAGTCTCGCGGACTCCTTTTTAGGGAGTTTTTCCATCAATATAATGAGAGGATACGTTTGCTTGCCGGAAATAAGGTCGGTACCGAGCGTTTTCCCTGCGTCCGATTCCGACATAAACCAGTCGCAAATATCGTCGTATATTTGATAGGCTATGCCCAATTGCTTGCCCGCTTCCTCTGCGGCTTCTATCCATCCTTCTTTCGAGGTTGTCGCCATCGCGCCCAATGCGCAGGCAAGCTCAAACAAAACCGCAGTCTTTCCGTAGGCTATTTCGTAGTACCGCCGGCGGGTGACATTCTTTTTTCTGTCCGCCAATGTTTGGCGGATTTCGCCCTCGCAAATTGTGCGGACGCAGTTGGCGATTTTCTTTGACAGCGCGGCGTCGTTCTCCTCGAAAGTAATGGACATTGTATGGGCAAAAATTGCGTCACCTAGAAGTATTGCTGTGCGCGCTCCGTATTTTTTGTTTGGAGTGGCGGCTCCCCTTCTAACGGACGCGTTGTCTATTACGTCGTCGTGTATCAAGGTGGAAAGGTGGGTTAGTTCAACTATCGCCGCGCGCCTTATAAGCGACATTTTGTCGGCATTCCCTCCGGCAGCTGCGGCGAATACGAGCGTTGGCCTTATTAGTTTCCCTTTGGGCGAAATTGACTCCTTTGCTGCCGCGCGCACTTCTTTTTCAAAGGTCATGGCCTGCTGCAACAGGTATTTCTCAAGCGAAGCAAAAAGCGGACGCATGGACTCCATTACCTCCAAAAAAGGATTTATGCTGTTATTGGATTTTTTCAACGGGGTTAAAGTTTCGCAAAATTGAATTTTTACGCAAATAAAAAATTTTTTTTCGCAGCGGCATTGCTGCCTGTTTAATGCATATATATTGTGCTTTCTATCATGAAAAATACTTTTTTATAATTCATTTGTTAAATAATGTATTGACTTATATTATAATAATATTAGAAACAATTTGCTAATATGAAGATATGCTTTGTTGGAAGCGCTGACGGAATAATTTCCGTGCCGTTTGTCTTATCGGCATTGATTATGTTTATGTCGGTTTTTATATTATTGTTCGTTTTGCGCGATATAATAGATTCTCTTTTAGACTCCACCGTATTAGAAATTAGACATGCCTCAGTATCCGGTTGCGACAAATATTCCCATTTGTACTTTAAGAAATGGCGCAGGAAATATTATTGCAAAGCTGCCGTTGCCGTATTTCTTTCCGCCGCGGCAATAGTCGCAACGTGTTCCTATATGCTTGCAAAGATCTGACAAAAGAAACGTTGGGCAACGGCGGGCGCGGTTTATTCGACGTTTTGAATTTGCTCCCTGACTCGTTCAAGCTCGTTTTTCATGTTGATTGCAAGCTTCGTCAAATCCAAATTGTTTGCCTTGCTTGCAATTGTGTTAATTTCGCGTCCCATTTCCTGGCAGATAAAGTCCATTTTGCGCCCTACGGCGTCGGATTCCTCCATTGTGGCCGCGAACTGGGCTATGTGGCTTTTCAGCCTGGTGATTTCTTCGCAAATATCGCATTTGTCTGCGAACAGGCAAATTTCCCGCAAAACGCGCTCGTCGTTCAAGTCGAATTCCAAACCAGAGTTCGAAAGGCGCTGCATAAGAAGGCCTTTGTATTTTTCGACTGTGCCTTTGGAGGCGTTCTCCACTTCCGCGAGCATTCCAGACAGCGCATTGAGGCGCGCGTCCAAATCGTTTTTGAGAGCAATGCCTTCGGTTTGCCTCATGCTCTCTGATTTCTCAAGGGCCGATTCAACGCAGCTTTCTACCGCCGCGGAAAAATTTTCCCAGTCGGATGGAAACTCCGAATTTTGCTGGGTGAGACAATCGTTGAGTTTTAAAAGCAAACCGGCATCTGGAGCAAATTCAACTCCGGTAGCTTCGCAAGTTTTGCGGAGTTCATCCAGGGCTTCCGATACGGCTTTTGCATCGATGGAGAAAGAGCCGGGCTTCTTTTTGAAATCCGCTCTGCACGCGACGTTTACCTTGCCGCGGGAAAAACTTTTCCTAATTTGCTGGGCAATTGCGCGCTCCATTGCTTGCCATTCGCGCGGCAGGCTTACGCAGATTTCAAGCCCTTTCTTGTTTACCGATGAAACATCGAGCGTTATGGAAAGATCTCCGCAGTCTGATACCGCGCGCCCAAAACCCGTCATGCTTTTCATATAGCCTTGCCGCCGTTTGCTTTTAGAGTTTTCTCACTGCGCCGTCTGCGGCCGAGGATACCGAGCGCGCGTAGAACTGCAGCGATTTCGGCACGATTCTGTCGCGAACCGGCTTGTATGCGTCCTTGCCTTTTGCGAGCATTTTTTTGCGGCGTTCTGACAGTTCGGCATCGGAAATCATTAGGGATATTGAACGCTCGGGAATATTTATGTCTATCATATCGCCGTCTTCGATTAGCGCTATGTCGCCGCCGTCTGCAGCCTCGGGTGAGGCGTGTCCTATAGACAGGCCGCTAGTGCCGCCGGAGAATCTTCCGTCAGTTAGCAGCGCGCAGACTTTGCCAAGCCCCATGCTCTTTAAATGGCTTGTCGGATAGAGCATTTCCTGCATTCCGGGACCTCCGCGGGGCCCTTCGTAAAGGATTACGACAACGTCTCCGGGGGCTATTTTCCCGCCGCGTATTGCTAGGCTTGCATCCTGTTCAGAGTGGAACACTTTTGCTGTGCCGCGGAACTTTAAAATGGATTCGTCGACTCCGGCGGTCTTTACTATGCAGCCGTCGACGGCTATATTGCCCCGCAAGACGGCGAGTCCGCCGTCCTTGCTAAAGGCGTTTTCAACATTGCGGATGGCGCCGGATTTGCGGTCGGTGTCGTTTGAGTCGTAGTAGTTTTCCTGCGACCACGCTTCAATGCTGTATTTGTTTGCGGGGGCGGCGCGGTAGAATTTCTTTGTCTCCTCGGAACATGCGGGCGAGGTTATGTCGAACTTTGAAATGGCTTCGCCGATTGTGGGGCCGTAAACCGTGCCCATCTGGGTGTTGAGAAGCCCTGCGCGCGCTAGCTCGCCGAGGATTGCCATTATTCCGCCGGCGCGGTGGACATCCTGAATATGGACTTTTTGAGTGCTTGGCGCCACTTTGCATATGCAGGGAGTCACCCTGGAGAGCGCGTCTATATCTGCCATTGAAAAATCTACTTCGCCTTCGCGGGCTATCGCCAAAAGGTGCAAAACAGTGTTTGTGCTGCCGCCCATTGCAATATCCAGCCTCATGGCGTTGAGGAAAGAGTCGCGGCGGGCTATCGAGCGTGGCAGTACGGATTCGTCTCCGTTTTCATAATAGGCTTTTGCCATGTCTACAATTCTTTTTGCGGCGTCTGCGAACAGCCTTTTGCGCGCCGCGTGCGTCGCCACAACTGTTCCGTTTCCGGGTAGAGCCAGGCCTATGGCCTCGGCAAGGCAGTTCATTGAGTTTGCAGTGAACATTCCTGAGCAAGATCCGCAAGTGGGGCATGCGTTGCGCTCCATAATTTCGGAATCGGCGTCAGAGACGTTCGGGTTTGCGCCGGCTATCATTGCGTCGATTAAGTCCAGCTTTCTCTCTCCGTCCGATAGTTTGCCGACGCCCGCTTCCATAGGGCCGCCCGAAACAAATATCGCGGGAATGTTAAGTCGCATTGCCGCCATCATCATGCCGGGAGTGATTTTATCGCAGTTTGAAATGCATATCATTGCGTCGACGCAGTGGGCGGCGCACATGTATTCCACGCTGTCGGCTATTAGTTCGCGGGAGGGCAGGGAGTATAGCATTCCCTCGTGCCCCATTGCGATTCCGTCGTCTATGGCTATGGTGTTAAATTCGTGCGCGATTCCTCCTGCTTTTTCAACCTGCTCGCGGACATATTTTCCGACTTTATCCAGATGGACATGCCCCGGGACAAATTGCGTGAAGGAGTTTACCACGGCAATAACGGGCTTGCCGAAATCCTCTTCTTTTACTCCGGTGGCGCGCCATAGCGCGCGCGCGCCGGCCATGTTTCTGCCGGTAAAACTTTTCTTTGATCTATATTCAGGCATATTGACAATTGTTTACGCGATAAAATCACGGCGCAGGAAAAAAGTCAAGCGTCCAGAGTTTTCGCCCGTCCCCAACAAAAGATTTGAAACGCTTTTGAATTTGTGCAATCTTTGGGGCGAATTTTTAAACAATGGAGAAATGAAAGAGTATTTGGATTTGCTAAGGCTAGTTCTCGACCGCGGCGAGGAGCGTTCCGACCGCACGGGCGTGGGGACAATCGGTGTGTTCGGGGCGCAGGCCCGGTTCGATTTGCGCGGCGGCTTTCCGCTTCTTACCACAAAAAAGCTCCATACCCGCTCAATCATATACGAACTTTTATGGTTCATAAAGGGCGACACCAATATAAAATTTTTAAACGACAACAAAGTCACAATCTGGGACGAATGGGCTGATGCCAACGGAGATTTGGGCAGGGTTTACGGCGCCCAGTGGACTGACTGGCGGACTCCAGACGGGCGTTCAGTTAACCAGCTTAAAAATTTGGTCGAAGGAATTAAAAAAGATCCTTTCGGGAGGCGGCATATCGTTTGCGCGTGGAATCCCGGAGAGCTCGACAAGATGGCGCTGCCGCCATGCCACGCTTTATTCCAGTTCTACGTCACCCCAAACCGCGAGCTCAGCTGCCAGCTATATCAGCGCAGCGCCGACTTGTTTTTGGGCGTTCCGTTTAACATTGCGTCCTATTCGATGCTGACTATGATGGTAGCGCAGGTTTGCGGTTTGAAGCCGCGCGAGTTTGTCCACACTTTCGGCGACCTCCACATATATAAGAACCATCTTGAGCAGGTGCGCACCCAGCTCGGTCGGGAACCGCGCAAGCTGCCTGTTTTACGGCTCAATCCAGAGCGGAAAAATTTGGAGGATTTCGTTTTCGATGATTTTGTCTTCGAAGGGTACGATCCCCATCCGACAATAAAAGCCCCGATTGCCGTATGAGCGAATTTAAAGCCATAGTTGCGGTTGCTCAAAACGGCGTCATAGGCTGCGGCATGAAAATACCGTGGCACATAAGCGAAGATTTTAAGCATTTCAAACGCACCACCCTTGGAGGCGTAGTCGCCATGGGGCGCCGGACTTGGGAGAGCCTTGGGGGGCGCCCGCTGCCGGGGCGTGAAAATGTGGTTCTCACGTCGCGCGGGGGCGTTTTCAGCGGCGCGGAAACAGCTAAAAGCCTGGAAGAGCTTGCCGCGCGCTACCGTTGCGATCCGCGCACCGTTTGGATTTGCGGGGGGGCGGAAATATACCGGCAGGCTCTGCCAATGTGTTCGGAGGTCGTGTTGAGCCGCGTGAAAATGTCGCCGGATGGGGACATCTTTTTCCCCGATATATCCGCCGATTTCGAGCCGTCCGAAAAGATTTTAGAATCGGAGCAATTTGACGTTATAATATACAAGAGGAAACAAAAATGACCGACTTTTTTCTCGAAAACGCCGGATCTTTTTCGTACAACTTCAAAATCAACACAATACAACAAATAGGACAGACACAATGAATTTTCTAATACTGATAATTGTGCCTTTAATAGTGGGCATGTATGCGCAGTCCCGAATAAGCAGCGCGTATGGCAAATACTCCCAAGTTCGCTCCCGCTCAGGGCTGCGCGGTTGCGATGCGGCTGCTGCTGTTATGAGGGCCGCGGGAATATCGGACGTGAAAATAGTGGAAATAGGCGGGCATTTGACCGACCACTACGACCCCACCAAGAAAGTCTTGGCGCTAAGCGGAGAAGTTTATAACAGCACGTCTTTGGCGGCTCTCGGCGTCGCCGCCCACGAAGCTGGGCACGCCATACAGCATAAATGCCAATACGCGCCGCTGAATTTGCGCATGGCGCTTGTCCCGATTACAAACTTTGCATGCTCCCTCTTGCCGATAGTGATGCTTGGAGGTTTCTTTTTGTTCCACAGCCCGATGCTCATTTATGCGGGAGTTGCAATCTACCTTGTCTTGACGGTATTCCAGTTGGTCACCCTTCCGGTCGAGTTTAACGCCTCCACGCGCGCAAAAGCCGCTCTGCGCGAACTTGGAATAATCGAAGGCGGAGAGGCTCGCGGGGTTGAGGATGTCTTGGATGCCGCCGCGTTTACTTATGTTGCGGCTTTCATTTCGTCCTTGGGCTGGCTGCTGTATCTTTTTGCGGCGTCAAACAATCGAGACTAACCAGTCTTGGCATTTACGGAGGAATTTCGGATGAGATTTCTTGCCGCGTTTTTTATATGCTGCTGCGCATGCGTTTTAACTTCGCATGCGCAAACCTCGCAAACGGCA
The DNA here is from genome assembly GCA_000438015.1 of Coraliomargarita sp. CAG:312. GTDB lineage: Bacteria > Verrucomicrobiota > Verrucomicrobiia > Opitutales > Intestinicryptomonadaceae > Merdousia. Next base: position 5,658 of record FR901579.1, on the reverse strand, counting down.
AAACCGTGGACATTTTGGCACGTAATGGGAAGCTCGATGGAGCCTGCAGATATTACGGCTCAGCTTGAGTTTATGCATGGCGCCAATATCGGCGGAATAAGCATTGTCCCGATTTACGGCGAAGTCGGAGATGAAAACAACTATGTTGATTTTCTATCCCCTAAGTGGATGGAAAATCTGCGCTACATATCATCCGAATGCAAGAGGCTGGGTATGGGAATTGATATGACGCTTGGCACCGGATGGCCGTTTGGCGGTAAAAACGTGTCCGTCGAAGATTCCGCGAAGAAATTGTCGGATTCGGGCGGATGCGTTCCGACAAATCAAAAAGTAAAGCGCGCGGCTCCCGGCGGCGAGGGCTTGGTATTAAACCCGTTTAGCGTTCGGGCGATGAAAGATTACGCCAGTGATTTCTACAAAGCTTTTGAACCATCCGAAAACAAGGGAATTATCAGGGCGTTTTACAACGATTCGTACGAGGTATTCGGGGCGAATTACACTGGCGATTTCGACGGGCAATTTAAAGCCCGGCGCGGATACGATTTCGCCCCGTTTAAATCGGGCCTTGCTTCCGGAAATTTAGACGAGAGGGTTTGGCAGGACTATCACCGCACATTGTCTGAATTGCTGCTCGACTTCATTCGGGAGTACGCAGCTACAGCAAAAAAACTCGGCGGCCTGAGCCGATACCAGGCGCACGGCTCCCCTGGAAATCTCTGCGATTTATACGCTGCAAGCGACATTCCCGAAACGGAGTCTTTCGGTTCCAGCGCCTTCGACATTCCCCTTGTGCGGGTTGACGAAGACTACGAGCGTGAGCATTTTGGTAGGCCAGATAAAATGATGATGAAATTCGCTTCTTCAGCAGCGAACGTGTCGGGAAAAAAGCTAGTGTCGTCCGAGACCGCAACTTGGCTTGCCAACCATTTTAAGGTATCGCTTTCGCAGATAAAGCCGCAGGTTGACGATCTGTTTTTGGGAGGAATAAACCACATAATTTTTCACGGCTCTACTTATTCCCCTATTTCAAAGCCGTTTCCGGGGCGCCTGTTCTACGCGTCCACAAACTTTAACTACCATTCGCATTTTGCCGAATATCTGCCATACCTTTGCAAATATATAGAGCGCGTCCAGAGCCGCCTTCAAGAATCCGGGCCCGACAACAATATTCTTCTGTATTTCCCGGTCCACGCATTTTGGAAAAGTTCCGGCGGTGAGCATAAAGTGCTGATGTTTGACGTGCATAAGGCGTCGGATTGGTTAAAAAGGTGCGAAAATTTCGACAATCTCGCCAGAATTCTCGACGCGCGCGGATACTCTTTCGATTTTATTTCCGACGCCCAAATAGCTGGTTTGGAATTTTCCGGCGGTTCTTTGAAAACCTCCGGAGGGGCGCTTTACGATGCAATTGTAGTTCCAGATTCCGGGCAGATTCCCGTTCACACTTACGAAAATCTCTTGTCTCTCGCGCGCGCCGGCGCAAAAATAGTATTTGAAAACCGCCCTCCGAAGGATGTCGACGGGTATTTTAACGTTTCGGAGCGCAGGGCTAGGGCTGAGAAAATAGCCGCCGAAATCGCGGCGGAGAAAAACGTCCGTTCGGGGGATGTGCCCGCGATTTTAAATGAATTGGGAATTTGCCGCGAAACCCTTTCGGATAAAGGCTTGCAGTTTATCCGCAAGAAGTCTCCGGACGGCGCGTTCTATTTCATATCAAATTTGGGAAGCAAGTTTTTTGAATCCGAAATAGCCCTGTCAAAAAAGTGCGACGTGTTTGAGGATCCGCTTACAGGCAAAAAATTTGCCGTTCCCGAAGCGTCCGCAAACGGCACAAAGTTCTTTCTCCGCTTGCCTCCGGGGAAATCGTGCATGGTCTATGCTGGAGATTCGGAGGGGCTGGAAAGATTGGAATTTCCAAAATGCGGAGAATGGAGAAGCCTTGACGGCAAATGGAAATTGAAATTTTTGCGCGGGGAACCTTGCCTGCCGCCTCCGGCAGAGTTGGACGAGCCGCGTTATTGGACGGAGCTTGGCGACGAAAAAATGCTCTATTTTAGCGGGGAAGCAGCCTACTCGACGGAATTTGAATGCCCGGACTCTTCCAAGGATCTCGAAATCGATTTGGGAGACTTGCGCGAAATGGCGACTGTTTTTGTAAACGGAAACAAAGTCGGGGCTTTGTGGTGCGTGCCGTACGTTTTGCGCATTCCGTCCAAAGTGCTCAAAACCGGCAAAAATCTTTTGGAAATACGGGTCACAAATTTGTCGTTCAACAGAATAATAAAGATGGACATCGACAAAGTAAAGTGGCGCACATTTAGGGAAATAAATTTTGTGGACATAAAATACAGGCCGTTCGACGCCTCAAAATCCGCGCCGGTGCCGTCTGGATTGTCTGGAGAAATCCGCATGCGCGAGCTTGCGGATTCTGCCGCCAAATGAGCCGGATGCGGACAAATTCGCGCCGTTTTAGCTCGGGGGTAAGGAACAGCGCATTTTCTTTGTAGCATTTTATCTTTACTTTTGAGTCAACCGAAGCAAAATCCATTACCTATGCAGAGAATTTTTATTACAGCAGTTTTCAGTTTGGCGTGCCTTTTGTGCGCATGCGCCGAGTCAAACGAAAAGTCGGCAAGCCGCAGTTATGTAAAAGCGGCGCAAAAGGTTTCGGCCGCCCAGGCGGCTTTTGATTCCGCAGATTATACGGCAGCCCTTGAACTTTGCAACCAGGCGCGCGCGGACGTTGAAAAAATAATTATAGACTATCCTGAAACGCCCGTTGCGCTCAAAGTTGTCACAGACGGCTCAACCCGCATTGGCCCTTGCACGTACGCCGAGTTGAATTCCGTCGTTATTCCCAAGCTGAAGCTATTTACCGACGAAAAAATATATCCGTTGGACGCTGTCTGGGCTATAGCGGTGTCCCAGGAGAAAAGAGACGACGCCATACGCCATCTCGCCGAAAAGATTCTTGCTTCCAAGAGCTACGACTCTAAAAAGCGCGACATGATTTTAGCCTGCGCCCGCGAAATTTCCGACGCAACAAGCAAAAGCGTTCTATTAAAGCGGTTAAATCCGCCGGATTCGAAGCCTTCCGCCAAAGGGGACGGCTCAGAGCCGGAAAAAGCCAAAGCGATTGCTCCAAAATTGAAAATAGCCAATGAAAAAATGTTTTTAACCCAGGCCCGCAGCGACGCTGCGCTGGTCTCTTACGATATGCAGGCAATTGAAAATTTGCGCCAAAAGGCGGAACAGGCTAAGGGCGCTTCCGATGCGCTTAAAGCGGAATTTTCAAAAATCTTGCAGTCGGCGCGCAGCGATATATTGAAAATCAGCGTAGCCGACCTTCGAGAAAAAGCCATGGCCACGCTCGCGCTTGCGTTCTCCAACCTTGGGGACGAGAGCAACGCCATCTCGATAGCTCAAACGCTGAAAACTCCCGAAATCTTTGCGAACGTTTTCAACTCTATTGCAAAGCAGGCAAGTTCCGGCAAGAACTACACTTTGGCAATAGCATTGTCCGCGCGCTTGCCTGAAGGGGATACAAAAAATTCTTTTCTAGTAGAGCTTTCCGGGGGTGTCGCCAGCCAAGGATTGGGCGTTGAGGCGGCGGGCATAGCTTCGACTATTAAAGACGTTTCGGCTCGCAACAGGGCGCTTGCGCATGTTGCGGCAATATCGTTGGCAAACGGAGACAAGAAAAATTTTGAGCTTGCCGTGTCGAAAATTGATTTAAATTCCCAGGACTATTCGTGGCTTGAGCCTTTCAAATTTGAAGAATTAAAGGTTGGAAAAGAATCTAAATCAAATCCCTCGCGCGATATTGCGCTTTTGGCTTCAGCTCTCATTGAAAACGGCGCCGATAAAAAACTGTGCGAAACTGTAAACAATAAAGCTTTGGAACTTTGCAAAGCTATCGGTAAAGAGGACTCAAATATGTTTTCATCGACTTCAGACATAGTAGCCCGCAACATGGCGTCGGTCGGGGGAGTCGATTCGGCATTGAAGTTTATTATTCTCAATATAGACAGATCCGATCCGTCCGTTTCATTCGGGACAATATGCGATATAGCCAAACAGTGCGCGGCAAAGGACAAAGCTCTTGCAGCGAGCGCATTTAGGGTGGCTGCGGATCTATGTCCATCGCTGCCGGGCAGCGCGAAATACAGGTATGTAATCGACTTGGCTTGGACCTTGCAGAATTCAGGCTTGGATCGCTCAGAGTCCGTAAAAATACTTAAGCCGTTCCTGCCGGAAATGCTTTAATTTATGCATGAAAACAGATTGGGCTTCCGGCAGAAATATTCATTGCCGCAGGCTCGGTTTGCACGGCTTGGCCTAGCGGAACGGTTAGGCTCTCTCGCGCGTTATGGCCTGCTGCTTTGGAACGGATTGCAGCGGCATTTAATCCTGCGGGATGCGGAAACTTCCGAAAAATGGAGTCGCGTCAGCGACTCTTTTGAAAAAAATGACTTTTTGCCGCGAAAATAGAGGTCTTAAAAAAAGCTTGCGGCGCGCTTGTATAGTGGCTACTTTCGACGGGATTTATATATAAGAAAACCCGTCTGGATTTAAAAACAACAATATGGCAAAGCGCACCGATATTAAGACGATACTGATAATTGGCTCGGGGCCAATAGTTATAGGACAGGCATGCGAGTTCGACTATTCCGGAACACAAGCCTGCAAAGCCTTGAAGGAAGAGGGATACAAGGTTGTGCTTGTTAACTCCAATCCGGCAACCATCATGACCGACCCAGACTTTGCCGATGTCACTTATATTGAGCCGCTAACTCCGGAAGTTCTCGAAAAAATAATAGCCAAAGAGCGTCCCGACGCTCTCCTTCCGACGCTGGGCGGGCAAACCGGCCTCAATCTATCCTTGGAATTGGCTCGGCGCGGTATACTCGAAAAATACGGGGTGGAGCTTATAGGCGCAAAACAGGAGGCAATCGAAAAAGGCGAAGACCGCCAGCTTTTCCGCGAAGCCATGCTGAAAATTGGCTTGGACATCCCCCAAAGCACGACTGTCCACGAGATGAAGGAGGCCGTTGATTGGATTGAGTCTTGGAATAAATTCCCCGTGATTATTCGCCCAAGCTTTACTTTGGGCGGAACAGGAGGGGGAATCGCATACAACCGGGAAGAATATGAAAAAATGGTCGCGTTTGGGCTGAGCGCATCTCCCGTGTCTGAAGTCCTCGTAGAGGAATGCCTGCTTGGATGGAAGGAATTTGAGATGGAGGTAATGCGCGACCACAAAGACCAATGCGTGGTGATTTGCTCCATCGAAAACTTCGACCCCATGGGCGTACACACCGGAGACTCCATAACTGTCGCTCCCGCATTGACTCTCACCGACAAGGAATACCAGCTTATGCGCGACGCAAGTTTTGCGGTCATACGCGAAATCGGCGTCGAGACTGGCGGCTCAAATATCCAGTTCGCCGTGAATCCAAAGGACGGCAGAATGATTGTAATAGAAATGAACCCGCGCGTTTCAAGAAGTTCCGCATTGGCTTCTAAGGCGACTGGTTTCCCAATTGCAAAGATTGCTGCAAAATTGGCTGTAGGATATTCTTTAGACGAGCTTCGCAACGACATAACGCGCGAGACGCCCGCCAGCTTTGAGCCGACGATAGACTACATCGTGACAAA
>FR901578.1 GCA_000438015.1 Coraliomargarita sp. CAG:312 | reverse complement strand
ACATTTTTTACTATTTGGCCATGCAATGTCAAGAATAATTTGTGCTATTTTTTCATTTATTTTATTTTTTCAAATTTTACGGTGTGCTGCCACCCGTTGCCGTCGCACAAATCTAGGTATTCGTCAACTACACTAAAATCCTCGTTTATCTCCCATTTTAAATATACATCACGACGCCTTGAAACAAGATACTTCTTGCCGTCTTCATCTATTATCTCTTTATTATAATGAATGAAACTCTTAAAATAATATTTATTACCTTCTTTTTTTATATATTTAGAGTAAAATTTATCCCTAAATATATTATAGATATCTTTTTCTTTATTATCCCTAATATATACATATGTCGGAATATACATTATATTCCCATTTTCAGAGGCAGAACCTAAACCGTCTATATTGAATTTTAACAGTAAATTTGGCACTTTTACTTTGGCGTTTGCAACTATTTGCCCTACCCATTTTTCTATAACCGGATAAATGAATGGATATGTAAAATACGCTGTTGGCAGCAACTCAGTTTCTGCGGATATTTCAGTGTCGGCAACAATAACACTGCCGTACCGTTTAGGTTTACAGCTTTTAACTCGGCACTCTCGCCGTTTTGTATATTGCTGTATTTCCACCTACCCTCAAAATTCTTCACCAAATACGACAATGTCTCCAACTTCTCCTTGCAACTATAATAATATGAGTCTTTGGGCAATTTCGCATAATATTCAAGCAACTCATCCTGGCTCTTTATAAACGAAAGATCAAACCGGTCTGAAAATATTCTTTGCAAGTCGTGCTTAGTATCCGCCTTTACCTCATCTTCATTCAATCTTGTAAAGATTGTCGTTATTATTTTATCTGGCCAACTATCGATTTCTTTTACATTTAATTGCTTAATCATCTCATCTTTTCCTATAGAAAGACGAATGCAATTCCTATCTAATTTATCAGACACAAAATCTTTTATATAAGAATTAAAGGAAGAAAATTCATGTAAATCTACATATGCATAAATAGAATTTCCGGAACATTTTGATATGGAAACATAGTCATTACTCGTTTCATGAATTGAATTAATACCTCGTCTTAAATACATTGAATATTCTTTTATGTATATTGTGTAATATGAATTCGAACATTTATATGTGTTATGTAAATGAAACCTTTGGCTGTCATTTGCATAGTAATTTTCAATTAACAAATTACTTCCTGCCATGTAACGGTGTACTATGGATGTATATATAGAATCTTTCTCGCGAGCCTCCCACCATCCAAGAATCTTAAACATGCTTGAATCTTTCGGAAAATCCGCCTGCGCATGAGCATATACCACAGATATTATTAATACTAAAACTCCTATTGCTTTCTTCATCTTACGTTATATTTTAATTGCGATTGCGCATGTACGTTCCCATATCAGACTTTTCCGGCTCTTTGTTATATAAAACTATATTTGAAATATAATAATATGAATTATTTAATAGCTCCATGTTCTTTTTGTGATGGATTTATAGTTTTTTTACCAGTCCATGCATCTGGAAAATTTCTTTCACTACCATATTTTCCAACATGTTCCGTATGTTGATGTATTATTTTTAGGTACACATTATTTTAATTACTATACTCATTCAATTACTACAAATTCATACCATTTGTATCTTCTAAAAAAGTAAGATTATATAAAAAACCCTCAAATAGTTTACTTATGTTATTTAGAGAAGAATAACCTATAAACATTTTTTCATCTTTTACGTCTCCGATAGAACTATAATTTTCAAGGCTGTATTTGTAATAATCATTATCTGATTTTATTTTTTCACAATTTTTGAAATTTTTAAAATTATAAATTAAGTCATAATATTTTATTCTTAATCGACATCTCTTACAGTTTATATCCATATGTATTCCGCCATATTCCTCCCAATCTTCATTCTGCGAACTTGAATACCAGTCTACTACTTTATTTAATATTTCATTTTCTCCATAAATTATAAAGTCACTACCAATATATTTTTCTATATATTCAAAAAGTAACCTAAATGATTTAATTAAATTAAAAGTAGATGCCGCAAATCTTAATTCTTTATTTTGTGTAAACAATTCAATCCAATCGCTATCTGATTTTTTTATACTCTTTAAAACTATGTAATCATTTGAATTACAAGACACTATAGAATTTAAATTTATTGTAAAAAACCAACCTGGATTAGCTAAAGTATCTAAATGTATTTCTAGATCCTTTCTTAGCAATTCATTTGTAAATAAGTTTGCCAATGTAAATATTACATCTATTTCGATTTTATTTTGATCCTGGTATTTCATCTGGACGCGCTTTTCGTACTTTCCCTCCTTCATGAATATGAGGTCCTATTATTTTTTCTCCATTATAGTAATGAGACTCGTTAATATCATTTAGATCCCCTCTATGAAACATTTTTTCTCTCTCAAATTTGCTTGGATTTCTAGGATTTGATTGTGGTTTAAAAGTAACATATTTAATTACTTCGCCTTTATTATTCATTGCAAATACAGAATGTGGCTCATTCGTATCTTTACAGGGTTCTATTTTCCTATAATGTCCCTGCTTCTTTTTTACTTTAACATTAACAGAGCTATTTGCAACATCTTTGAGTGAGTTTTTTGCATTTGTTTTAGCGGAAATCTTAGCGGTAGTTTTTGCTTCTTTTTTTACGACAGTTTTAGCTGTCGTTTGAGCAACTTCTTTTACAGCAGCTTTTGATAAACTCGCCCCTGCAACAGCCGTAACGAGATCTGCAGCAACACCAGCTCTTTGGCTCCATTCTTTTTGTTGTTCTTCAGTACCAGGATTTGTAGAGAATGCGGTATATCCAACCCATCCCCATGCTTGTATACCTGATATATCATTTTTTGCTAACCCGTCAGGGTCGAATCTGCCCCAGGGGTTGTTGGAACAATATATATAGCAATTTAGGCCGTCGATATATTCAAGGGGATCTGGAGACATAAAGCGCATTAAGGTTTTATTGCGGTAGCGATGCCCGTCCAGTATCAATTCGCCGTCGTCAACTTTTGTGTTCGCCCGGTATTTATCGCTTGGCAACGCACCAAAACCTTCGTATTCGCCGTATGCTGTGTACCATAACTCTGAAAGAACACTCCCTGCGGATTCAGTTGTCATTATTACGTCGCCGCGCAGGTTGTAATGCTTGTAGTTAATACTATTATCTATCAAATCGCAAGCGTAATTTATGCCGCCTACTCCTCC
>FR901577.1 GCA_000438015.1 Coraliomargarita sp. CAG:312 | reverse complement strand
AAAGTTCCACATAAAAGTATAAATGAGACCCGCAAACCCTCTATTTTGCTAAGATTGGGGGGCTTTTTTATAAGTGGAACTTTGGTGGAACTTATGTGGAACTTTTGACAACTTCCGCTTTTTATATGGAAGAAAACATCGGACAAAAGATATTAAGCAAAGACCTTGAAAATATAGTAAAAAAGGTCGCTTCGGGAAAGACTCTTACGAGTACGGAACGCGCCATAGTGGAAAAGGCTTATGGCCAAAAAGAAGAATCTGTGAAGTATGCCGAAACTACAACCGAGCTTGCGGATATTCTCGGTGTAGCAAGACAGACCATAAATAAATGGCGAAAGATAAAAGGTTCTCCCAGACCTTATTCTAACGGCAAGCACAGTGTGTCAAAGTGGCGGGATTTTGTAAGGAAGCACGACTTAAAAGAGCCAGACGCTCCCGAAGATGAGGAGTTAAAAACCCGCAAGCTATTGGCGGAGGTAAAGCAAGCGGAAATCAAACTCAAGGTAATGGAAGGAACGTATGTTGCCATTGAGAAGGTTCGCGAAGTATGGACCGCCCATATAGGACAAGTACGGCAAATCTTGGAAAGCAGATTTTTAAACGAGCTTCCGCCAATTCTTACAACCCTCGATGCAGTACAAATTCGGGAGAAATTGCAGGAGGTACTCGACGAGACTTACAAGGCAATCTCTATCGCCGCAGACTCGATAAAGGAACCTGTGGATATTGAAGATTAACGCGACTTCATCAAATAGTTTCTTGAATATGAAAAAGTCGGGAATTTCGCATAGATTTCATCAGTTAGGGAGTCTCCGTGCAAAACAACCGCAGGAATATCGAGCAAGGTGCATTGAATATATGCCATGTTGACGCAATGAATGTCTATGTCTTGGGCGATGATATAAAAGTCTCTTGGGGAAAAATTGAGATTTCGCAAAACGTCAAAAATTGAAATTACCATACTTCCCGCGCCACAGGTTGGCTCATTTATTGATAGCGGAATTTCCTGCCTTTTTAGATTTCCAACCGAAGATTGGGCAATCATTTTACTCACATAATAGGGAGTAAATACCTGCCCGCTTCTATGGTCTAAAGCATTGTTTAATCCCGCCCATTCCCCAAGAAAGTCTCCCGTTCGATATTCGAGAGCATTGACTAAAACAGAAAGGGCTTCCGCATAACCTTTTGGATTCTTGGAAGCCCTTTGCATTTGAATGATTTTTTCTTCGCGCTCTCGGTCAAATC
>FR901576.1:16060-22795 GCA_000438015.1 Coraliomargarita sp. CAG:312 | reverse complement strand
CGGTTTAGCAGTCTGTGCCGCAGAAATTTTGCTTGGTTGAAATAAGGTTTCTAAAGGCAATAGAAAGCTTGACAAGCGCGGAAAAATTTTTTGCTCTATTTATATAATATATAGCGAATTTTTCCGAAAGGAGACAGATAATGAATGTTATAACTAAGAAAAAGCGCGCCGTAATGATGGAATACGTTATAATTGCCGTATTGATAGCGGCGGCAGTCGTTGTAGCTGTAATGATGCTTGGCAAGAACGTGTCTTCAGAAATGAATGTCGCCACGCGTTCCATGAGCGACGCTAAAGCTGCCGTAAGCGCGCAAAAAGATATAAAGACCCAGGCGGAAAAGGATACAAAATCTGCAGAAGAACACCGCAAGGGAATGCACAACTACGACTAATAATCCGTAGGCGGCTTGCGGCCGGCATCAGCGTTTTAAGTGCGAAAGTTTTTTATATTTTATGGTTAAACGGGAAATCCGCATTGCGTGGCGTTCCCGTTTTTTTGCGTTATGGAATCGTTGGTTTTGGCAAAGTTTATATTGGCAACTCCTTGGCTGCTTTATTTGGCGGTTAAGGATTACCGGACCAGGCAGCTTCCCAATTCCGTCACGCTGGGGGGAGCGGCGGTTATGGTAGCGGCGGCATTGGGATATGACATACAGTATTGCGTAGGGTCGCTAATAACCGGTGCCGTGTGTGCGCTATTTTTATTGTTGCCTTTTTTCCTGCGCGCTGCGGGAGCCGGCGATGTAAAGATGCTTTTTGCTGCCGGGATAATCGCGGGTCCGGGGAATGTGCTTAATCTAATTTTGATGGTTTCGTTTGCGGGGCTTGTGTTGGCTTTTGCCATGCTGTTTTTTAAAGCGGTCAATCCCGCGCGGCTAAAACATTATTTGCGCTGTGTGTTCGATTTTAAGTACGACAGGCAGGAAGGCAGAAAGTCGCTTCCGCCGTCAGAAAGCGAAGCCTGCCGCGTCCCCTTCGGAGTGGCCATAGCGGCAGGGCTTTTTATAAACTTGTCTTTGCAGGTATTGGCGGTGTATTATGCAAGTTGATAATGGCGGCTGTTAATATGAAAAAATTGGCGAAGTCGGCGGATGGGGCTATGTTGCTGGAGTTTGTTCTCTGCTTCCCGATACTTATTGTATTGTTTTTGTTCGCCGTTCAATTTGCGTACATAATGATTGCATGGCAGGTTGTACATTATTCGGCGTATATGGGAGCGCGCTCCGCAATGACCGAAAATGTCCTTATGAGAAAGGGCAAGGCTGAAAAAGTTGTAAAGAGAATTTTGGCTGTGGTTTCAGCCTCTCCGTCGGATTCCAAGGACGCCAAAGACAGGGCTAAGGACGATTACAGCAAGCTTGACGGCTGGGGATGGCTGCCAAATACAAAGTATCTTGACAAACAGGTCGATGTGGACATCTCGGCGACAAATCTAGATCCGCGCGGCGTATTGTGCACTGTAAAATTCAAGGCGTTTCTAACTGTTCCCGTGGCAGGAAGGCTGATAAGTTTTTTCGCAAAAGAAGATAAGAACGACGATGAAAAGAAATGGCAGGAATTGCTTGATAAGCAGGAATACGCTCTCAATCCCGCCCTAATAGAATATTCAAATGAAGTCGAGCTGGATTCCGGCGACGAAAAGCTTAAAATACCCTATATAACCTTGACTTCAAAGAGCGCTGTGGCAATTCCGTACTCGACTTTAAAATATCCCATATCGATAGAATGACAACCGGAGGCGTATTAAAAGTTTTCTTCCAGCGTTGCGCCTTGCTTTGCAAGGGCAACGACGGGGCTGCGCTCGCGATAACATTGGCTTTTATGCTTCCCGTGTGCATACTTTTCATCGGAATTTACGGCGTCGGAGAGATAGTAAGGCAGAAGATTGAGCTGCAAAACGCCGCCGACGCGGCGGCGTACTCCGCGGCTGTTGTCCAGGCTGACTATTTGAGCCGCATGGCGACTGTAAACAAGGCTATGGCATGGACGTATGTCGATTTGCAAAAACGTTCTTTCGACGCCGCGATGGACATGTTTTGCGAGTACATAATGAAGCAGTTCAAAAGCGATTATGAAAAATGCCAGAGACTCAATAGGCCATGCCATATGCACGTCCTTGGGACTAATTACAATTGCGGAACGGATATTCTAGTTAATAACATAGTGCTGAATGTTACTGGGAACGGGTTGGGGCTTCCTCTAGTGGCGAAGAAATTCAACGGACAGACCGGGGTCGACAAGGCTCTTATTTCCCAATTGTATTATGTATTAGCGGCAAACTTAAAAGGCAAAGGCGTGGTTGCAAACCTTCCAAAAATTTATAAGTACAGCTATTCTATCATAAATATGACAAAGAAGCTGATAGATTTGCACTCCGAATATCCAAAGAAAATAAAGGAGACTGCCCGGCAAGTAGCCGTAGCCAATATGGTGGAATGCAAAGACGACTATATTATAAATGTCACTACCGGCGACGAAAAGCTGAGCTTTTTCTTTATGACGGGGTCCGATGACAACGAAAAAGCCTTTATATCTTTTGCCGATCCGACCTTAAAAGATTTTTCCCCAAAGAGCGTATTTGGAGCCGGGACGGACGACTGGATAGTCCGCAAGGGTAGTCTGGGCTTCTGGAGGGTTTACAAACAGACCAGCACCCACCTACACGCAAAATGGGATTGGTTTTGGACTCGTTGGGTGCACGTCCAGGTAGCTGATGTTTCAATGCATTTGCCTCCGATAGCTCCCGGAGGCGCTTACGGGAGAGGGCATCCGGAATACCACGGATACGACTTCAATATTATAAAGGAAGGCTATCCGATAGGATTGCTCGTAACTCCCGCAGTCCCTATCACTCTGCTTCCGGAGTTTTTTGGAAAGTCTGGTTCAATAACTGTTGCGATAGCCAGAAAAACCCCAAATCCGCTAGCCGCTTTTACTCCGCAGGGGCGTTCAATGACGGCGCCGGGCATTCTTTCGGCTTTCAATGTTTCCGCAGCCGGGGGAAACAGGCCGGAATATATGTGCGCCATATCGTCGGCGCGCGCGGCTTACAAACAGTATAATTCGGACAAGAAAAAGAAGCTTGAGAGTTCGGAGTACACTGTCGGATATGTAAAGGCAGACAGGGAAAAAACTTGGAATCTTTCTGAAACAGATTGGGACGCGGTATTTCTTCCTGTAAGGCACGCTTGGGATCTATGCGCCGGGGTAAGCGCAGCCCAGACTTTTGTTCCAGATCCGCTTTCCGGAGGCAATATTTTAAAGACAGTCATGCTCGACAAAAATAACTGGACGGACAAAGATGGGAAAAAGGTCGATAAAAAGGATCTGCCCGATTGGGAGAATATAAAGCCGCCGGGAGGGCTGGTAAAGGACGAAAACTCAAAGGACAACAAGTTGGATTGGGAAAAGTTGAGCAAATATTTGGGACATTGATATGAGTGGCTTTCTTTGCAGGCTTTTGCGTTCTTGCCGTGGGTCGGTGCTCATGGAATTCGTAATTGTTTTGCCGGTTTATATGGCGGCTCTCGGCGGGATAATTTGGGTCGGGGAAAAATCGCTTGACACAATAAGCCTGCGTTCGGCGAATCATTGGAGCGTGTGGATGGCGGGAAACAGATTCTCAACGCGCACTCCGGCTACCATTTCTTTAAGCGGGCTTTTCCCGCGCGCGGACGTCGTCTACGACTCTGTAAAGCGTAGCCTGGTGGACGAGCATTCATATCTTCAGTTTATTGGCTCCAAGGTGTCAATACTGGAATCTACTCCCGAATACTTGGGAAATTTGATAAATATGCCTTACACAGTTAAAGGCGAAGAACCTCCGGGGTCTATAATTCCCGAATTTACGATCAGCTCCTCAAGGTATGGAAACGATTATACATTGGCTGTTGTAATGCGCTCAAAAGGATCGTCATCCTCAAAGAGGCATTGGCATTCGAGCCTCGTGGCGGACAAGGATGTTTGGAAATTTGAAGGCAAGGAAGATTCTTATCCCGAAAAATGGGAATTGTCTTTGCTAAAAGACGCAAAACATACAGACGATACAAAAACTCTGGATGACGAGCCGAATAAGATAGATTTCTACGAGCGTTATGAAAAATACGAGAAATGGAGCGTGTCGCGATGACCAAGATGTCGCTCTATGCCTTTTTTGCTACGTTTGCTTTGGGAATGGCTGCGATGGTTTTCTCGCGCAATGTTTTTCTTGGCTCGGAGCCAGCCGTGGCAGCACCTTCGGCGGTTTCTGGAATTTCTGGCGCGGATGCCGGCGTTGGCATGGATGCCTTTGCCAGTGGAAATCCGCTTAAATTGCCCGACTCCGCCGAAGCCGAATATGGGGGCAAAGGCGGTTGGGAGTATTCCGGGACGGTAAACGCCAATTTTGTGTCGGCGCGCGCGCAGCTCGATTCTTGGATGCAAAACCAAGGCTGGATTCCGGATAAAAAAATTACCCTTGACGAAAATATAGAACCTAGGATTCTTTTAACTTTCACGCGCGGCGCCGAAGAGATGACGCTGTTTGTCTGGAAAATTTCAACGATGTCAACTGGATTTGCCTATAGGCGCGAATCCGCAAATAAAAAAATATCTGCCAATGAATTCAAATAACGATTTTCTTGCGCTCTTTTTAGCTCCCGTAGGCGGTTTTCTCGGGGACGACAGCGTGTCTGAAATCCTCATAAACGGAGCTGAACAGATATATGTCGAACGATCCGGAAAATTGGAGCTCACCCAGGCAAAGTTTTCCAGCGAGTCCCAGCTTATGGCTGCCGCCTCAAACATAGCCAAGTCAGTCGATAGAATTCTCGATGCGCGCCATCCCGATTTGGATGCGAGGCTTCCGGACGGCTCCCGCGTGCATGTCACAATTCCTCCCATAAGCCGTTGCGGAACTATAATATCCATACGCAAGTTTAAACGCGACATGCTCACTCTCGAAAAGCTGGAGTCTTTTTCAAGCATTCCGCACGATGGCGCGCTTCTGCTAAACGCAATTGTAAAACTTAGAAAGAACACGATTGTATCCGGGGGGACATCGTCGGGGAAAACGTCTGTCTTAAACGCCATAAGCGGTTTGATTCCCGATTCCGACAGGATTTTAGTCCTTGAGGATGCAAGCGAACTCCAGTTGCAGCAGCGCCATTGCGTATATTTTGAAACGAGAAAGCCCGACAAAAACGGGGATGGAGAGTTTTCCATCCGCGACCTTGTTATAGCATCCCTTAGAATGCGTCCCGACAGGCTTGTAATAGGGGAGATTAGGGGAGGCGAGGCTTTGGATTTGCTTCAGGCGATGAATACCGGGCACTCCGGTTCAATGTCCACAATACACGCAAACTCTCCTATTGACGCCTTGATGAGAATGGAGACATGCGCGCTAATGAGCGGGGTCGAACTTCCGCTTAGCGCCGTTAGGATGCAAGTGGCGTCGGCGGTAAATTGCCTAGTTCATACAATGCGCCTTCCAGACGGTTCCCGCAAGATTGTGGAAATCGCAGAAGTTTTGCCGTTAAATAACGGCGAGTACCGGACTAGCGCGCTAATGAAATGGAATACGCAGTCCATAGCTCCGGACGGTTCCGTATGCGGCAATTTCTGCCTATGCAACGAGCCGTCGTTCGCCGGAGACGCAAGGATTATGGGAATAGAGCTTCCTCGGTACAATTAGGGCAAAGGCGTTATGTTTTTGCTGTTTAACGGAGAAATACTTGGAAAATACAGGCTTGTAAAGCCGGTAAAATGTTCCGATATTTCCGAAGTTTGGATTGCCGTTGACGGCGGCGGGAAGTTCGCGGTTTTAAAGGCGTTGCACGGGGGCGCACATGAGTCGGAGCGAATGGTCGCTTTGGCAAGAGTGTTAAAGCAGGCAGATTGCCCCGGAATTGTAGGGATATTGGATTGCGGCGTGTCCGAGTCCGGAATTGCGTATGCCGCGCATCCTTGCATGGAGGGGGGGAGTTTGGCTGGATTCCTTTTAAAAAACGGCAGGCTTTCACTTGGGCAGACGGTTTGCATGCTCTTGAGCGTATTGAACGGGCTAGCCGCTATACACGCGCTTGACATAGTCCACCGAGACATAAAACCCGCAAATATATGGATCTCAAAAGACGGGCTTGCGTGCTTGGGCGATTTTGGGATTGCAAAAGTTCCAGGATTTTCAGATGTCTCCGGAGCTGTGTTCGGAAGCGCCGCATACATGTCTCCGGAGCAGGCAAAAGACACGTCGATGGCTATTCCGGCAAGCGATTTATTTTCCCTCGGATGCGTCGCCTACGAGTGCCTGACAGGATGCCGCAGATATCCTCAAAAAAGCTTTACAGACACTCTGAAGGCCGTTGTTTCCGACAGGGGGATTCATGCACGGGAATTGGAGGAGTTCGCTACGCTTCCGTTTGCGGTATTGCTATGCAAAATGATGAATCCGTCTCCAAAAATGCGCCCTAGCTCGGCCGAAGATATTATTCGGGAGATAGAATCAATGGGGCTTCCCCAAGATCCGCTGGTTTAAAGACCGGGGGTTCTTCAAGTGATCATTGCTCTTGCCGGGCCGAATTTTTCCGCGTACATCTTCCATCTTAGAGAGGCTCTTGCGGCGTTTTCTATCCATATTGCGGGATTGTTGGATCGTGCGATGCAGCGTATTTCATTGTCGTCGATTCTAAAGAGCAGCGGCATAGGGTCGAATCCGGCGCCATGAAGTCTCGACTTTGCTGCGGCAAGCGTCTTGCGCAA
>FR901576.1:10209-16013 GCA_000438015.1 Coraliomargarita sp. CAG:312 | reverse complement strand
CGCTGGCGCCAAGGCGCATATTCCCCATGGCATTATTTTGCCAGCCGCGGCAAAAATTGTTCCCGCAAGGATGGAGGCCGATGTAGTCGCAGGTATTCGCCAGTCCCTGAAAAAATTTCCGAATATCTTGCGGAATGCGGAAGATTCGGCATTCCTTGGAAACCATTCGTCGTAGGCGGATGTTGGAAATCCCGTTTTTGCGGCGTGGCACATTTCGTGGGCCAAAATTTGGGCCGCGTTCTCAGCCGCGGCATTTTTTAGGAAAATTAGCGGAAAGAATCCGTCCACTTCGTATTGGATTCCCTCTGAAAACGCTCCTGCAAGTTTTTTTGACTCCCATGTTGGAATCCATTCCGCGCGGAACCTGTATAGCTGCCATGTTATTTCCGCTGCAGACGAGATAAGGGCGCCTGGCGCTTTTGAAGCGCCGGAGTATATGCTTCCAAATTGAGAGTTCCCGCAAGATATCGAGTCAATTTCGTCAAGAATTCTCGATGCGCGCCGGATATATTCATCAAGCGGCTCGCTTGGGCATATAAAAATACCGGCCGAGTCCAGCAACGACAATGCGCGCAGGATTTCAGAATCGTCCGGCGCTCTTAAGCTTTTTATGCATTCGCGCAAATATGCGTTCATGGAATCGGCAGGGAAACGATTGTCACAATGCGTTGGTAGAAATGCACGATTTCCTCTCCTATTGTCCCAAAATCCCCGCCAAGCCAAGAGGAGCTGTAAATCATTGCCGACGCTCCGAATACAAGCGGCAATATCGAGCACAGTAAAAGCGTGTATTCCAGCAAGACGGCTCTGCGCTTTAATATGCGGAATTTCTTTTTCATCTGTTCATTTACCGTTTTTTTTGCCAAGTTCTGCAGATTTTTTATTCCAGCCCAATTTCTTGGGGGGTATGGGATGCCGTCACTCCCATACGCGGTTTACAATTGGATCTCCGGGGATTCCATTTGAAAGGATTTCCGATTTAATTTTTTCAATATTTGCGGAGTCCATAGGATTATATTTTTCCCAAGCGGCATATTGGCGCTGGCGGAAAGTCCTCCATTTTTTTGAGAAGTCTTCCATTTCGTCTTTTGAAATGCTTCCGGGAGCGGCAAAGTAAAAATACGCCGCTTTTGCAACGAAAAATTTTCTTCCGTCCGGATTGCTTTTGGCGATGCCGTCCAGTATTTCAAGAAGATTCAGGCGCGTTTTTAAGGTGGATTCCACCCTGTTTTTCAATTCCGCCACGCCTTCTTTTAACATCCATTTATTGTCTTTTATCGAGAGCCAGGAAAACGCCTCTTCCGCAGCTTTATAGGTGTCGGACAGTTCTATGCATTGCGGATGGTATTCTTCTGGAAGAAGTATCTCGGATGAGAATATATTGGTGGAAAGGGATGGAATCTGGGAAATTATATCGTAAAAATATTTAAATCCTAGCATCTTGTCGTATTCGTCTGCGAAGGTTTCTTTCGGATTATTCGGCGGCGGAGATTCAAGGCTTTTAAATGATAAAATGCGGTTCCACATTTCTTTTGAGTTGAAATCTTTCACAACTTTTGGCGTTCCAGAATCTATTCCGCATTCGCGGAGGTTGGCTATTATATATTTTAGCGAACCTATATTTTTCAAAATTAAATCGTTTCTCCTTATGATTTGCGCCCGCATATTTGATATTGCGTCGTAATTTAGGCAATCGTCTGCGGATATAAAGCTTATGTCGCGGGATATTTTATCGAATTGCAAATTGTAGAAGTAGTGCTGGTTGCTTTTTACGGCGTCTATGTTTGACGCTATTTTCTTCAGGAGTTCCTCCGCGTTTTGGGCTTTAATGCGCACTCCCCCTATCGATTTGTGCTTAATTGAGTTAACTTGCGAAAGTACTTTTGAAATATCGGCTTTTTCCCAATCTATGCCGTTTAAAGTTGCGTCCAGTTTGTCGAGATAATCGACGTTTTTGCGCATATCTCCGATTTTCTGCGATATGACTTTGCATAGCGGCTGGAGATATTCTGGCTCTGACTTGCCAAATTCTGGACTTGCAAAAGGCGTCTTCTCAATTTTTAGGAGCTCGCTTTTCATCTTTTCCGCGGGCATATCGGTGTCTGAAAGCGCGTTTGAAATTTTGTACATTTGAATCAGGCAAGCTTTGGCGTGCGAAGCCTCTTTTAAATATTGCGGGGCTTCCGATTCGTTCCAATTCCAGTCCATTTGGTTGTCCAAGTTGAGCTGACCAATGCACGCCATGGCTTTCTGCCAGTCTGAGTTTTCAAGGTGTTGCTTGAAATTGTTGTAAACTTTAAAGACTGTTTCGTGGCGGATTAAAGAATTTTGGTAATTTGGATACTCTGCGGAGAACTTTTTAAACTCCCTTGAATATGGAAGCTGTGACAGCAATGAGCGCGCGCCGTCGAAGTTATTGCCCTGAAGTTGGGATTCGTATGCGTTTAATATTGTTTCAGAGCGCGGAGTGGAAGCGTAGAATGCTCCAAAAGCTCCGATTGTTACTATCGCGGTGACTAAAATAGCCAGAAGTTTTGAGGCTACATTCGTGCGCGTATGAATGACGTTTCTATCCAGGAATCTGAAGTCGTGGTGGGCAATGGATATTACGTCCGAATCCATCAGCATTCTTTCGGATTTTCCCATTCTGGCGCCGTTTACAAAGGTTCCGTTTTGGCTGCCCAAATCTCTCAGCCAAGTCTCGCCGTCTTCGGAAATTTTAATTTCGGCATGGTGCCCCGATACGACATCGTCGTTTATTGGAATGTCGTTGTCTTTTGCAGACCCTATTTTTATATTGCTGTTTTCAAGCCTTACCATTGATCCGGCTTTAGGCCCATTGAGGAATTCCAGCCTATGGACATCGCAGGGAAGGTTTGACGAGCGTTCGTAATCCTTCACAAAAAGTTCGCAGTCCCCGATTGCGATGCGGTCGTTGGGAACCAATTTCTTTGACGTGACCGTCTTTCCTTTATTCCTGAAATTTTTTCCCTTGCATGCGGTAATGGTAGCTTCCCTATGCGACAAGTTTATGCGCGCCTGGTAGTCGGAAGACAATCTGTCTTCTTGGGGGATTTTCCATTCATTGTCCGGAGCCCGGCCTATCCCGACTGATTCCGGCATAGAGTCGGTCTTTTCCGAATATATCAGCGTCCCTCGGCATCTAAATTCCAATAGGTATGAATAGCGGCGCTTTGCGGCGGACAGTTCGCTTTGGGCGTTTTTTTTCTTTGGGGCGAATATTTTTGCAAACGGCATGGGTACGCGTGCTCGCGGCTTGCGTTCTGGCGTATTTGAAGGTTCGGATTTATTGTTTTTGTCCATTATTCGACGCTCCAGTCGTTTTTCATAATGCGCGTGTAGCGGTAGTCGTCAAGCGGCTCAAATTTTTCCAGGCATTCGTTAAGTATGCGTGTCATTTCTGCGTTGTTTCCTTCCCGCTGGGCGTTTGAATATTCAAGGCACTTTCTTGAATACCATATTTTTTGCCCGGACCTAAATTTTTCCAACATTGATTCCGTAGCGTCTATTACGGGCTTTTCGTTCCTGGCATATGCCTTCGCAAAAAGGCTCTTTATGAGCAAGTCGATATCGCTCCACGATGCTATCTCTATGTTTTTGCGCAGTTCGTGGTTGAGCGTTTGAAGCATTTTTGTGGAGTCTTCGTCAAGCGGCGCCTCGGGGACTTCCCAATGGCGGGCGACAGTGGAGTTGGCTATTGAAATGCAGTCGTATTCCATAACTAAGTCGGCACAGCGCCAATATTGCGAAGCTGGAACCTCGCGCATAAGCAGAATTTCCTTGTCTAGAAATCTCATATAGCAAGCCACGCCCCTCCAGGACATCCCGCCAAACTTTCTTGAATACTCTATTTTTATATACGGATAGCCGTTGTCTTGCCTATTGAAGAAATCGTTTTCAGGCTGCGATACGAACTTTATCGCGCCGTCTTTTTCGGCTTTTTCCATCCATTCTTCAAAGCTCTCTCGCGCCGTCTTTTTGAAGCCGTCTTCTACTTGTTCTGATGTAAAAGTAATATGGAATGGAACGTCCAGATTTTTCCCGACGGCCGTAAGAACCTCGAAACTCTTGTCGCCTGGCTTTGCTACCATTGACGGCGAATTGGGATAATATATTAAAAATTTCCCGTTATTGCCCAAGTCTATTTTAAATTCGCCGTCGTCGTAGTTTCCGGACGCAGAGCCGGGCCATGTGACTGGGTTTTCCACCCTGCTTTCGGATATGTAGTATGCCAAAGCCACTATTATCGCCGACACCACAACGGCTATGAACATGGCCAGCTTTCTTTGCCGGGCAATGGATTTGTTTGCGTCGCGCAATTCCGCAAGTTCTTCGGCGGAAGCGTAGCGGGTGAATGACGATTCCGGCGGGATGTTTTTTTCGCCGGGTATTTCCGTGTTGCCCGAAGGAGCGACAACTGTTGCTTCTCCGGAATTGTCTATATCCGGCATATCTCCCTGCGGCTGCTGTTCCGAATAATTTTCAAGAACAAACGACAATGCCTTCCCGATGCGCACGTCGTCTCCGGGATTTATCTGGACGTCATCCCCCTCGGAAACTGGGACGTTGCGCACCCATACGGAGCCGTTGCCGGGATTGTGCAATAATATTCCAGCGTCGAACTGCGGAAGCAGGGTTATGTGTTCTTCCGCAACGCCGTATTCTGAGCTGCGGATATCGGCGTTCATGGAAGACCCTATCACAAGCCCGGAATCTTTGACCGCGAAAGACCTGCCTTCCAAATCTCCGTTTATAAATTTGATTTTGTATCGCGATTGCTGCATGTCGGATTAAAAAAGGGATACTCCCGCTTCTTTCATTCTGATGTAGATTGGCGTCAATATTATTATAAAAACTGCCGGCATAATAAATATTGCCATAGGCAACAGCATTAAGGACGGGGCGCGCTGCGCTTTGCATTCGGCAAGCGCGAATCTAGCCTTGCGCATTTCCTCCCCTTGGATTTCCATTGTTTCCGATAGGGAGGATCCAAGCTCCGTGCCCAGCTCTATTGCCGCAACAAAGGACGTAAACTCTTTTATTTGCACGCGTTCCGCCATATTGCGGAGGGCCTTTAGGCGCATTACACCAAGCTCCATTTCATGGAGCGTATGCAGGAACTCGTCCCGCAAGGGGCCGGATTGGCTTAAATTTACATAGAACCGAACCGCCGCCATAAAATCCAAGCCTCCGCGCATTGCCGAAGATATTAGGTCTATTGAATAGGGCAGGGCGCGGAGTATTTCCACCCTCTTTTGCTCTACTATATTGTCGATTCCAGTCTTAGGGGAGAACCATCCCACAAAGCATCCCATAATAGCCGCGACTACCGCGTATGCGCTTTCGTCAGATGCGGCCAATGTTATTCCGGCAAAAACAACGGTTAAAACAACAGCCAGAAACAACTGGGAGCAGTAAACTTTTCTTGCGGAGGTCTTTAGCCCGGAAAACTCTATTTTTTTGTCGAAATCGCCAGATATTTTTGGCCATAGGCGGAGAAATATTTCGCCCAATCCAATTTTATCCATTGCGTTTGCGAATGGTTCTGCGGCTTGGAGCATAAACGGAAGCGCGGAATCTGGATCGCGCCCTGGGGCCTTTGCGACTTTTACGGATTTGTCCGAAAGGCAATAGAGGATTGTCGGTATAACCACCGCCATAAACGTAAATATATAAACTATGTACTCGTCCATTTGCCTATACCTTTATGTCGACTATTTTGCGTATTACCATGTATCCGAGAACCTCAAGCGCCAACATTGCGGCTATTGCGCACCAGCCGG
>FR901576.1:0-10194 GCA_000438015.1 Coraliomargarita sp. CAG:312 | reverse complement strand
GCTATTGCGCACCAGCCGGTGCCGGTCGTCAGCAGGGGCAGCATTAACTCGGTGTTTACGAGCAGAAGAAGAACAAAAGCCGCGAGCGGGGCAAGCGACATCGCAAGAGCCTCAAATCTACCCTGGGCGGTCAAGGCCATAAGCTTCTGGTGAAATTCTGTTCTGGAGCGTATGGTTTGGGTTATTTTCTGGATTACATCTGCCAAGCTTCCGCCAGACTGCGTTGTGAGCTTTATGGAGACTATCAGCAGCTGAAGGTCCTCGTTGGGAAGCCTGTCGTACATTCGCTGCAGCGATTCCGACAGTTCCAAGCCTAGCCTGTATTCGCGTATGACAACCATCAGCTCCTCTTTCATAGGGCCGTCGCACCTTCTTGAAAATGCTTCGATTGCCTGAGGAAGCGCTTGTCCCGAACGCAGCGCGCTTGTCAAACCCATCGCCAAATCCAGTATGGACGATTCAAATTCGGCAGCGCGCTTTTTTGCCTTGCGCAGGAAGTAAATCCGCGGAAATTGGAACGCTATCGCGAATGAGACGCCTCCGCATCCAACAAGTATTGCCGGGTTATATACCTGGCAAAACAGCAGAATTCCAACCAGTGTTCCAGCCGCCAGTATTCCGGTGGAAGTTTGCAGTTGGCGCAACTTTATTTTGTCTATAAAATGGTATAT
The DNA here is from genome assembly GCA_000438015.1 of Coraliomargarita sp. CAG:312. GTDB lineage: Bacteria > Verrucomicrobiota > Verrucomicrobiia > Opitutales > Intestinicryptomonadaceae > Merdousia. The sequence goes on along the minus strand of FR901576.1, from coordinate 9,523 downwards.
TCCGTTTTCCGGAGACAGTGCGGAGCGCGTTCCTCCGCCTTTTTCTACATGCTCTGTGGCGGAGGATTGTATGAAGCGTATGGATATATAGATGAATAGCGAAACTGCTATCATTACCAGCAGATATGTACCATAGTGTTGTAATGCGTGCGCGTAATCCATGGTAATTCAACTTTCCGGAACGAAAACAGACATATCCAATTTCAAGTCGCCCGATTGCCTTAATTCCTCTATAAATCTTGGAATGTTGCCGGTGGCGGTATGGCGCCCTACAACCTTAAAATTTTCGTCATAGCCTTCCTGCTCGTATGAAAAGATGTCCTGCAGCAGAATGGTGTTGTTTTCGCGTCCGCAAACTTCCGTTATTTTGACGATTTTACGCGAGCCGTCAGGCATGCGCGTCTGTTGGACTATGAGATTTATCGCAGAGGCGATTTGTTCGCGTATTGCCGACGAAGGCAGTTCGAAGCCAGCCATCATAACCATATTTTCAAGTCTTGAAAGCGCATCCCTGGGGTTGTTTGCGTGGCATGTCGTCATTGATCCGTCGTGCCCGGTGTTCATGGCCTGGAGCATATCAAGGGCTTCAGCCCCGCGGCATTCTCCGACGATAATTCTATCCGGGCGCATTCTAAGAGTGTTTATTACCAGATCCCTTATTGTCACTCGCCCCTGTCCTTCTATATTTGCGGGCCTGGCTTCGAGGCGGCACAAATTCTCGTGCGAAAGTTTAAGCTCTGCGGAGTCTTCCACCGTGATTACACGCTCTTTTTCGGGGATAAATTGGGACAATATGTTAAGAAGCGTTGTTTTCCCAGATCCCGTCCCGCCTGAGACGAGTATGTTCTGGCGAGACCTTACTGCTTCCTTTAAAAATAGAGCCATGGGGCGGTTTAGGCTTCCGAACTTTATCAAGTCGTCGTCGGTTAATTTCTTCGAGGCAAATTTTCTTATTGTCACGAGAGACCCGTCCAATGACAGAGGCGGAATGACAGCGTTTACGCGGCTTCCGTCGTCAAGGCGCGCGTCCACCATAGGGGATGCCGCGTCTATATGCCTGCCCAAAGGCTCTACTATCCTTTGTATTATGGACTGCAAATGCGACTCTCCATTAAACCTTACAGCGGTTCTATATTGAATGCCCTTGCTTTCTATAAATATGTTGTCCGGCCCGTTTATCATTATTTCGGAAATGTCGGGATCTCTGAGCAGAGGGGAAAGCGGCCCGAATCCGATTAAATCGTCCATTAAAACCGCGCGGAATTTTTCTATTTGAATTCCGGACGGAATTCTATGGCGGATTTCCCTTAAAATTTGCTCTAGGGCGTCCTCCACTTTTGGCTTCATTGCCTCGGCGGATATTTTATTTGCCGAGGTTCCGGACATATTCAATATTTCAAGGACTCTGGATTGCACTGTCCTTGCCAATTCAAGCATGATATCCGAATACATCTCAGTGGATGTCTGCACGTCGTAAAGAGGCATCCGCGAACTAGAGTTTTGGGGGGCGTTTTCAGGCAGCGGAATGATTCTGCCTGCCACAGGCTGTCCGCGTTCGGGCATTGATACGGTAATTTCAAAACTTCCGATTTTTATCTTGTCCGAATTTGAAATTTTTCTTCTGCCTAAAATTTTCTCTCCGTTTATCCACGTTCCCGCAGTGCTTGCGTTGTCTTCTATGAAGCATTCCCCGCCGTTTGAAAATATTGTGGCGTGCCGCCTGGAAACCGCCATGTCGTTAAGCACTATATCCGAGCTCTCCAGACGCCCAAGCGACAATACGGAATTTTCCGGAATCTCCACCATGCGGGATTTTCCGCCGAATTCGATATTGAGGCGCGCTACCATGTAAACATTTTCTCTCCCTTTGATTTTTTAGAATTTTCGCGCAATTTTGATGATTGCGCTTCCAAGGAATTGGAGACTTCGTCTTCTACGTTCGCAGTTTCCGAAGACGGTTTTGATGCCATTTCCACGCCGGATTTAGAAATTTGCGGGGAAACCAAAATAAGCAGCTGGAGCTCCTCAACATTTTCCTCGTCGTATCCAAAGAGAGAATCGAGAATTGGCACATGCCTTAAAAACGCGTATCCCGAATCGCTCTTTGTGCGCGTTAATTCCCTTTGCCCCGCCAATATTGCGGTTTGGTTTAAGTTGCAGACGATTTCCGTCTTGCTTTTTGTCTTGCGCTGCAAGTAGTCGTCATCCTGCTTTATTGGCGCAAGGCTCTTTTCAACCTCCAAAATAAGGCGGACTTTGTCAGACTTTACCAGGCCGCCGCTTACCTTTATTGTAAGTCCGAAATTTATCTCTTTCAAATCAGCCACGTCGCGGCCGTGGATTTCCACGTTCAATGTTCCTCCGTTCTCATAAACGGCTTCAGAAACTCCTTTGGAATTGCTTGTTAATGTGAGATGCCCTCCGTCCCTAAAATCGGACACTCCATTTGCCCCGAAAAATTGAATGGCGCCGGTTATCCCCGTATTCATATACGCAAGGCCACCGACCCCGGAAGACTTCGGAGCTTCTCCTCCGAGACTTGGCGGCAATTCTCCTGCAAGCGTCTTAAACCACCCCTGCAAATCGACCGACAGCACAGTTCCGTTTGCGCTTGAATTTCCCATGCGCTCCAATTGGCTGCGCGTGACCCCCACAATTACAACGTTCACGTCCAACTGGGTGTCGTCGACTTCCAAATTATACACGACTTCTGTTGGATTGGGGCCGGCGGAAAGCCATTTTTGCGATGAAACTATTTTCTTTATGTCTGAAATGTCGTTGTCGCAAAGCATCTTTCCATAAAATGCGAGAATTCCGGACGATATTTTCATTCCCACTATTCCAGATTCTTTTGGAATTCCGTTCTCAACCTTGAATCCCGCGTCTGAAAGTTGTTTTTTTAGGGAGTCGAACATTTCAGGCCCTGGCTTGTATGACACATAGTTGCGGTACGAGTCGCTGTACTTGTCCAAAATATTCTTAAAGGCAACATACCTTGAATATTTTGAAATTTCGCCCCGCAAGGTTATTGCGTTGTGCGACATTTCCGCCGTGACCTCCGAAAAGTCGGAAATGTCCTTGCACAAGTCGCGGTATAGGGACGCAAGGGAGTTTGTCACGCGAACCTTAAAGGTTTTTGAAACCGCATTTGCAGTGAGGGTCAAATCGGCATATCCAGGCTCAATTCCCTGAATCTCGACAAACCTGCCGCGGTTTGCCAAAATTCTTATGTTTTTTGTGGACGATTGGCATTGTTCAATTTCAAACGGCACCTCCAGTTTCCTTGTTTCGTCTTGGGCAATTGTAAGGCTTTCGGTTGGAAGCGCGGAAATAAACGCCACTTGTTGGGGCGAACCCGCGCCGCCGTTTTCGCCTTGGGCGCATGCAAATCCTGCGGAGAGCAAAAACGCGGATAGCGAAATAATAAGCGGTGTTGAAATTTTGCGTGCCATTTTAATGTTTTATCTCGTATTTTCTATTGGAGTTGAAGGGAGTTCGGCGGATTGCAGCCCTTTGCGGATTCCCTCAAAAGTTTTTTCGTTTACCACGCCTATTTCTTTGCGGTTTAGCGCGGACGAGTCGTTGCGCTTGCGCAATACGGGGTACAATTCGGCTTCTCGCTGCGCGGCAATCACAATCATTGCCTGCTGCGGCGGAAGCGATACAAAGATTGTTCCGCTTGAGCCGCCAGGCTCCCTAAACGAACCGTTGCTGTTTGCTATTCCAATAACTCTTACGCACGGCAGAAGCACGGAAGTTTCCCTCTTTTCAGACTCTTGAATGGAAGGGGGAATGATGCTGCCGTTTTCCTGGAGGCCGGAGATAGGTTCTGCCTTTCTTGAAACGTAGGTTGATATTATGCCGATTTCATCGTTTGGTTTCAGCATCTTTATAAGCGCCGGATCCGAGAATGTTATGGGAATTGTCCATTCTCCCTCTTTAGAGCAGTCTCCCAAAGAGACCTTAAGCTGTATGTCGCTCATCAAAATATAATCGTTCCTCATTATGGAGTGCTGGGCGCGTTGCCCGTAAATCATTGCGACGTTTTTCCACAAAAGAGCGCCGTGCGGCAATACCGATTTTGGAACATTGCGGTAGGTTAAGGAACCCTCGGTTAGTTCTTCGTCCGCAGGAATATCTCGAGCGGCCGTGATAATTGAAATTTTTTCCTCATCCTTTGTTTCGTCTCTGTCGAACAGGGTCTTGCTTACGACAAAAACCGCGGCGAGTCCAAGAATAACCGATACAACCAAGGGTATTACATTTTTCATCGCCGTTTTTTTTCTTTAAAAGGCATATATTTGTCAAACATTTTATGGGTGTGCCGGGGCGGTTCTAGGCCTGCTTTAGAATATTGCATATTATTGCATCCCACTTATATGTAGTTGGGGAAATTCCACGTTTTAAACGCTTGCTCCAAACTATTTTCTTCAGCCGAATTTGGCGGGTTGTAGAAATGCGGCTGCGGAATTGCTAGCGCGGGATATATAATTGGGCGTCTTCGGGATAATTTACGCCTTTTACGGCTACGTTTACTTTTATGCGGTTTGGTTCGGAATTTTTCTCCACCCAATCACGGATAGCCTGAAGCATGTCAACTCCTGACATATTGCCGTGCCATCCTCCGGGAACTAAAAATACTCTTGCATATTCAAGGGTTTTTTCGGTTGACCCTGTATTCTTGCACAGCAATTTATACCAATCTTTAATGTATTCAGCAGGAACTATCGTGTCTATTTTTCCCTGGATAATCAGGAGTTTCTTGCCGTATTTTCTAAATTTCCCAAGATTTGGGGCTGCGTCAGTATCCTGCGAAAAACGCTTTTTAAACTCTATCGCATATTTGTGCAAATCGACTTTAGACGGGTCAATGTTTGCCCGCCTAAAAAACCATGCGGACATCCAGTCGTCGAATCCGTTTTTCAGGCTTTTGCCGTTGTCGGCAATCTCGCACGAAGGAGGCAGCCCGAATGTTATAAAGGCTCCTGTTGCGGGATCGAGAAATGGCGAATGTATCCCGCTTAATAGGTCTATTTGATTTTTTGAGAGAAAATCAAATTTTGAATAGTCAACCTTTGCGCGTTCCGGATATTTTAGATAAGGTTTCGAAGAATTTTCTGGCTCGCCTTCGTTATTCCGATTCTGCTTTACAATTTCTTCCGAAATTTTTGATATTTGCTCGTCGGTAAAATGCCCTCCGGGGAACAGCAGAGCTTTTTCAAACATGAAGCGTATGTGCAGTGAAGTTCTGTCGGATACCGGAAATAAAAGTGCGATTCCATCGTATTCGGCCGGATGCCTTTCTGCCATAGACAATCCCTCCTGTCCTCCAGTTGAACCGCCCAAATAATATGAATATTTTGGCGGTTTCCCGTAAAATATTTGTGCGGCTTTTTTCCCTAACTTCGTCATCATATATACGGCGTCGTGCCCAAAATCTGCGAGAACTACATCCAGATTGTCTGCGTCTTCCCACCATTTTTCTGTTCCTAAATCGCAATGCGCGGTCGCGTATCCTATATTTGCTCCGTTTACAGCCATTTCTACGGAAACGCGGTCCCCCATCCCGCCGTTTCCTTTCCCAAGGAAGATTCCGTTCCATTTGTCGGCGACGGGGAGGGCAAGGGCGATTTTAACCTTTGAGGGGGGATGAGCTCTGGCGGCTATAAGCAGCATATCGGTTGATGCTTTTGTGCCGCCTATTTTCTCGCCTGCGCAGATATGTCGGACGTCGGTTATTTCAGCTTCGTCAAAATTGGCGTTCTTTATTTTTTCTATGCTTGGTTCTTCCGCGGTGGAAATTGTCGCGGCTAAAAATAGCGGAAAAATTAAAAGAAAATATTTACTCATGTTTTCTAACTGAATGGATAAAAGTTTTTTATTAATAAAGAGGATGCGTTTTATTGCATTATTGCAATATAGATTCTTAAATATAAACCTAGACTAAAATCCCTAATAAAAAATATTCGATTCTTGCAACAAAAACTTGCCGGAAGTTATTTGCGCTTTTTCCTTTGCTGGCTGATTTAAAATTTCTGATTATAGAAAAATGGCACTTTCCAAATGCAAACTTTTCATAGAAAATTTATGCGTTTTGAAGATATGTTTGGTCGTCCATCCGGAAGTATAATTTCAAAGAACTTTCGCTAATGTTTTAGCTTGTCGATCGCTTCCTCGTTAGAATATTTCCATTCTATCCATTCGTTTAATCACCACAAAAAAAATGATGGGTGAAGCCGCTGCTTGAACCGTAGAAGTTGGATCGGATTAAATGGGAATAAAATCCTTCTTTGGATTGATTAAATTTGAATATTTAGAGTTGAAGATATAAATGGGGCTGTATCTATCATAAATATCTCCGCGGCTCTCCCTATGGAAAGTATCTTTTGGGGATTGATTCATCGCAAATCCTTTTGGCGCGAGCATTCCTAAGAAAAGATGAGGTCGTTCTTTGTTATAAAATTTTCTTCATTCTTCTGCCTTTACCATTTTGCGTTCTCGAATTTTATCATTCTGGCTATATAGATTGCATGACGTTCAAAAGTATATTCATCTATTAGATTTAAAATTTCTATTGCTCCGCCTCATTGAGTGTAATCGTGTGTAAAGTCCAAATTTTAGACGTGGTTATTAAGCTCAGCTTTCGTTTGTAATTTGATATGCTTTGTCTTCGGATACTTCGCGTTCTATGATTATCTTCATTATATGTTCTACACTGAACTCTATTTTCATATTGCTTATTTGTCTTATGTGATTTTGTTGGGTTTTCTCCTCATATATACTGGTCATCCTCAAGAGAGTCCACGCATCTGGAATGCTGGAACGGATTTCATTTGACTCTTTTTGCATAATCCACCGTAAGGGGGCGGCGCGCATCCTACGCGGCGGTTGCCAAGTTAGATTTAAGGGAATTTTTAACCTGCAAAGCGCAAACGCATGCTGTGCATCAGGCGTTTTTTTGGGGTGGCGACCTGTACAACCCGTAATATTTGCCAAATGCGCCTTTTGCCTCTAAATACTCCGAAGCAGTTTGGAGACAGATTTTTGAGATATCAGATTTTTTCAAAAGGCGAATTTTTTGATATCTTCAGTCATGGCGTTTGCGTCTCGCGCGTTATTGCAGGGATTATGCTCGAATTTGGGATTGTCTCCGGAGTTTCACCTCTGCCAAACGTTGCAATCGGAGTGCCGCATGCTGCGGCTTCTAGGTTTGCGAGCGATGGCGCCTACTAAAAGGTTGGATTTATAAAAACGCACGCTGCTCTATAAATTGTTGCAATCTCGACAAGATTTCTCGCTTTATGTGACTATCTTTCCGAGGTAACTCGTTTGCATTTTGACGACCAAGCAGCAATACATTGAAAATTGTATCATAAGCAGCACCCTATTTCTGGAATGGTTTTGCGAAGAGGTCGAAAATCCGCGAGGTAGGATATTTCGATTTTTTTTTGAAAATTTTTATAGGCGGATTTCATTTATTCGCGCCGCAAAAGTTGAATGAAAATGCCCAGTCATCGGGAAGCGGTCGTAGAGCGTCCATACGACGGGTTTACAGTGTTCTCCGGGAAATTTCAGAAGAGTTGAGACGCGCAAATATTACCCATATAGATTGTGAAAATTGATAATATACCGAGAAATTCTTTTTATTGCTTCTACGAATTTAATAGTGGCGGCTTCTTGAAAGGACTGTCGGAACCAATTTACGCGTCTGTAGGATATTGAGGGGTAGAGCCATTAGGCGGCGAGGCGTATAATGTTGAATTGGCTTTATGAAATTTTGATAGCGCATGCAATATGCCTGTTCCACTCGTTGCGAATCGCCTTTCTTCATTTGCGCGCAATTCTTCCGGTGGATATTGAATTGCCTACCGCATTGACTTGGAGATATTCGTTTTTTTACTTGAAAAATATCTCCATGAAAAATGTAATTATAAATGTATAGGATATCAAAACACTGCTAAGCACATTTTAATGCGACTTATAAAATATGAAATCGTATGATAAAGTTTTTATTACGAATTTGCCGTCATTCTATAAGAAAAATTTATACAATGAAATAAACAAAAAACAAAGGGTGCTTGCGATATTTACTGACGATGGAGATCCCACGCGTAATGGAGATTTTTACAATGGGAATATAGAATTTGACAGCGAGAATCTTGGGAAAAGAAATTCTTTCTCAAAAGTATTTTTTTTATTAAAAATAATATTTTTTTGCGAATACAAAATGCTCATCCTTGGAGGATGGAACAGCGCATTGCAGTGGATTTGCGCATTTGCCTCTCCGCGACGGAAAAACGCTTTCGCGCTGGAATCTAGCGTATCTGAATCCACTGTAAAGGGATGGAAGGGGCTTTTAAAGAGGATTTTCTTGAGCCGCATATCCAAAGTTTTTGCTTCCGGAAAAATGCAAAAAAAACTGCTCGACGCACTTGAGTACTGCGGAGAGGTCGCCATAACAAAAGGCGTGGGAGTATACAACATCGTTGATGTCCCACCATTCGAGCCGAAGTCAGAAATACGCAATTTCATATACGTCGGAAGGTTTATTCATTGCAAAAACCTCGAAAACCTTGTGGCGGCGTTCGAAAAATTCCCCGACTGCACGCTCACAATGGTTGGGTACGGCGAGCTTGAAGCCAAGCTGCGTGCAGTATCCCCGAAAAACGTCAAATTCACCGGTGGGGTCGAAAACGCGCGCTTGCCCGATTATTACAGGCAAAACGACGTATTTATCCTGCCGTCTTTTAGTGAACCCTGGGGGCTTGTGGTAGAGGAGGCTTTGAACAACGGTCTGCCCGTTATAATAAGTGAAAACGTTGGGTGCGATGGCGAAGTTGTTGCGGATGGCGTGAACGGAGTTGTTTTTAGGTTTTCGGATAAAGACCCCATCGCAAAGGCGATACAGAAGATTCGTGAGCCTGCGTTTTATAATAAAATCTCGCAGAATATAAGAAAGACGGATTTTAAGGAGATTGCGCGGCGCCAAATTGCCTGTTATTTAGTATAATTGTATGATTATGCATTGCAGTGATTTGTCCAAAACGGTTTTTCTACTTGCAATAATAATCGAAAAATAAATTATTCCCTGAATAAATGAGAAGGCAAAAGTGTTCGTAGTCGCGTGAACAATCCCAGAAATCATAAAAATGGCTTCCGTATATAGCGAACTTAAAAAGTCCTCCTTTTCTGCTCTTGGTTCTTATGAGTCGTTTACGATCTCCGAAATTTCGCAGACGCATATCGCGCATTGCAAAAGCGGCAACATAGCTTGGGAGGAAGTAGAAAATGTTTAGAAAACCCTAAAGTCCGCAATTTTTTGCAACCATGGAAACGCTGTCGGAGGCCTACAGAGAGTTTTGCGAAAGCGAATGTCCCATAGACGCCTTCCCAAGAGTTATACGCGACGTGGCAAAGACCTATTCCACCGCAAGAAATTTGCCAATGGAGCTGCTTTGTTTTTGCGCCTGCGGAATTCTAAGCGGCGCGATGGGCAGAGTATTCAAGGCAAGAAACGCCGTAA
>FR901575.1:2241-3621 GCA_000438015.1 Coraliomargarita sp. CAG:312 | reverse complement strand
CAGTATTGTAGCGATTTTTAACTATGCCAGCCTAAAAAAATTAGCGATGAATAAATATAAAGCCGCGCCCCTCTCCCGGCAAAAAAATACGCCAACAAACCTGCGGACACTCTAAATATATGCCCAAAATTCTAATGCGCTACTTTTTTGGTTCATCCAGTGTCAAAATCCAGGCTTTTGCGAATTGGCAATGCTTTTGCGCACGTATAAATAGAGCTATCTGTACAAAAACGTAATAAATTATAAAAATTTTTAAAAAAAGTGTTGCAAGAGACAAACTGCTTGAAATAATCGAAGGTAATTTTTAATTAACCCAAATAGTAATAGAAAGAAATAACAATGGCAATCAAAGTAGGCATTAACGGTTTTGGCCGTATTGGCCGCATGGTTTTCCGCGCTGCTGTGGAAAACTTTGCAAACGATATTGAGATCGTCGGCATCAACGACCTCCTCGATCCCGATTATTTGGCATATATGCTCAAATACGACTCCGTACACGGAAGATTCGCAGGCGACGTGTCGGTTGAAGGCAGCAATCTCGTCGTAAACGGCAAAAAAATCCGCATTACGGCCGAAAAAGACCCCGCTAATTTGAAGTGGGACGAAGTAGACGCCGATGTAGTTGTTGAATCAACCGGTTTCTTCCTTACAGAAGAATTGGCTTCCGCGCACCTCAAAGCCGGCGCAAAGAAAGTCATCATGTCTGCTCCCTCAAAGGACGGCACACCGATGTTCGTATACGGCGTAAATGACAAAACTTATGCAGGCCAGAAAATTATTTCCAACGCTTCCTGCACAACGAACTGCTTGGCTCCCATTTCCAAGGTTCTCAATGACAAGTTCGGCATCAAGCGCGGTTTGATGACAACCGTTCACGCGACAACCGCAACCCAGAAGACCGTTGACGGTCCTTCAAAGAAAGACTGGCGCGGCGGACGCGGAATCCTCGAAAACATCATCCCCTCCTCCACCGGCGCGGCAAAGGCGGTCGGCAAGGTTCTCCCCGAACTCAACGGCAAGCTCACCGGCATGTCCATGCGCGTTCCCACCTCCGACGTCTCGGTCGTAGACCTCACCGTCGAGCTCAACAAGGAATGCACCTACGAAGAAATCTGCGCGGCTATGAAAGAAGCTTCCGAAGGCGAACTCAAGGGAATCCTCGGATACACGGAAGACGCAGTAGTTTCCACTGACTTCCGCAACTGCCCGAAGACCTCCATCTTCGACGCCAAGGCCGGCATCCAGCTCGACCCGACTTTCGTCAAGGTCGTTTCCTGGTACGACAACGAATGGGGCTACTCCAACAAAGTCTTGGAAATGGCCCGCGTAATCGCCAAGTAAGGGCGGAACGCATTAACGCAGGAATGCTCCGCGCATTCC
>FR901575.1:0-2170 GCA_000438015.1 Coraliomargarita sp. CAG:312 | reverse complement strand
CACGCCACATAGAGCCTGCAAAACCGCCGGTTTACCCGCATTCGATAAAGAAAAAAAATCCCATGAATTCCCCGCGATAAAGTCGCGGCCATGCAGAACGGGCGCGCGTTTGCGGCGCATTCTATCCTCGCGGCCGCCTATTGGCGGTACGCAATAAAATTTCATTAAAAAGAAAAATTCCCCGGCCTCGCCAAGCCAGGGGAAATAAAAAAACGGGGCGCTTTTGCCCCTTATTTTCCATTTTCCCGGGCGGCATTCGGGCGCCGAATAAATTAACTGTTTACCGTTTTTTGCCGGAATTGCCTCTTGAAAGCTTTTGCAAATGCCTTTAATTGTTTTTCCATGAAAAAAATCGCATTTGCATTGCTCGCCGCCCATCTCGCCGCGCTTGCGGCTAACGCCGAAATAAAAATCCCAAAAAGCGCGGAGGAGGACTCCGGCAAAGTGATGTCCCAAAAGTATTGGGATCTGTGGAATCCCGAGGTCCAGAAGAAAATAGACGCCGACATCGAGGCCAACCGCAAGGCTGACGCCTCATTCAAAGTCGGGGAAATCGAAAAGGGCTCAAAAGTCCGCGTCGAGCAGATTTCCCACGAATTTTTCTTCGGGGCGCACATATTCAATTTCGACCAGCTCGGCGATAAAACGCTCAACGCCAAATACAGGTCGCTCTTCGGCACGCTCTTCAACTCCGCCACCGTCGCGTTTTACTGGGACAAATTTGAGATGCAGGACGGCCGCCCCCGCTACCGCGGCGAGTATTGGGATTCTCAGGAATTTTGGGAAAAGTGCGGGGACCCCAAAGGGCAAATCCATTGGCGCCGCCCTCCGACTGACCCCGTAATCGATTTCCTGAAAGCCAGGGGCGTGCGCGTCCACGGACACACGCTCGTCTGGGGCAACCGCTCGTACAGCATTCCCGCATGGCTCTTCGACAAATGCGCCGAGGGCGGCGAGAAGGAAAAGCTCGCAAAGATACTGAAATCGCCAATCAGGCGCGACGTAAAAAACGTTCCCGAACAATACACCGATTTCTACCGCAAGATGACCTCAGAAGAGTTCGACAAATACATGCCGAATTTCGGGCGCAATTTTGAAAAGGCGTTCGCCAAGCGCATCGCGGAACTCGCGGAATACTACGGCGGCAGAGTCGACAGCTGGGACGTCGTAAACGAGAGCCTCCAGGAATTTGCCGAGGGAAGCATGAACGCCGGCGGGGTATTCTGCAAAAACCCCCGCTACGGCTTTATGCCCGCCGACTACACGTTCAAGGGCTTCCGTGAAGCGCAAAAGCGCTTTCCCGAAAGCGTAAAACTCAACATAAACGAAAATCCCTACGGGCCGTTTTACCTCGACAAATACGGCGAACAAATAAAAGACCTCGTCTCGCGCGGGTGCAAAATCGACATAGTAGGCTGGCAGATGCACATTTTCGACCCCGCGATAATCGGCGCCATCGCAAACGGAGACGAGCCCAAAAACGCCTCCTACGAAATGCACATGCGCAAAGTCACCCCGAAGCAAATCTGGGAGGATTTCCAAAAGATAGGCGCCGCCGGCAAGCCGATACATATGAGCGAAATCACCATCTCCGCCCCCGACGACACCGAGCGCGGGCGCATGGTACAGGCGATAGTCGCCAGAAACCTCTATAGAATCTGGTTCAGCCAAAAGCCCTCAATGGGCATTACGTGGTGGAATGTGCTCGACGACTGCGGCGCCCCGAAAGAACCCGCCATATCGGGGCTTTTCACGCGCGGAATGAACCCCAAGCCCGCCTTTTTCGCCCTCGACGAGCTAATCAACAAGGAGTGGAAAACGAGCCTCGACGCCCTTCCCGACGCTAACGGCGACATAAAATTCCGCGGATTCAGGGGGAAGTACAGAATATCGTGGAAATCTCCGGACGGCTCGGAAAAATTCGCATACTATAATTTGAAATAGCTTTTTTGCCGCGCGCGCCCGCCAAAAATTTTCCGAACCCGACCGCGGCGGAGGAAAAATTTTGGCGGGACAAATTTTCGGGGCGAAAAACGCCGCCCCGAGCCCGCAAACGGCAAATTGCCGGACGCGCGCCGGAACATTTGCGGCGGTCACTGCGGCGGAATTTCATTGACGCTGCTATTGGAAGTTCATGAAAAAGCTGATTTGTCCGCCCGCTATCCTGTTT
>FR901574.1:16377-23833 GCA_000438015.1 Coraliomargarita sp. CAG:312 | reverse complement strand
GCTTGGAAATAGCGGCTTGGGATAAAGGGAAAAGCTCCGCCGTTTGAATTTTTTTATATTGGAAATGCCGCGCGCAGAATGTGCGGTAAAATTTTAAAATTTGGCGGCGGATGGCAAAATATTGCGCATTTTTTTGTCGGAGGCGGGACTGCAGCTGCGGCTCATTGGATATTGCGCGCATATGGAGCAGGATATTCCTGTTTTAATATAGCGGTGAAATCGTCTTGCCGGGCAATTTTTTCACAAAATGCAAACAAACTCAACAATCCATTCCCGTCGGATTGTTAACCGCTTTTGGTAAATATTGCTGAAATCCGGTAAAACCCGATTTTGCCGGATACCTATTTTTTCCGCTCTATAAATTTCTTCATAAGCTGCGGAGCCGCTAAAGCTACATCCCCATGGTTAAATCCTTGCAGCTCGTGGAATTCAACGTATGGAGATGTATTCATTTTTTTTAGGACAGCAGCTAGAAATTCGTTTTCCTCCACTCTCTCCGGAAATTCAATGCGCCTGTCTCCAAGTATCAGGCAGACGGGCGGAAGCTTGTTTTCAACGTGCCATAAAATCGCGTTTTCGTCTATTCTTGGAGCATATTGCGCGCGTTTGTCTCCCATATCTTTGCGCACTTGGAAATGCGACGTCGCCTGGCCGCTTACTAGAAGGAGTCCGGCTATATCTAAATTTGACATTTTGTATTTTTTTAGGAAATCCGGATTGAATCCAACCATTCCGCTTAAATAGGCGCCGGCAGAATGCCCGCCTATGTATATTTTATCTTTGTCTCCGCCGAATTTTTCTATGTTTTCAAAAGTCCACGCAACCGCCGCCGCGGCGTCTTCAATCGCGGTTGCGGCTTTTATCCTTGGCGATAAGCGGTAATTTGCCGTCACAAAGATTATATCCAATTCCTTTATCAGCTTGGGAAAGTCGGATTTGTTCCCGGCTGTTATCCCTCCGCCATGAAACCAAACTATTACGGGAAGTCTTTTTACGGGCTTGTTTTCCGGCGCGTATATGTCAAGTTTACAGCGTTCCAATATGTATTCATCCGAGCTTTGCGGCTGGTATGGGATGTCGGATTCTATTTTCTTTAAGGCTGCGCCGCAGTCAACAACGGAAACTAACGCTATAAGCAATGCTATTATTCGTTTCATGGAAATTGCATTAAGACTGTTGAGGGCGCGGTTGCGGAGGCTGAATCTGCTTGAAGGTGAGAAGCCGCGAGGCTATGGGAATGTCGTTTACGACTATCTGAAGATCGTAAGTCCCGGGGGATTTTATTACGAGGTTTTGAATGAAGAAAATAAGTTCGGGAGCGTCGAGCGGGGTGTTAAAGGGAATTTTCCCGGGGAGTTCGCAGACAGTGTCGCCGTTCGTAGATTGCAGCCGTATTTTAAAATCTTGCTCGCCGTTGCCGTTTGTCATTGAGGCGAAAATATAAAATTGCGGAATGACATGCGGATATTTCGTAGCACCCACCGTATTGAAAAGGTTTACAAGAGTTTTTTTCCCGGTATGGGCGTCTGTTATGATTGAATCACAGACTAGCAATGCCAAGGCTATCGGAGTTTCAAATGAATCTTTCATTTCATCAATATGCCATCCGCGCTCTTTAATTTAAAGAAAAATTTGCTTGCGGAGGAATTTTTTTGCGCCAAACTGTATTTTTAGGAAAGCAATGATTATGCACTAACCCATGCGGAAGTATGAAACGCACTAAATTAAACACAAATTTAGACGACGAATTGTCATTGAATCGTTCAAGCGTTTATCAGGAATTTCTCGCCGAGCGCGAGGAAATTTTGAAGCACAAGTGGTTGGAGTCCGAAAAGGCGGGGCACGATATCGGTTACGAGCGCGCCCTATTGGATTGGATAATAAACCATCGTGAAAAATGGCGGTCTGCGCACCGCCGGAAGCGGGCGTGAATTGATTGGACGGTTTTTTCTAATGAATGCACTCTTTTAGGGAGAACTTTACTGGCGCGTTAACGCGCCTTTTTGTTTTTGGCTTGGAAAACTGTCTCCTCTTTGCAAAGTTTAGTTCTCATTGTTGCAATGTTCCAAGAAGTAGGCGTTTGGTTTCATTGCGATAAGCGCATTGGATGCCATTTCTCCCAAAAGAAGCGACGTTTGCTCTTAGAAATTTTGCGCGGAAGTTTTGCTTTAGGTATTGGGTTATCGCCGGTTTTCTTGCTGAACGCAGTTATAAAATCGCCTATCAGTTTTGTATTCCCGCTTTTGCGGTGATAGAGGAGACATAGTTCCCAAAATCTTGCGGGGCGGCTTTGCCGGAGGATATGTCTTTTGACATCTCAATTACAAATATTTCCATTTGCGACATTTTTTTCCCGGGTCTGTCCGGAATGTTCTTTATTATTTGCTCGCACCACTGGGCGGCTTTTTGCGTGTTTTGCCTTACGCCGGACCCAGCCCAGTATTTCCAAGCCAAGTGGGCTTGGGTTGATATGTCGCTTTTCTCCGCGCCGCGTTCATACCATTTTTCGGCGAGTTCGTAGTCTTGGGGAAATCCGTCGTTGCCTTCGACATAGTAGTTGGCTATTTTAAAGCAATAGCGCACGTCAGTTTCGGCGAGCTTCTCAAAATAAAACTGGGCTTTTTCGGGATTTTTGGGGAGAAATCTACCTTTTGCATACATTTGAGATATTTTTTCCATAGCCTCAATATTGCCTTTTTCCGCAGCCTGCTTATACCAGTATATTGCTTGGGCGCGGTTGCGTGGCAGGCCCTCTGTGCCTTTCATATATTTTTTTGCTATAGCTTCCATGGCGGCGACATTGCCTTTCTTTGCGGCTTCTACTTCCATTTGCGCGAATTTTGCCTGCCAGATTTTAAGCTGTTCCTCGTTTTTCAAATTTTTGTATATTTCTATCAATTTGAGAATCGCCCGCCCGTCGCCTTCTTCGGCTGCTTGGGAAATCCAAAAAAGGGCTTTTACTTGGTTCTTTGGAAGAAAAAATCCGTACAAAAATGCGTTTCCCAGCACCCATTTATCTTCGGCCTTTCCGTTTGCGGCGGCGAGTTCGCGCCAATAAACGGCCAAATCCATATTGCGTTCGACTAGTTTTCCTTCGCCGTAGAGATATCCGAGGTATGCCTGCGCAGCGGGAATATTTGCTTCGGCTGCTTTGGTTAAAAGCCCAATTGCCTTTTGGGGGTTTTTTTCAGCTCCGTTTTCTCCCTTTGCATAATACGTCCCAAGAGCGAAAAGCGCGTTGGCGTCTCCTGAAGCAGCTTTAGATTCAAGCTCGCTCAGAGTTTCGGCGCCTGCAGAGGATAATATTGCTATGGCTGCGGCAAATATTGCGAGGGCTTTTTTCATTTTTGATTGGGGTTAATCTGTTGCACGGCGAGATTTCCGCTTCTGCCGGTAAAGGGAGTCATTTTGATTTCGCACACAGGCAGGGAGTCGCGCTGTTTTGAAAGTTCTTCTGCCAAGCCGGACAGGGAGAAAAATTCTACTCCCATGGCTCTGGCTTGGGCGAGGAATTCGTCGAACCAATCCAAATATGCCATTCCCTCTAGTTCGGAGTGGATTGTCATAACGTTGTATTGGTTTTTTTCCATCCTCTTGAAGTGCATATGCGCTACGTCCTCAAGCTCCGCATTTCCAAGAACTTCGTCTAACGTAAGCAAGGTTGACGGTATTTGTATTGTTTTAAATGTTTTCCCCCCCATGGATGGAATAAATGGAGTTTCTCCACGGGTGTCGGATGCGTACAGCAGGTTTGATTCGTCTTCTATTTCAAGCGCGTCGGGGGATATTTGCCATCCGGGGGCGCCGCAGCACCGGGCGGGAAATCCAAAAATCTTTTCAAATTCGGAGCGGGCGGCATTGAATTCCGCTTCAATTTGGCTTTTCCGCATGTCAAATATGTAGTCCTGCCATTTGAAGTGGTCCCATGAATGTATTCCGCATTCGAATCCGTCGCCTGCAGCCGCGCGCATTTGGTCTGCGCATAGCTTTCCGATTTTCGGCGCCGGCAAAAGTGTTCCGTACAGAAGAGTTTTTAGTCCGTAGTTGCCGGCAACGTTCGAGCGCAGGCATTTTTTCAAAAATCCCGGCCGAAAAATCCTTCTTAGCGCTTTTCCAGTATTGTCGGGGCCAAGAGAAAACAAAAAAGTTCCGGGAAGGGAATACTTCCTAAAAATTTTGCAGAGGCTTACGACGCCTTCGCGCGTTCCCCTGTAGGTGTCGACATCAACTTTTACGGCGAGTTTCATTTATTGCTTCCCGTATTGCTCAAGCTCGTAATCCTTATTTAATAAATGGTAGTCCAAGGTAAGCTTGAGCGCCGTGCGCAAATCGGTTGTTGGCTTCCAGCCTAGAACCTCCTCGGCGTGTTTTACCGATGGCATTCTGCGCGGCACGTCTTGGTATCCTTCGCCGTAGTATTCTTTGCTGGATACAATTTCGATTTTTGCGTCTTTTGCCTTTTGTGCGAAGTTTGGATATTCCAGCATTAGCTCTATCAGCATATCCGCCAATTGTTTTATTGAAAATTCCATGTAAGGGTTGCCGATATTGAATATTTCTCCGTCGGCGCAGCCGTTTTTATTCTCGAGAATTTTCAAAAGGCATTCGATTCCGTCGTCGATGAACGTAAAGCTGCGTTTTTGGGCGCCGCCGTCGACCAGCTTTATAGGCTTGCCGTTTAGTATGTTGTGCGCAAACTGCGTAAGCACCCGCGACGAGCCTTCTTTTGGGGATGTAATATCGTCCAGTTTCGGCCCTATAAAATTAAACGGCCTGAAAATTGTGAACTTTAGGCCTTCATGGTTGCCGTATGCCCATATCACGCGGTCTAGCATTTGCTTTATGCACGAGTAAATCCAGCGTTCTTTTGCGATTGGCCCCAAAACTAGCGGCGAGGAATATTCGTCGAAATTTTCGTCAGGGCACATTCCGTAAACTTCCGAAGTGGAAGGGAATACGATGCGCTTGCCGTATTTTGCGCACAGTTTTACTATGGCTATGTTGGATTCGTAGTCTAGGTTGTAAACCCTGAGCGGGTCGCTCACATACATAGCCGGCGTTGCGATTGCGACCAGCGGCAAAACGACGTCGCAGTTCTTCACCGCATCTTCAATCCATTCCGTTTCTGTCAGGACGTTTTTTTTGAAAAACTTGAAGTTTGCCATACCCAGGCAGTGGGAGATTTTATTGTCTCCCAAGTCTACGCCGGCAACTTCCCAGTCGGTCTTATTGAGGATTTTCCATGCCAACGAGGAGCCTATGAACCCGTTTACGCCAAGAATCAGAATTTTTTTTGCCATGTTTACAATAAAAATGCGGGGGGTTGTGCAAGGCAAGTTTATTTGCCTAAAGATTTAAATATGACTCGCGACTGGAATACGGCGACGGTTTTTCCTTCCGTCGAAAGCCTTACGTCGCAAACCGCGCTCTTTGCATCTTCGGCTGCTATCGAGGCGGTAGCTATAATTTCCGCATTTTCGGGTGTCGGCGAAAGGAAGTTTATCGAGGCGGAGCTGCTGATTGCCGCGCGCGATTCGGTATTTGTTGCCAGAGCCGCTGTGTAGTCTGCCAACGCAAATAGGAATCCTCCGTGGGCGATATTTACGCCGTTTAGGAATTCTGGCTTTGCGGCTGCGCGCACTTTGGCGTATCCATATTTGGATTCGAGTTTTTCAAATAGTAGAGTTTTGGCTAGTCTGTCGTTGTCTGTATTTAACATATCGATTGTGTATTTTTTATTGCGCCGGAGTTTTAACAAGAAAAAAACTCCGCGCATTTGCGCGAAGTTTTTTGCTGTAAAATCCAGCATGTCGCATGTGCGGCAAGATTTGAATCGGCTTTTGACGGACTAGCGAACTACCCTTGCCGAACCCGATGTTTCGGCGAGTTTTTTGACCTCCTCCAATCTGGCGGTGCTTGTGTCTCCAGGGGTAGTCATTGCCAAAGCCCCGTGCGCGGCGCCGTAGTCCACCGCAAGCTGTGGGTTTTGCAGCTCCATCATTCCGTAAATGAAGCCCGATGCAAAGCTGTCGCCGCCGCCTACGCGGTCGAATATCTCAAGCCCGGGGCGTTTTTTTGACTCATAGAATTTGCCGTCTGCCCAGCAGATTGCGCTCCAGTCGTTTACGGTTGCGGTTTTTACGGCGCGCAGGGTTGTTGCGGTTGCTTTGAAGTTGGGGAATTTTGCTACGGCGTTTTGAATCATCGCCTTAAACGCGTCCACATCTATTTTTGAGATGTTCTCGTCCAAACCTTCCACTTTTAACCCCAAGCATGCGGTAAAATCCTCCTCGTTGCCTATCATAACGTCGACATATTTTGCGATTTCGGAATTGATTTCAACCGCGCGCGCTGCTCCGCCGATGTCAGCCCATAGGGAAGGGCGGTAGTTTAGGTCGTAGGATACTATTGTCCCGTACTTTTTGGCTGCTTTTGCCGCTTCCAAAACAACTTCGCCGGTTGTTTCGGAGAGCGCGGCGAAGATTCCGCCAGTGTGGAACCAGCGCACTCCTTGTTTCCCGAAAAGGCAATCCCAGTCGATATCTCCGGGCTTTAACTGCGATGCGGCGGAATT
The DNA here is from genome assembly GCA_000438015.1 of Coraliomargarita sp. CAG:312. Classification (GTDB taxonomy): domain Bacteria; phylum Verrucomicrobiota; class Verrucomicrobiia; order Opitutales; family Intestinicryptomonadaceae; genus Merdousia. The sequence goes on along the minus strand of FR901574.1, from coordinate 17,259 downwards.
TCCGCGGTCGGAACAGCCCAGAGCCCCTCGGATCCCGAATCCGCGTTCGGTGAAGTTCAGCCCGTTCCTAACTTTTCTTCCGGCGCCGTCCGCCTTTACCCATTTGACAAAATCCATATTTACGCCGCCTTGGCATATAAAATCTTCAATCAAATAGCCGACTTCGTTTTTTGCAAAAGCGCTTACAAGCCCGGCGCGGAGCCCGAAACATTTTCTGAGGCCGCGGGCGACATTGTATTCTCCGCCACCTTCCCACACCCTAAATGAGCGGGCTGTCCTTATGCGGTCTTCGCCAGGGTCGAGCCTTAGCATTACCTCGCCGAGCGATACTATGTCAAACTTTGCGGATTCCTTTGGTTTTATTTCCATATCGAATTTCTATGCTGTTTAATTTTGTGTTAATTGGTTCGTTTGTTTGAAGTAGGCGTCCGTTTTACAGTTTCATTGTGCTTTTCCTTATCAACAGCTCGCCCTCTACATTTAAAATTTGCGGTTCGACATTTTCCGAAACAACATTGAAACACTTTTGGGCAAACAGTTTTACAGGCTGCCTAAAAGACGTTATTGAAGGAATGTAGTTGGCCGCGGCGGATATGTCGTCAAACCCGACTATTGCGACATCCTCTGGTACGCGGACTCCGCATTCGTAAAATCTTTTTATTATTCCCATGGCGATTGTGTCGGTTGCGCACACTATCGCTTGCGGAAGGTTTTCCCTGCCTTTGTCCATCAGCGCGCGCGCGATGTTTGTGCCAGCCTTAAAATCGCTGGTTTCAGAAGACACAGGCAGGCAGGAGTAGTCGCACCCAAAGAATTTTGCAGCCTCCTCGGCGGCGTCGCGGCGCATGTGGTGGGCGGCTAGCTCGCGGCTGGCGTAGGCGA
>FR901574.1:7712-16366 GCA_000438015.1 Coraliomargarita sp. CAG:312 | reverse complement strand
CTCGCGGCTGGCGTAGGCGATTTTCTTTAGCCCTAAATCTTTGGCTAAATGCCCGAAAATTTTGCGCATCGCGTCTTGCTCGTCTATCCCTATTGCCAGGGTCAAATTTGGATGCGTTCCATGCCCGATCCGCGCTATGGGCGTCTCTTTGAACGCGTCGGTCCACGATAGGTCTCCATAGGAGCCCAAAATTACTATGCCGTCTACAGAGTGCTTGTACAGCGGAAGCAGGTCGGAGTCTTTAGGCTGGCGGTTTAGAAAACCCACTAGCAAAACAGAATAATTTTGCGCGTGGGCAAGCTCGTGGAGCTCGTTGATTACCATCGCAAAATACGGATCTAAAAAATCGTAAACAACCAATCCCAAAGTTCTGCTTTTTTTCCCTTTTAGCGCAAGCGCAGCGGGGCTTGGAACGTAATTAAGCTCTTTTGCTACGCGGATAATGTCTTCTATCTTTTTAGGGTGTACGCCTATCTTATGCGCTTGTCCGGATAATACTCTAGATACAAGCGATGTAGATACTCCTATGCGTTTTGCGATGTCTTTTTGGGTGACTTTCATTTTTTTTCTCTTATTGAGCAATTTTTAGGGGCGTATGAGCATAGCGTCAAATCTTTGTTTGCGCAGCAAGATTTGCTAAAAAATAGGCGAAAATGCTTGACCTATACTCAAACGATTGAGATTATTTCGTCAATGGAAAAATTTATAAATGACGACTTTCTTTTAGAAAACGACTATTCGCGCGAGTTGTACCACGACTATGTCGAGAAGCTTCCGCTGATAGACTTTCACTGCCATTTAGATCCTGCCGAAATATGCACGGACAAGAAATGGGATAACATAGCCCAAGTTTGGCTGGGCGGCGACCATTATAAATGGCGCGCTATGCGCAGCGACGGCGTGGAGGAAAAATATTGCACTGGAGATGCTTCGGACAGGGAAAAATTCCAAAAGTTTGCCGAGGCTATGCCGCGCATGCTGCGCAATCCAATGTACCATTGGAGCCACCTAGAGCTTGCGCGGTATTTTGGAATAGACGACGTTCTCCTTAGCGGAGAGACCGCAGAAGACGTATGGAACAGGGCCAACGCCGTTTTGCGCGGAGGCCTTTCAGCCAGAAAATGCATGGTTCAAAGCAATGTAGAGGCTGTTTGCACTACCGACGACCCGACATCTGACCTAGAGTGGCATAAGAAAATAAAGGAAAGCGGATTTCAAATAAAAGTGGCTCCGACTTTCCGGCCGGACAAAGCCTTTAACATTGGCGGAGAAGAATACATAAAATATTTGGAAAGCCTGGAGAGGGCATCAGGAGTGGAAATCAAAACCTATGACGACCTTCTTACTGCCTTAAAACGCAGGCACGATTATTTCCATGAAATGGGCTGCCGCGTATCCGACTATGGCGTCGATACGATTTGGTACAAAAACGCTTTTCATTACGAGATTGAGGACACGTTTAAAAAGGCAATTTCCAGCAGCGAGCAGATAGCTCCTGACGAGATATTGGCGTTCAAATCGAATCTTCTTTTAGAGTGCGCAGCGATGGATTACGACCGCGGGTGGGTGCGGCAGCTCCATATAGGACCTATGCGCAACAACAACACAAAGATGTTCCAGAAGCTAGGTCCGGACGCTGGGTTTGATTCAATCGGGGAGTCTAATTACGCCCGTTCTTTGTCGCGCCATTTGGACAAATTGAATACGGCGGAAAAATTGGGCAAGACAATCATCTATAATATAAACCCTAAAGACAACGAAATGATTGCCTCAATGTTGGGCAATTTTCAGGATTCCGAGTGCGCCGGAAAGCTTCAGCTGGGAAGCGGATGGTGGTTTATGGACAATATGGACGGAATGCGCAGGCAGATTGAGGCATTTTCGCAAATGTCGCTTTTGGGCAGGTTTGTTGGAATGCTTACTGATTCCCGCTCTTTCTTGTCTTACACGCGGCACGAGTATTTCCGCAGAATACTCTGCAATATTCTTGGTTCAGAAATGCAGCGCGGAATTTTGCCGCGCGATATGAAGCTCGTAGGGAGTCTTGCAAAAGACGTTTCTTACAACAACGCCAAGAGGTTTTTTAATCTTTAGTTTTTTGCGCCGCAATGCCGGATAAAGCTTCTCTGGCCGCGGCGCAAAAGTTTTGCGCAATCGATTGCGCGTTAATTTAAAGTAAAAAAATAAATAAGGAGTATAGGCACAATGGTAAAGATAGGAGTAGTAGGTTTGGGGCCGATAGGCGCTTTGCACGTCGATAATCTCATGGCGGGAAAGATATCCGGAGCGGAATTAAAATGCATATGCGAGCAGCGTCCGGTTGATGATCCCAAATACGGCGGCATAAAGATTTATAAAGATATAGACGACATGCTTTCCGATGGTGGGATGGATGCGGTCATAATATCAACCCCTTCATTCACACATTATCCGCTGGCGGTTAAATCCCTCAAGGCTGGGTTTCATACGCTTGTCGAAAAACCGATGGCTCTCTGTACGGCGGACGGCATTGAAATCGAGGAGGCCGCCAAGAAAGCGGGAAAAAAGTGCGCCATAATGCTGAACCAGCGCACGACTCCCCTTTACGCGCGCATAAAAGAGCTTGTAAAAAGTGGAGAAGTCGGAGAAATCAACCGCATTTCGTGGACGATGTCCAACTGGTACCGCCCCAATATTTATTTCACATCAAGTCCGTGGCGCGGAACTTGGAAGGGCGAAGCCGGCGGGGCTCTCATAAACCAGTCGATTCACAACATAGACATTTGGGCGTGGGCGTTCGGAATGCCGAAGTCGTTGCGCGCGTGGTGCAAATACGGGAAATACCACGATATTGAAGTCGAAGACGAGGTCGTATGCAGAATGGAGCTTGAAAACGGCTCAAACGCAACTTTCATAACCTCCACAGGCGAATATCCTGGAGCGAACAACCTTACTATAGCCGGCGACAAGGCTTTTTTGGTCGCCGAAAACGACAAGCTAAAAATAGTCCGCTACAAGGATGGTTCTCTGCGTTCCTATACAAATGGCACGAAATATATGTTCGGTTCTCCCGATACAATAGAGACTGTTGAGGAGTTCGACGGCAAAGGGCCGCAGCATGTTGGGGTTGTCCAGAATTTTGTCGACGCAATAGAAGCAAGGGCTGAGCTTGACTACGACATTTCCCAAGGCCGCCTTTCTTTGGAGCTTGCCAATGCCATGCTTATGTCGTCGTGGCTGAACGAAGACATTTCTCTGCCAATAGACGACGAAGAATATAAGCTGATGTTGGAAGACAAAATAAAGAATTCCAAATTGCGCGAACATCCGCGCACCGACGCTGTCGTTGACTTCAAAAAATCCTTTAAGTAAATCCCATGAGCAAACATAAGACAGGATACGACTATGTTCCCGACGGCGGGGCGCGCAGGGTTATAGGCCCGGGAGAGCTGAAGTTTGCCGCCGCCGGATTGGACCACGGCCATATTTACGCGCAAACCCAGGGTTTGATAAATGTCGGGGCTGAGTGCAAGTGGGTTTGGGATACCGACAGGGGGCGCATAGACGCCTTTTTGCAAAAGTTTCCCGGCGTTCCGGTTGCCGATAGTTTGGAGACTATTCTCAACGACCCTGATGTAAAGCTCGTCGCAAACGCCGGCATCCCCGCGCACAGGTGCGACATGGGGCTTAAAGTTTTGCGCGCCGGAAAAGACTTCTTTGTAGACAAGCCGCCTTTTACGACGCTTGAACAACTGTCACAAGCGCGCAAGCTTGTCGCCGAGACTGGTCTTAAATATATGCCGTATTTCGCGGAGCGCGTCCACAACGAAGCAGCGGAAAAGGCGGACGAATTGATAAAGGCTGGAGAAATTGGCAGGGTCCTGCAGGTCCTAATTCTCGCTCCGCACAGGCTGTCAAAATCGGCGCGCCCGGGTTGGTTCTTCGAGCGCGAGGAATACGGCGGGATATTGTGCGACATAGGCTCGCACCAATTTGAGCAGTTTTTGCAGTTCACGGGAACAGACAAGGCTGTTATAAAAAATGCAAGAGTCGCAAATATGAACAATCCAGACAAGCCCGGTTTGCAGGACTTTGGCGAGGCTCTCGTCGAAATGGAGGGCGGCGCGTCGGGATATTGCCGCGTGGATTGGTTTACTCCGGACGGGCTTCCCGTCTGGGGCGACGGCAGGACTTTTATCTTGGGCACCGAGGGCTATATTGAAATCCGCAAATACATAGACTATTCGCGCGAGGGCAATCCTCCGCAGACTTTATACATGACAAATAAAGACGGCGTGAAAATGATAGACTGCCGCGGAATGGGCTTCCCGTTCTTTGAGAAATTTGTTCTCGACGTGCTCAACCGCACCGAAAACGCCATGTCGCAGGAACATGCTTTTGCCGCCGCCGAGCTTGCTCTAAAGGCTCAAGCTTTTGCGGAATCCGGCAAATAGCCAACTTAGACCCATAATTCGCACAAACATTTAAAATAATAAAACAAAAAGGAACGCAGATGAGCCAATCAGTTCAAAATCCACAAGTAGAAGCGCAACGTCAGCAGATTGTTGCGGCAAAACAAAAAGGCGCGCTAGCCACGCTTGCGACGTTCGTAAAATTTTCTGGTCCGGGATGGATGCAAAGCGCAACGACGCTAGGCGGGGGATCGCTTGCCAGCGCTCTCTATTTGGGCGTTTTAGGCGGCTTCGGATTTATGTGGCTGCAGCCGTTCGCGATGATTTTGGGCATTATAATGCTTGGAGCCATAAGCTACGTCACTCTATCAATAAACAACCGTCCGATGCAGTCGGTAAACAGCCAGATAAGCCCAATATTGGGATATGGCTGGGCTTTGGGGTCTATGTTCGCGTGCTTTGTTTTCGCAATGCCGCAATTTGCCCTAGCGGTGGCGGCTGTCACGCAGAATTTTGAGCTTGTAAAGGACACGCAAACTACCCAGATTATGATTACGGCGGTCGCTTTTGCGATTGCGGCTATTATGGTTGCAATGTACGCTGTCGGCGGCAAGGGTGTCAAAATTTTTGAAATACTTATAAAGCTTTCGGTTGCGGCTATCGTAATCTGCTTTTTCGGCGTGGTTATAAGCCTTACGGTAAGCGGAAAAATCGCGTGGGATAAAGTTTGGGCTGGATTTATTCCCAATTTCTCCGTGCTTTCGTCGCCTTCGCCCGATTTTATGGAATTTATAAATATGCTCGATTCTGCGGGCAAGGATTTTTGGTCTAACATGATTGTCTCGCAGCAGCGCGACGTCGTAATTTCGGCGGCTGCGATGGCTGTAGGCATAAACATGACTTTCCTTTTCCCCTATTCAATGCTGAAAAAAGGATGGAACAAGGACTTCCGCGAACTTGCCATTTTCGACTTGGCAACAGGGCTTTTTATTCCGTTTTTGCTGGCGACAAGCTGCATTGTCGTGGCATCCGCCTCGCAATTCCACGCGATTCCCGCCGACGGCCTTTCAAATTCTTCAATAGTGGACGGCAAATTGGTTCCGGCTATAGTTGACGGAAAAAAGGTTGAGCCTGCAAAGAATTTGGTAAAGCCCTATATAGCGCTTTTAGACCAGCGCATCTCATTTAGCATGGGAGCCGCAGAATTTGCCAAGCTGGATTCCGCCAAAAAAGACGCAGCGCGCAACGCCCTTCCCAAAAACGAGCGCGACATGGCTGCGATGCTTGTAAAGCGCGACGCCTCCAACCTTTCCGAAACTCTCGTTCCGCTTGTCGGCGACAAGGTTGCCCGCTATATTTTCGGGTTCGGCGTATTGGGAATGGCGTTAAACGCGATTCTAATGAATATGTTGATTTGCGGCGTAAGCTTTAGCGAAATCATAGGCAAGGGCGGGCATCCCAAGTGGCAATTTTTGGGTTCGATGCTTATTGTTATAAGCGCGATTACCTCGCTTTTCTTCGAGGGCGCAAAAATGTGGCTTGTGATTTACGCTGGAGTAATTGCGATGGTTCTCTTGCCGATTGCGTACGGAGCGTTCCTCGTAATTATGAACAGCAAAAAAATCATGGGCGACGAAGCTCCGCGCGGTTGGGGCAGAATTTGCTGGAACGTTTTGATGGCGTGTTCTGTTGCCGCAAGCTCCATTGCCAGCCTATGGGTTCTATGGAATAAACTTGGGGTTGTAGGTCCAGTTTTGTTCGTTCTTTTCCTTTTGGCTGTGTTTATCTCCAACAGATTTATGAAGAAGGCAAAGTAAAGATATGAAATCGCTTTTCGATATAAAAGACAAAGTTGTAATAGTTACGGGCGCGACCGGCGTTCTCGCCGGAGCGACCGCGAAATATCTCGCCCAAAACGGCGCAAAAGTCGCATTTTTAGGCAGAAACAAAGAAAAACTCGACGAGGCCCGCAAGTTTTGCGAATCAAATGGGCTTTGCGGCATGGCGTGCGAATGCGACGTTTTAAACCGCCCGGCTCTCGAATCGGTGCGCGAAAAAGTTTTGGGCGAGTGGGGCACCATTGACGCCATTGTAAACGGCGCGGGCGGAAATCAGGCTGGCGCTGTAATCCAGCCCGACCAAAGCTTTTTCGATTTGGATGTGGAGGCGTGGAATTCAGTTTTTAAGCTCAATTTGCAGGGAACTATTTTGCCGATAATCGTATTCGGGGAAGTCTTTAGGGAGACTAAGAAGGGGGCAATCGTAAACTTCTCTTCAATGACAGCACAGCAGGCGGTCACGCGAGTTCTCGGATATTCTAACGCAAAGGCTGCAATCGACAACCTCACAAAATGGCTCGCAGTTGAGTTCGCTAAAAAAATCGGTTCGGGAGTCCGCGTGAACGCTGTTGCCCCGGGATTTTTCCTCAGCGAGCAAAACAGGGCGCTGCTGACAAATCCTGACGGCTCGCTTACCTCCCGCGGCGACGATATTATAAAAAATACGCCGTTCGGGCGTTTCGGCGAGGCAGATGAAGTTTTTGGAGCGGTTCACTATCTTTGTTCCGACGCATCTAAATTTGTGACAGGAACTGTATTGCCTATCGATGGCGGGTTTTCTTGCTTCTCGGGCGTTTAATTTGAGGAAAACAATATGCAGGCATTAAAGGAAGGTTTCCGCTGGTACGGCGACAACGATCCCGTAAGTTTGGAATTCATACGGCAAAGCGGGGCAAAGAGCGTGTATAGCTCCCTCCACCACATTCCGTACGGCGAGTTGTGGACAGTGGAAGAAATAAAAAAGCACCAGGCAAAAGTCGCCGCCTTTGGAATGGAATGGGATGTCGTGGAATCCCTGCCAGTCACGGAGGCTATGAAGTTGCGCAATGGCGATTACCTGCGCCACTTTGAAAACTACAAACAAAGCCTGCGCAATTTGGCAGAGTGCGGCATAAAGAAAATAATATACAACTTTATGCCCGTTTTGGACTGGATTCGCACGGACTTGCACTACCGCCTCCCAGACGGCTCGCGTTGCCTGCGTTTTGACCCTGTGCAATTTGCGGCTTTCGACCTATTCATCCTAAAGCGCAACGGGGCAGAGGCTGATTATTCAAAAGAGACTTTTGATAAAGCCAAGGCGTATATAAACTCTCTCGACGCAGACTCGAAAAAAGCTTTTGAGCGCTCAATAATAGACGTTTTCCCTGGGTGCAAAATGGGCTTGGAGATAGAGGATGTCCGGGCTATGCTAGCGCGTTATGACGGTTTCGACGCAGCCAAGCTGAAATCGCATTTGCACATGTTTTTAAACGAGGTAGTCCCGGTCGCGGAGGAGTGCGGCGCCATTTTGGCAATCCATCCGGACGACCCGCCTTTCAACGTATTAGGGCTTCCGCGCATAGCTTCAAGGCTGGAAGATTTCGAGGATATGTTCTCGGCTTGTCCAAGTCCGGCAAATACGATTTGCTTTTGCACTGGATCTCTAAGCGCCGGCAAGCACAACAATTTGCCAAAAATGATAGACGCCCTTGCCGACCGCATTTATATTGCCCACTTGCGCAGCACGCAGATTGAGCCTGACGGCAGTTTCTTTGAGGCGGGGCACCTTGAAGGAGGCGTCCCAATGGCGGAAGTCGTCTCAAAGCTGCTTAAAATTCAGGACGCAAGGATTTCTAAAGGCGGCGAGCAAATCGTGTTTCGCCCCGACCACGGGCGCGATATGGCAGACGACCTCAACAAGCCTTACACCGATAATCCAGGATATTCCTATATAGGAAGGATGAAAGGGCTCGCAGAAATCCGGGGTCTCGAAAAAGGCTTGATTTACGGCATGCAAAAGTAGTCTTTTGCGCGGAACGCTTTAGCTTGTTTTTTAGCAAGAACGGGATTTATCAAAGCTCGGCAGGCTTGGAAAATGGTTTTTACGCGTTTTTTTTTGCCAAAGCGCAAGATTGCGGTATTCTTGTAAAGCACAAGCAAGCCTTTCCAAAGCGCAACAACGGTTTTGCAACAACCAATCTGCATTTGCAAATCGCGGGAACGCTTTTGCGGGGATAAAACCTCGCAAAAGTACAACAAAGCAAGCTGTGTTCCGCAGAGCACAGCTATGTCAGGGCTAAGAATTTGATTTCCTATAATGGGTTGGCATGCGCAAAATCCGGGCAATGTCTCTTTTGCAATCAAAACTTTTTGCAAAAATTAAAATCGCGCAGGAAGGGCAGCCGCGCGTTTTTTTTTGGCTACAAGAATTTCTTCTTTTGGG
>FR901574.1:6463-7628 GCA_000438015.1 Coraliomargarita sp. CAG:312 | reverse complement strand
GTTCCTGGCGGGTTATCGACGAGAAAATAGGAAGTCTAAGCATTGTCGCCGCCATACGCTCAGCAACGGGAAGTGAAACGTCAGAACATCCGAGCTTTTTTGCCATCGGGCAGGAATGAAGCGGGGCATAGTGGGACATCGCCGATATCCCGCGCTCTTTCAGATGTTTTTCAAGGGCTGATTTCCTCTCCTGGGTGAAGGCGTCCAAAAAGAATATGTGGGCGTTGTGTCTGCAGTATTCAGGAACCTTTGCAAGGGCGATTTTGCCTTCCGCATCCAAATCTTTTAGTTGAGCGTAGTAATAATTCCATGCATCGACTCGCTTGTCAGTAAGTTCTTGGGCTATTTCTAGCTGCGCAGCCAAAAACGCGGAAATTATTTCAGAAGGTATGTAGCTGCTGCCGTAGTCTACCCAGGTGTACTTGTCTATTTTACCCTGAATGAACTGCATTCTGTTTGTTCCTTTTTCGCGGACAATATTGGCGCGCTCAATTAGTTTGGGGTCGTTTACAAGCAATGCCCCGCATTCTCCGGCTATCACGTTCTTTGTGCTGTGGAAGCTCAGCGAACCTAAGTCTCCGATTGTGCCGAGATGGCGGTTCTTATAATACGCCATAAACCCCTGGGCTGCGTCTTCCACTACGCGTAAATTATTTCTGCGCGCGATGTCGCAAATGGCGTCCATCTCGCATCCAACTCCGGCGTAGTGGACAGGAGAAATAGCCTTTGTCCGCGGAGTTATAAGCTCTTCTATTTTTGATTCGTCAATATTTAGAGTCTCAGGCTTTACGTCGCAAAATACGGGTTTTGCCCCGCGCAGCGCGAAAGAATTTACGGTGGATACAAATGTATAAGTCGGAATTATTACTTCGTCGCCGGGTTTTATATCGCAAAGAATTGCTGCGATGTCTTGGGCGGATGTGCAGGATGTGGTTAAAAGAGCGGCTCTGGCAGATGTTGCTTTCGATATTTTTTCCTCGCATGCTTTCATGAAAGCTCCGCCGCCTTGTAGGTATCCGCTTTCCATTGCATGGCGTATGTTGTTTAGCTCGTTTCCGCTCAGCGGTATTTTGTTAAATGGAATTTTCATCATATTGGTTTTAATTCGCAGAATTTATATCCAAATAGCCCTTTAGAAAAGAAAAAAAGCGCGCGCAAAAGCGTA
>FR901574.1:0-6449 GCA_000438015.1 Coraliomargarita sp. CAG:312 | reverse complement strand
GCAAAAGCGTAGGCGCGATTCTATTGGCGTGCCGCAGTTAAACATTCGGGCATCGCGCCTTTAGATTAGTCCAGTCCGGCGCTCTAATGCGGGCCCCAATTGAATATAAAATAATGCTCTTTACAAATCTTGCGACGTTTTAATAATGCTTCCAAATATAGTAAAGATGAAAACAGCATACATAACTTCGATAGTAATCGCCTTGCTGGGCCTTTGCTCCCAGGCGCAAGCAGCTGATCCACAACCTAAAGATCCTATGGCATGGAATAAAATAGAGGTCTTTAAAATTAACAAAGAGGAGCCCTCTGCGTTTTTTATCGCCTATCCGAATTTTGAATCAGCGGCAAAGCCCATTTCAATAGACGAAATCGAGCATATATACGATACCGACAGCTACAAACTTCTAAACGGAGAGTGGAAGTTTTTGTTCCTTAAATCGGTGTCCGATGTAAAAGACGACTATTTCTCAAAGAATTTCGACGACTCATCGTGGGACGATATTGATGTCCCGAATTCTTGGCAGTCTAAAGGATACGATGTCATATTCTACAACAATACGAATATGGAGTTCTTTTACGACGAAAACGGAAAGTTTCGCAAAGAGTTTGCCAGCCCGAAAGAATCCGGAAAGTACGCCGAGGCAGCGATGCATCCTTTTATTCCAGAAGGCAATAGGCAGGTTGGCGTTTATCGCCGTACTTTTACGATTCCGGAAAATTGGGGCGGGAAGAATGTCTTTATCCGGTTTAACGGAGTTCGCACGGGTTTTAATCTGTACGTAAACGGAAAATTTGTCGGATACAGCGAAGATAGTTTTACGCCGGCTGAATTTAATATAACAAAGTATTTGGATAAGGGCGAGAATTCCATTGCGGCCGAAGTTTTCAAATTTACGACGGGCGCATATATGGAAATGCAGGATATGCCGCATATGATGGGCATAATTCGCGATGTCGTTCTCATAGCTCGCCCCGGCGTTTACATCCGAGACTATTATGCCCCCGCGACTCTTTCCGGCGATATGAAATCGGCGGAAATCGATTTTAAGGTATGGTTGAAGAATTCTCTGCCTTCCGCCTCCAAAGGCGTTAAACTCCAGGCCTATATACTCGACTCCGCCGGAGCCATTGTGGGCGGGAAGCCGCTATTTGAAAAGGCTGTCGGTGAAATTCCAGCCGGCGGCGAGCTAGAGGTTTCTGAATCGGCAAAAATCGACGGATTTAAACTCTGGAGCCCCGACTCACCTAATCTTTATTACGTTGTGTTTAAATTGTCGGATTCCGGCGGCGCCGAGCTTGAGTCTATAAAGGCGGATTACGCCTTTAGAAAGTTTGAGATCAAGGGCAGGCAGTTGTTCCTAAATGGAAAACGCTTTATAATAAAGGGAACAAACCGCCACGATTGGTCCCCAGACAAGGGCAAGGCAAACGATTTTGCGTGGATGAAGAAGGATGCCGAGCTGATGAAGCGCGCAAATATTAACGCCGTGAGAACATCCCATTACCCTAACGATTCTAAATTCTATATGCTCTGCGCGCGCTACGGATTGGCTGTGTTGGACGAATGCAACCATGAAATGCACGGATTTATAAAAAATCCGCCGCTCGACAACGACAATTTTATTCCTCCAAGCGTCGACCGCATGCGCAATATGGTCTTGCGCGATAGAAACGTGCCGTGCGTCATTATATTTTCGCTTGGCAACGAATCTTCACTAAAACCCACGCGTGGTCACGAAGCTATGGCAAAGGCCGCCAGGGCACTCGACAGCCGTCCAATCCATTCCGAGCCAGAATGCCGCGTAATAAATGACGGAAAGGCGGGGGGAGTTTCCGATTTTTTCTCTCCAATGTACGGCGGCGTGGATAGGATGAACAATTATTTGAACGACTTAAAAAACGAGAAGCGCCCGTACTTCTTCTGCGAATACGCCCATGCTATGGGAAATTCTATAGGCAATTTGAAGGGCAAGTGGGAGCTTATCCGTTCCAACAAAGACTCTCTAAACGGGGGGTTTATCTGGGACTGGGTTGACCAAGGCGCATATTTGGATTGCGCGGACGGCAGCGGAAAGAAATTTATATCCGACGGCCGCGATTGGAACGGCGAAAAACGCGCCAGCGCCCAAAACTTCTGCATGAACGGCATCGTGTTTGCAGACCGCACTTATAGCGCGAAATATTTTGAAGTCCAAAAGATATACCAGGATATTCAAATAGACGATATCGATGCAGCTAAAGGAAAATTGAAAATATCCAACGAGTTTTTAGCTACCAATACCGATAACTTTACGCCGGTAGTGGTTGTTGAGCGCAACGGCGAACCAATCGCAGAAAAAACGCTCGACGCCATAAAGGTGGCGCCGGGAGAGTCGGCCGAAATACAAATAAAACTGCCTGAATTTGACGCGTCCCAGCCGGGAGAGTATTTCTACACTTTAAAATTCCTGCGAAACCGCGGATCAAATTTTGCAAAAAAAGGCGAAGTTGCAGCCCAAAACCAGTTCTTCATCAAAAAAGTCGATTCCGGAAAATCCCCAAGGCTGTCTTCCGCGCCTAAGTTTTCGGACGAAAATGGGAAAATTACGGTTGAAATTGACGGGGGCGGAAAGGTCGTTTTCGATCGCAAATCTGCGCGAATGGAATCGTATTCGATGTATGGGAAAGACATAATAACGTCTCCCGTGGAGTTCGATATTTCAAGCGCGTTTATAGACAACTTTGTGCGCGGGCCTTTGGCTAGAGACTTTGCAAAATACGGCCTAGATAAGCTTATGCTTAAAGATTCGTCGTGCTCCACCGAGATTGACGGAAATACTTTAAAGGTTTCTTGCTCTCAACTTTGGGTGACGGACGCTGGCGACGGATTTAGGCTGAAAGTGGTCTATTCAGTCCTTTCTAGCGGCGCCGTAAAAGTGGATGCGCGTTGCATAAAAATAAACGATACCCCCGCGGATTTGCCCATCCCAAGGCTCGGTCTTAAAATGGGAATATCAAAGGATTTTGACAAGGTCGAATTTTTCGGGAAAGGCCCGTTCGCAAATTATTCCGATAGGCTTTATGCAGCGAACGTCGGCAGGTATGAATCCAAAGTTTCCGACTGGTATGAAAACTTCTCCCGCCCGCAGGATACTGGAAACCGCGAGGATGTCCGCTGGCTGTCGCTGCGCGACAACGTTGGGTGCGGGATATTGATTGCATCTTGTGGAAAGCCATTGCCGATGTCGGTTCTGCCATACACCCAGGCTCAAATTGCCGGCGCGAAACATCCTTATTTGCTCCCGGATTCCGACGGAACGGAGTTGCGCGTGGCATGGAAGGTCCGCGGAGTAGGAAACGCCGCTTGCGGCCCGCGCACGCGAGAACAGTTCAGATGCAAGTTCCTTGGAGCTGCAGACTGGTCTTTTGAGATAATTCCGCTTGCTTCAAATTCCGATGCAGGCAAGGAGTATCTTGCGCTTCCAGAGTTTGATTCCAAGGTGGTTTTCGAGCCCGTAATGAAAAATGTCGACGAATCAATGTATGCGCGCAAACTATCGGGAAAAAATATATCCAAAGGGGCCAAAATCTCTTATAGCTCTACCGACCCCAAGTGGGCGCCAAAAGCCGACACAATGCTTACCAGCATGTCGGGCGAGTATTCTTGCCACACTTTCCAGGAGGACAATCCTTATTTGATTGTTGATTTGGGCGGTGAGCGCGAAGTATCCGGCGCAAAGATTTACAACCGCACAAATACTATGTCGGAACGTGCTATTCCGCTTGTAATGCTAGTTTCAAAAGACGGTAAAAATTGGGCGCAAGTTTGGAAAACTGACGTGCTCCGCCCGGTTTGGACAGCCGTTTTGGATTCTCCGCAAAAAGCCAGATTCGTAAAGATTATGGTTGCCCGCAATAGCATATTGCACTTGCGCGGGGTAGAAATTTTCGGAAAGTAAAATTTAATTTATGTTCAAGCCGCGCTCTTTTAGGGCGCGGCTTTTTTATTGTTTAATATTGGCTGCAGCCAAAGAAGACACGATATTTTACTGTGCTAGAATTTTCTTAGCTTAATAATAGGCGGATCTTATATATCTATGACGCAAACTAAGCGGACATTTCCCAACTTCCATTAGAATCTGCAAAAACTTTCCGCTATTCCAACTTTATGCGGATTTTATACCGCTCTGAGCTGTTTCATAACCTCGCGCCGCGGACTATCGCCAAATAGGCGTTTGTATTCCCGATTGAACTGGGTTGCGCTTTCGTATCCGACCCTGTATGCCGCTGTGGCGACATCGGCGGAATCGCTTAGCATCATCTTTCTAGCCTCTTGCAGCCGCAGGATTTTTTGATACTGCAACGGGCTCATGGCTGTCATCTTTCTAAAGTGCTTGTGAAAAGCCGATGTGCTCATATTGGCAATGCCGGCGAGATTCTCTATCTTTATTTTGGACTCAAAATTTTCCATAATCCAAGTTATGGCTTTTGCCATTCGGCTTGCCGGGCTGCCAGCCATTGACAGATGCATTAGCCGCGAACCTTGCGGCCCCGAAAGAAGGCGGTATATTATCTCTTTTTTTATCATGGGCGCCAATACTTGTATGTCTTGTGGGTAATCTAGGAGCGATACCAAGCGGCAAACGGCGTCCAATATAGGGAAATTTACTTCTCCGAGGGCTATGCCGCGATGAAGAGAATTAGGCTGGGATATGTTAAAGCCGCTTTCTATCATTACTTGCGCTATTTCTCTTGGGTCGAGTTTAAGTTTAAATCCGTAATAAGGATTTTCTTTGGACGCGCGTATTACTTGCGCCATAGTAGGAAGATTTACGGAGGCGATTAGATAATTGTCGGCGTCGTACACATAGCTTTCGCCTGCAAGCGTTATAAGTTTGGCTCCCTGCGCTGCCATGCATAGGCATGGCTCGTAAATTAAGCATGCAGGTTTGTTTGGGCTTGATATGCAAAACACTGATACGCCAGGAATGATTGTATCAAAAATTTCTTTGCCATTGGTGAATCGGGCAATTAATGATTTTAGTTCATCGCGTTTAGATTCAACCCTATTTCTATTGTCGTTCACAGATTTCATAGCAAAAAAGATGGTTAATTCTAGCTTTCTTAAAAGCTAAAAAAATTATAATTATAGTCAACTAAAAATAGAATTAGGCAATATGTTTAAAGGATCAGGCTGACGCAATTTCGCAAATTATGGTAAATTTCAAGAACTAAAAAAATAAGTATTAAATATATTTGATATTCGAAATTGAGGGATAAAACAAATGAACATAATAAGGTTTTTTAGCTGTTTTATTATTGCGGCTGCGCAGGTTTCTGCATTTTTTTGCGCCCAAACTGCGCGTGGGCAGGACGCGCATAAAGAGGGGCTTAGAGGAAACTTGGCTTTTGAAAATCGCAATAAACTTTTCTTAGGCGAATGTAAAAAATCGTCTTTGGACCCGGAACTTTACAATATAGCAGATAAATTTATTTACGGAGATGTTTTTGAAAGCGGTGTATTAAACCGCAAGCAGCGCGAACTAATAACTATTGTGGCGCTTGCGGTAAGCCAATGCTATGGGCAATTGCAGGAACACGTGTCGGCGGCATTGAATATAGGGGTGCCTGCTTGGGAAATTCGCGAGGCTGTTTACACGATTTCCCCCATAATTGGTTTTGCAAAGGTTTTTGATGCGATGGATGCCGTAAACATAAAATTTAAAGAGCGGGGGATAAAATTGCCGTTGGAGAATTTAGGGACGGTTTCCGAAGGGGAAAGATTTAAGAAAGGACGCGAAATTCAAGCTCCAATTTACGGCGACAGGACAAAAAATATCGCATACGGGCTTCCTAGGAACTCAGATTACATCCCGAGGTTTCTTACAGAGGTATGCTTTGGAGATTTTTATACCAGACAAGGAATAGACATTAAAACACGCGAGCTTCTTATATTTTGCGCTTTAGTTTCCCTTGGAGGCGTAGAATATTCTATTGGATCGCATGCAATGGGGAATTTGAAGGTTGGAAATTCAAAGGAGGTTTTAATTGCGGCTATAATACAATGCGTGCCTTATATAGGATTCCCAAAGGCGCTTAATGCGTTGCGAATAATAAAAGACTCTGAATTCTAGCTGTTTAAAATAAAACAGAAATATAAAAGGGCTCAGTCTTATTCCATGCAATGTAAGTGACTGTTTCTGCTGGACTTTTACAAGGCGTTTTATATTGGATAATTTTTCTTTAACCCATCGCATATTATTTGCCCATAGCAGTGAAATTGAAATCCAATACGCCGCCAATTAAAAAATTATTTTATATAGGAATGGAACTTTCTAGATTTATTTAAAAAATTTTTAAAATGTATTGACAAGACAGGATAAAAAAGCAATAAAGGTTCGCATTATTTCAGTGATTATTGTTCAGTAGCTCAGCGGTAGAGCAGGTGACTGTTAATCACTTGGTCGCAGG
>FR901573.1:11860-13903 GCA_000438015.1 Coraliomargarita sp. CAG:312 | reverse complement strand
TTGCATTATGCTGTGGCGGATTATAAAAAGCCATATTCGCAAAAGGTAAACCCCGTGCCCGGAAAACGACGCTATTTTGCAGTCGTCTATCACTATGGAATCCTCCTTCTTGCTATATTCTTTGTCGTTGTTCAAAAAGACTCCATGGATTTTCTTCTTGGCAGCCTTTTTACCGACTATGTGAAGCCCCTTCAGATGGACACCGAACGCTCCGGTTATATTCAGCACGCAATCGGCTTCATCGCTGTCCAGCACGAGCATCGCTCCGGCATCCCCACGGTAGCCCCACTGCGGCTCGGACATCACTGTAGTGTGCTCGGGCACTTTCAAATCGTGGCAAAGATATTTTCCGGACGGAAAGTATACGCTTCCCTGCACTTTGCCCGCGGCGTCCAATGCCTTTTGTATCGCCTCGCTGTCAGGAGTCACACCGTCTCCCTTGGCTCCGAAATCTTTTACGTTGAACACTGACGTGCTTACCGCTCCGGATTTATCCTCTATCTCTGCCATGGTCTTCGACGGCGCTATTGCCGCCGCCGCAACTCCTGCAGCCCCTGCCAATCCTAATCTCTTTATAAATTCGCGCTTCGATGCCTTCATAAGTCTTTCCCCTAATTATTATAAAAAAGAAACTATTTTCCCGAATAAGAACTTCCTACGTTATTTTTTAAAACGAATTCCTTCCCGTGTCCCCCCCGGTCTAGAATCATATCTTTAAGATATCCCTTGTAGAAAGTATTGGAAGTTATGGAACAATACTCAAGATTAGCCAAAGTCATTCCGTAATTCGGCGTCACGACACCCTTTCCGCGATCGTCTTTCCCTGCAGCCGCAGAATTGCATACAACGCTAATCCCCCTGCAGCCGTCGAAAATCATCTGGGTAGAATAGTCAATGCCCTCGCCAAGCATCGACGAATCCTTGCCGCACCTGCGAATTACGTTTCCACTCACTGCCGTAGTTCTCATTCCTGCAAGATAAATTCCGGCCCCGCCGTTGCGGTCGAAACAATTGCCGGTGATGTCCCAAGCATCCCCTCCATTGATATACATGCCGTATCCCTTATTCCATTCCACGCGGTTTGCCGTAAACATTATTGTGGAAGCGCCTTTTTCTGCGCCAAAACCGTGCTGGCCATTGCCGGACAATTGGTTGTCGGTGACAAATCCGTCCCAGCCAACAACTGCAATTCCGCTCCCATTGTTGCGGTAAAAATGGCTATGCCTGACAATAAAAAGCCATATTCTAAGCAGATATAAGCCATGCCCTGAAAAGTGCTGCACCTTGCAATCGTCTACAACAATTGAGTCCTCTTTTTTGCTGAACTCTGTTGCATTGTTCAGAAATATTCCGTGGATTAATTTTTCAGCCTTGGGATTTCCCTTTATTTGCAATCCGTGCAAATGGACACCAAAAGCCCCGGTTATATTTAAAACGCAATCTGCCTCGTCGCTGTCCAATACTAGCACAGCACCTTTCTGCGCCGGAGAAAAACGCCATACGGGATCGGCAAGCAACGTCGTATGCTGGTGGACTTTCAAATCGTGGCAGAGATACTTGCCCGATGGAAAATAAACCGTCCCCTGAACCATTCCGGCTGCATCTAGCGCATCCTGAATAGCTTTGGAATCATGGGTTTCGCCGTCGCCTTTTGCACCAAATTCCTTTACGTTTATAATGCTCTGGCTGCGCGCCCCGGTGCGGGCAAAAGCCTCGCGCTGAGCTGATGTCATCATAAGTCCGGCCGCGCCTAACGCCGGCATTCCTTTAATAAAATTTCTTCTTCCTATATTCATAAACGAGTCCCTTTAATTTAAAAACAGCATAAACAATTTCTTAAAAGATTAAAACCTTTTTCTTTAAAAGATAAAAAAAATTTCAGAACCACCGCTACCGCGATAAACAAACCATACTCCAGCACCCAAGCGCATTTTAATATAATAAGCCTGTATTCATACGGGGAAAAACGACTTAGCGGCTTCCGCTAATGCCGCAAAAAAGCGCGCAAATCCCGACATCTTAGGGAACTATAACGCAAAAAAC
>FR901573.1:8577-11842 GCA_000438015.1 Coraliomargarita sp. CAG:312 | reverse complement strand
AAAAAACGGCGCGCAAAGAAAGCGCGCCGCATAAATAAATTATAAAATTTTTCTAATCTGCTTTACAAAATTTTTGAGTTTTTACCCAAGCGGGATTCCTTGGCATTTACATAACCCCAAAACCAATTTTGCCCGCAAACTAAGCCTTTCTTGAACGCCGCCAAAAGGCAAATGCCAGCGCAAACGCCCCCAATAACACGGCGACTTCTGATGGTTCCGGAATTGCGGAAAAAACAACGTTTAAACCGCCGTCTTCGGCGTAGGAAAAGTCGGCCTTAATTCCGTCTTGCCCTGTAAACTCTGCCACAAATTTCTTCACGTCGTAAGGCAATGTGGTTATGGACGGATCCCATTCGATAAGTTTATAGGTCATCCCGAATACGACAGGAGCGTCTATCACGAAAGAGAATCTGAAAAGATCGTCGGAAGCGGCAGTCATAACGTCGGTGGCGTCCAAAAGGGAGATTAAATCGCAATCGACATCGTTTATGTTAAATTCAAGGAAACCTCCCGCCATTTCGATATTTTGGGCATAGAGCATACCGATATCTCCGTTCTTGCCAGTAGCGCCAAAATAGCCGCCGTTCAATATCACTTTGCCTATGCCCCAATTGGGAGACCCATTTAAGCGGCCCTCGCCGTCGGCCTTTACAAGCAGCCTTCCGCTGTTGACAGTAGTTGTTCCCCTATACCATGTTTGCCCGTTTATGTACTGTGTGCCCGTTCCGTTTTTTACTATTGAGAGAGTGCCGGTGGAACCGACGGAACCAGTGTCGCCGTGATTCATATCGGTCATTTTTAAATATGAATAGTATGTGCCGCTGCCGGTAAGCGTTAAAACAACATTCGATACAGTATTGCGGTCTCCCCCAACGAAATCAGTGCATACAAACGACGTCGAATCTCCGGTTAAGCCGGCTGCAGAAATCTTTACAGTTTTGTTCAGCCCAGACCCGGCGCCGAGAACAAACTGCTGGCTCTTTACTTGCAATTCTCCGTTTATGACCATTTCGGCATTTGTGTCTTTTGTGAATTTAAGATAACTTTTGCCGCCGGTGAATTTATCGACATAGTTTCCAAGCACTTCAAACTTCTGCGCTATGACAAAGTTTTGGACGGACGTATCAACAGACTCCGCCACAATACTAGCATTCCCCGTTTTAAAAGTGAGCGAAGATCCTTCCGCCCCCGCAACACTTGAGGTAATTTTGCCTATTTTTCTGGGACCGTCATAAGTTGAATATATTACAAAATTAGCAACGGTATCGGCGGAAGCCACATTTATGTCGCCCATATCGAACTGTCCGGTTGCCTGGTCTTGAAACGAAGTTCCATAATAGACGTTTGAAGTGCCTTTTATGACCATGCTGGTATTGGACAAATCCACATTTGCCCAATTAAACAAAGTTGCTCCGGAACTCTCGTTAACGCCTTTGGCAAAGTTTAACGTGGAATTGTCCAAAGTTATAATAGAATTTTCGGCAATCGAAAACGAATTTGTATATATGTTAAGTTTTGAGCCGTTAGTGAGGTTTACATCCCCGTTGAGAGAAAGAGAAGTTAGATATTCTCCGCCTCCCATGCTTCCCAAATACACATTGCCAGATTTTAATACATTTATATCTCCGACGTTCACCGCGAATGTTCCGCTATTTTGGCGGCGGCGAATTTTTACTTCATTGCCGTCTGAAGAAGACGCATCTAGCGTTATTCCGTCGGTGATTGTGAAGACTGCATTTCCCTCCGCATTGTAAAGGTGCAAATCACCGTCAAACTCAGTAGTGGTATCGCCCCAATAAACGCCTCTTATTATTGTCTCTTTGTTCCCGCTTAAGAAACCGAAAACCTGGTTGCCGGTAAGGGCGGAAGTCCAATTGAATTTTCCGATTACCCAAGACGATTTATCTGCCGTGGATTGGGGGCGAACAATCTCGTTGGGATTTGTGCTCCAACTAGTGACATAATCAATTGAAGACTGGTTTACTCCGTTCCAAAAAATATTTGCATCTCTGGATGTCAATACAGCCGCTTGCAATGATGCCCCAACAATTAAAGACAAGTAGAAAGGCGTTAAATATTTTTTTGTTTTCATAATGGCATGAACATTTCATATCATAGCCGTGTGTCAATTTATTTCATAATTATTAAAGGCATTAACTTTGGAAATCGCCCGGATGGAATAAATCCTTGACCGAATATTTTTTATATCTAAAACGACATGCCATATGGCAAACAAATTATTTCTTGCAACTTCAATGTTTTTGGCGTCGAGTTTCTGCCAGGTTTTAGCATATACTTTTATGTTTACAGCGCACAATAGGGGCGAAGCAGTAATTGCGAATTCCTCCGGAGAAATTTTCCTAAAAATTTCCGCAAAGCATCCGCAATCGGCAGATATTTCAGCGGACGGAAGCCGAATTTTTATAAGCGAAATTGACGGCGCAAAAATGTGCGATACAAATACCGGAAAAACTCTGTGGAAATATACTTGCCCGTCGATAATTTGGGACGGGGATGAGTCGCAAGTGAAAAAAGGAGAAACAGTGCGCCTTGAAAATCCCGTCGCGCAAATACTAGGCGATGGAAAATTTCTCGTCGGCAACGAGGGGAAATCCGTTCTTTTAGAAATAGACGACAAATCGAATATTTTAAAAGCCATCAAATCTGAAAGCTTGAAGAAAGTAAAACACGGCGAATTCAGGCTGGCGAGTAAAACCCGGGCCGGAACTTATTTGTTTCCGCTGCTTTCTTCAAATCTGTTGACCGAATATGATTCAAACGGGAAACAGATCTTGCGCATAGATACGGGAACCGGCGTAGTTGGCGCGCTGAGGTTGGACGATGGAAATATTTTGGCTGCGGGATTTTTCGGCGTTGCAATATTCAATAGAGAAGGGGAAAAAGTTTGGGATTTTTCTTCAAAAGAAATTCAAAAGGCAATAGAATCCGCAAGCGAAATAATACTTTGCGACGTAAAAATTCTTCCTAACGGCAACTACCTCTGTACGACATACGCAGGAGAGAACGTTCCCGACATCATAGAAATATCAAAAGATAAAAAAATAGTAAAAAAATTTGACTTCCCAGAATACACGCATTTGTCAGGGCTAAAGATTCTAACAGACAACCAAGCCGAATACATTAAGAAGTCGCGCAATTGAAGCTAGCGGAACCGCCGCGCGACATCCTGCCCGCCGCGCACAAACTATGTTTTTAGAAATAGGCAACTCCGCCCTCTAGGAAAGAGCGGAACCGCCGTTAAAAA
>FR901573.1:4734-8555 GCA_000438015.1 Coraliomargarita sp. CAG:312 | reverse complement strand
TTAAAAAACATTGCCGCCGGACGGCTCTGCGAGGCGTAAAAACGCAAAAAAAACAGACTTCGCCATTGGGCATGGCGAAGTCTGTTAAATGGTGGCCAGACCAGGAATCGAACCAGGGACACAAGGATTTTCAGTCCTCCGCTCTACCGACTGAGCTATCTGGCCGGTTTTGAAATTTGAAGTTTCGAATACATCCTATTAATTGGCTTTCGTCAATATATTTTTTCGTTTTTTTTTGGATTTTATAAAAAAAATTTAATTTAGCGCAAGAAAAGCCTATGAATCAGGCTCTATGTGGACATTGATTATTATATTGCCCAGTTTCTGGCTCACCGCGCGTTCGACGCGTTCGGAAATATCGTGCGCATCGACAAGAGAAAGTTTGGGATCGACATGCACGTTTACGTCTATCTCGTATTCAGGCCCTACGCTCCGAACGCGCAAATCATGCAGGCATACAACGCCGTCAACACCGGATATTATTTTCTCGACGCTCTCATGCAAACCCTCGGGAGCCTTGTCCAGCAAAGAATTTACCGCGCGCATTGAAAGCCGCAAAGAAACCCATATTACAATAAGCGCAACCCCCAAAGCAGCGACAGAGTCTGCGAAGAAATAGCCGAAATTTGCGCACACCAACCCCAGCAAGACAACAAACGAGCTGAGAATGTCAGTCGAAAAGTGCAGCGCGTCAGCTTCCAACGCTTGGCTTTTATATTTCTTTGCAGCCCTCATAAGCTCGCGGGAACGCCATGAATCTATCGCAATCGACGCAATCACCACCACGTAGCTCCATACGCCTACATCTATGTGGGTGTTTCCAGAAAACAAACGCGACAACGCCTCGTAAACAATCCATGCGCATGTTGCCAAAAGCAGCAAAGCCTCCAGCAGCGCCGAAAAATTCTCAATTTTACCATGCCCGAAATTGTGGTCGGAGTCCGCCGGCTTATCCGACAACTTTACCGATACCCACGTTATCAGCGCCGCCAAAAAATCAAGAGCCGAATGCAGCGCCTCGGACAATATGCCAAGACTGCCCGTAGCCACTCCCACGAGCAATTTCATTGAGACAAGAACCACAGCCGCAATTAAGGATATGGACGCAACCTTTGATTTTTCCGCCGACACAATTAGATATTTTAATAAAATACTATCTTATTTTGGCAAAACCGCTCAAGCAAAAAGCAATTTGCCTAAAAATTTCAATATATGCCGTGAGTATTCTCGATGCCAATATAATTGTTGCATTTCAACACTCCTGTGCAATCATATGTATTCAAAAATCGCTATTGAGAAAACAAATACCCACGTATTCCAAACGGGAAAAACGAATCGTCCAGTATTATGAAGCCAATAAAATGCCTTGTGACAGCAGGCCCGACCAGAGAATATTTCGATCCGGTCAGATACATCAGCAACCCTTCATCAGGAAAAATGGGCTGGAATATAGCCAACGCAGCCAAACAGAAGGGTTGGGATGTCACGCTCATACTGGGTCCATCGCAGCTCCCCGATATCGACGGCGCCACAACAGTGAGGGTTGTCAGCGCGGCGGATATGCTGTCAGCCTGCGAAAAATATTTTCCGCATACCGACATACTGATAATGTCGGCGGCTGTAAGCGATGTGCGCCCTAAAGTTTATTCAGGACAAAAGATAAAAAAAGATAAAATAGATTTTAACCCGCAACTGGAGCCGACTCCAGATATACTAAAAACTTTGTCCCTTAAAAAGAAATCGCAAATTTTAGTCGGATTTGCCGCAGAAACGCACGACGTTATGCATTATGCGGAGGAAAAAATGAAAAGTAAAAATTTGGACGCAATTGTCGCCAATACAGTAGGCTCTGAAGGGGCCGGATTCGCGTCCGACGAGAACAAAATCGATTTGATTTTGCGCAGCGGAGAAATTGTCGACTTCCACAAGGCCTCAAAATCGCGGCTCGCCGCGTCCCTGATTGATTTTATTTCGGCAAAATTTTTCGGAGGAAGGCGCCCGCAAGACAGGCAGTAGAATATAAAGCCGTGTTGCGGATGCAATATCCGGAAAATACTCCATGCTGCAAACCAAACGCCCCGCAAGTATTACAGCCCTGCGCAGAGGCAGTTCAAAGCTCCTCCACCCCTGCCCGGCGGACTGGCTTCTTATAATTTATTTTGCATTGCATTCCGTGCGCGCATAAGAACCAATAAAACAATTGCCGAGCAAAGAAACATATCTACAAACGCATGCCGCCAATAAACTTTATGGATGCAAGCTAATGCAATTTTATATGCATTCTGCAATCTTACGGAAACCGCGCGGTTCAGATTCTCACCGTAAAGCGGCCAGCAGCCGGCAGAGCGGCAATTTTATTTTTCGGAAATAGCCAGCAATAGGGCCTTAGCTCCCTCAATCCCGGATACTTCCACAATTTTATCCCTAGAAGACTCTCCCGACAATATTCTTACACCGGACTTTGAAATGCCCAACGTTTTTGCCAAATATTTTATCAATTCTGCATTGGCTTTGCCGTCCATCGCCGGAGCGGCGATTTTTATCTTTACGCCGTCTCCGTACGCCCCTGCGCAATGCGACTTTGGGGCGTTTGGAACCGCGCGTATCTTCAGCTTCTCCGACACTTTAAAATTACATAGGATAGCTGCCTAGCCATTTTATCATAGGCAAGACCCGTTTCAGCTCTGCGGCGGCCGCTTGCACGTTTTCGTCGTCCCAATGCCCTTCAAAATCTATAAAAAAGTAATAATCCCAAGCCTTTTTTCGGCTCGGGCGCGACTCTATTCGCGTAAGATTTATATTCATTCTATTGAACGGCAAAAGAACGTCGTATAAGGCTCCCGGCCGGTCGTTTACCGATATTACCAAACTGGTTTTATATTTTACTCCCTGTGTCTTGGGGGTAGATTTTTTCCCTATAACGAGAAAGCGCGTCTGGTTATTTTTTTTGTCTTGGATTCCGCGCTCTAAAATAGGCAATCCGTACTCATCCGCGGCTATGGAACTTCCGACAGCCGCAATTTCCGGATTGTCCACGGCCATTTGTACCGCGAGCGCAGTGCTTTCTACATACTCTATTTCCACATTCGGAATATGCCGGCGCAGCCATTCCCTGCACTGCCCAATGGCTTGGTCTTTTGAGCACACCTTGCGTATTTCTTCCAGCTTGCCCCTGGAAATTAGGCAATGTTCTATCGGCATGTAAATTTGCCCGACAATAAATAGGCTGCTTTCTGCAAGCATATCCATTGAGTGGAATACTGCGCCTTCAGTTGAATTTTCTATTGGGATGACACCGTAATCCGCCTCTGAATCGGAAACTGACGCAAACACGTCGGGGATGGAAGGCATTGCCCGATAATTCACGCTAGAGCCGAAATTCTTCATCGCAGCCTGCTGGGTAAACGTCGATTTTGGCCCTAGATAGCTGACCATCAGTTTTTTTTCGGCGGAAATAGATGCCGATATTATTTCCCTGTAAATCGCTTTCAACGCGGATTCCTCAATTCTTCCGCCGTTTTTTTCCATCAAGTTTTCAAAGACCTGCTTTTCGCGGCTGGGGACGTAAATAGCCTCGCCCTTTTCGGACTTCATTTTACCGATTTCCTTTGCGCAAGCTATGCGCGTGGTGAGCAAATCGAGAATTTTTGTGTCTATTGAATCGATTTCTTTTCTGATAGCGTCTTTATCCATTAAATTTCCGCTTTGTCGTTGTATTGTTCACTACCGCCATCCGAGTTGTCCGAAGTCGGCTCAAACTCCTCTTGGCTTCCCGCGCTTTCCGCGCCGTCATAAGGAAAATGCGCGGCGGCATCGCCAGG
>FR901573.1:0-4711 GCA_000438015.1 Coraliomargarita sp. CAG:312 | reverse complement strand
CAGGCACTTCTATTTCGCGGGAAACATCTCCAAATTCAGCTTCTATCTTTTTATCGGAATCCGTTTGCGCGCGTTCCGAAGCCTCCGCCTGCCCGCGATATTGCGACTCTTCCCGGGCGTCTGAAACTTCGGATTGCGCCTCGGAATCATCCTGCGGCAGCCCCATTTCCTTGTCCTTGACTTCCGCCGGAGAACTTGCGCGCTTTATCCACTCCGAGATCTGGTTGGGGCTAAGCACATCCGACGCGGGAAGTTCTTCTATTGAATTGACGCCTATATAATCGAGAAAATTTTGGGTTGTCGAATACTGGAGAGGGCGCCCGGGAAGATCGGCTCTGCCGCTTATAAAAATCAATTCTTTTTCAGTCAGCCTGGATATTGCGCCGTCGGCGTTTACCCCGCGGATAGCTTCTATTTCCGCGCGCGTCACCGGCTGTCTGTATGCTATTATCGCCAGAGTTTCAAGAGCGGCTCTCGACAATCTCTGGGGACGCGGGTCGTCGCGCAATAGGCGCACCCAGTCCGCATACTCCTTTGATATAACAAGCTTAAATCCCGACGAGCTCTGAACCAGCCTGAAAACCTCCGAGTTTTCGTCCAAGTCTGCGGCTATTTCCTCCATTGCCTCGCGAATTTGAGTCGCGGTAAGCAGTGTGGGAACCTGAACTATTATATCCTCTATTACAGACTGTTCGCCGGCTGACAAAGAATCGGGCGAATCGCCCGCTTCAGCGTCGAAAGCATCTTTTGCAGCTGCATTTTTTTTTCTCAGGGCGTCCTGTTCGGCGTGATAGCGCGAAATTACAGCCTGCACGTCTTTTATAGTAAGAGGCTCGCTTGTCGAAAACAAGAGCGCCCGAAGTATCCGCTTGAGATTAAACATTTCTGCAATAAATTTTAAGTCGCAAATTTTGCCAAAATTTTGAGGGCTTTCAATCTTTTTCTAATACAGCCGAAAGCTGCGCAAGAATGTCCGGATGTTATTTTAGTCCTTTTTGCATATGGGCCAAAACATTAGGAGGCACAAAGTCGGCTATGCGTTCCGGAGCATAGATTGCCACTTGTTTTATTAGAGTGGAGCTTATATAGAAATACTTGTGCGAAGGCATTAGAAAAATAGTTTCAACCCCGCCGTCCAAGTGCCTGTTCATCTGGGCAAGCTGGAATTCAAACTCAAAGTCCGAAACCGCGCGGAGTCCGCGGATTATTGCCATTGCCCCCACTTTCTGCGCAAAATCCACAGTGAGCCCGTCAAAAGCGCAAACGCTCACATTCGGCATATCTTCGACATTCTCCCTAAAGAGGCGGACCCTGGTTTGAAAGTCAAAAAGCGGCCCCTTACCCGCATTGGGAGCAACCGCAACCACAACCTCGTCGAACATTGGAGCCGCGCGCTTAAGCACGTCTAAATGACCGTTTGTGACAGGATCGAAAGTCCCCGGGTAAATAGCTATTTTCTTGCCGTCAGCCATAAAAATTTTTATTTAGAGAATTAGTCTTGTAAAAAAGCGATTTCTAGCAACACTTTTTTAACAAATGAACCTACCTAATTTGCTGACAATATTGCGCGTAATAATGACATTTGTTGCGGTCGTGCTATTGTGCATAGACATTCGTTTCTTTGCGCTGGCGTCTTTTATAATATATTGCGCTGCGGGCGCAACCGACTGGTTTGACGGCTACTTGGCCCGGAAATACAACATTGTCACTACGTTTGGCAAATTTATGGACGCCCTAAGCGACAAAATTATGGTTGTATCCATGTTTATGGCGCTGTTTGCCTTCAACCTTTATAGTTGGTTTACGGTGCCTGCGCTATTTTGCGCGATAGTCTCAATAACTAGAGAATTCTACGTAAGCGGCATAAGAATGTTGGCTTCCAAAGAAGGGATAGTTATGGCGGCGGAAACCCTTGGAAAATACAAAGCAGCGTTTCAAATGTATTCAATAGGGGCAATTCTTTGCGCGCATTCGCTAGATATAGACTTTGGCGCGGGAAATTCGCTATTTTTTAACTTTGCTTTCTACAGCGGAATAGCGACTCTTGTTATTTCGACGGCATTATCAATACTGTCTGGATATTCCTACGGTTCAAGATATTCTTACCTACTAAAATAAACCATCAAACACCGGCACTATGACTACCAGAAAAAAAATCTATCCGTGGGCGGCCGCATTGCCGAAAAATATTTCCGTTTCGCTTGCGACACTCTGGGGGCTTGGAGACTTAAAGGCTCCGGGAACGTGGGGATCCGCAGCCGGAGTGCTGTTTTACGCGCTTCTATTCGATGGCATAGGACTGGGCAGATATTTAGCATTTGCCGTATTGCTGGCTTATCTTGCATCCGGAATATGCGACGCAGCAGAACGCCATCTTAAAATGCGCGACCCAGGGAAGATAATATTGGACGAGTTTGTCGCGGTTCCTTTCTGTTTTCTTCCGATTATATCTAATAGCTACAGCGCATTCGGCATAATACTGGGATTTGCCTTTTTCAGGCTGCTGGATATAAAAAAGCCTATCTTTATAAATACGCTTCAGAATCTCGACGGAGGATTGGGATGCGTTGCAGACGACATTGCCGCCGCACTGATTTCCTGCCTAATACTCAACGCGCTGTCCCTGGCGGTCCCGTCTATTTTGGGATAATATTATTTGGGTAAAGGCAAAAATAATTTTGTCAAAAAAAAGCTTGCCATACCAATAACTCCCGCTACATTTTCTTACTTAATTTAATTTTTGGGCCGATAGCTCAACGGTAGAGCAGTTGCCTTTTAAGCAATTGGTTCCGAGTTCGAATCTCGGTCGGCCTATGAAATTCAAATTACAAGAGACCTGGAAGCCGAAGTGCTTCCAGGTTTTTTTGTCTACAACGGAAAGCCTTTTGCACAAGATTGACTTTTAAACGCAAAAAAAAGAAAAACCGCTTGAAGCCTCCTAGGAATCAAATTAATATTGATATATTCGTAAAACAAAAGAAAGGCGTTATATGATTTCTAGAAGGAAATTCTTAGGCAAAGCGGGAGGAATTGCCGGCTCCATAATGATTTTACCAACATGGGTTATAGGCAAACAAAAGTCTCCCAATTCAAAACTGAATGTAGCTCTCATAGGAGTCGGAGGCATCGGCGGGCAAGCGATGGAGAATATAGGCAGCGCCCCGGAAGTCAACATAGCAGCTTTCTGCGATGTCGACGATAACCGAGCGTCTTCCCACTATAAAAAGATGCCATCAGTTCCACGATTCCGCGACTTCCGCGTTATGTTCGACAAAATGAACAAGCAATTAGACGGTGTAATCATATCGACTCCCGACCACATGCATTACCCTATTTCCACATGGGCGTTCGCCTGCGGCAAGCACGTATTCTGCCAAAAGCCGCTCGCCCGAACGATATGGGAATGCCGCCAAATGCGCAAGTTGGCAAATAAAGCCGGCGTAATAACGCAAATGGGGAACCAAGGACACACGATGGAAGGCTGGAGACAAATCCGCGAGTGGTATGAAGCCGGAATACTTGGGCAAATAGAAGACATTTATAGCTGGACAGACAGGCCGCTTTGGCCCCAGGGAGATTTGCCAATTCCGCCGGCACAACCAATTCCGGCGTATTACGACCACAATTTGTGGTTGGGTGTAGCTCCGTTCCAAGAATACAATAAGATTTACACGCCATGGAATTGGCGTGGATTGCGCAATTACGGGACTGGCGCAGAGGGCGACATGGCCTGCCACCTTTTAGATCCTTCCAATGCCGCATTCGATTTAGGCTATCCCACAAAAATCGTAGGAAATTCGTCGAAATTTAACGATTACAGCTGGCCCAAAGAAGCTTCCACCACTATGGTTTTTGAAAATAGCCGCGGCGTAAACGGAAAAATAAGTTTGCATTGGTTTGACGGAGGCAGACGCCCTAAAGAAGTAAAGCGTGTGGATGAAGCGTTTTTAAAAGATCCGCGCAATTCAAACGGTACATTTATAGTAGGCACAAAAGAAACTTTATATACAGATTGCTACGGGATGAATTCTATTATATATCCTCACAAACGAATGGCGGAGCTAAAGAGATCCGGAGCATTCCCCAAGCCTACTTTAGAGCGTTCCCCAACTCCCGGCAATGCACATTTGGAATGGGCGCGCTGCTGCCTTGCCGGGAAACAAGCCGGTTCCAACTTTAACTATTCCGCGCCGTTTACGGAAATGGCTTTGTTAGGAATGGTTGCGCTTACGCAACCCGACAGAGAAATAACATATTTGCCGAATGAAATGCGGTTTGCAGACTGCCCTGAAGCCGACAAATATTTGCACTCTCTGTACGAGTATAAAAAGGAATTTTTAGTTTAAATAAAATTTGCAAAAAAAACGGCGGAAAAAATAAAACTCCGCCGTTTTTACGACATCTACACCAAAGAAAGCCGCAAATAAAATCCAGCCCGTATATAAGCAACAAACTCCGCCGCATTAATTATTTAATAAAAATAAATACAAATGCCAGTATATTAATAGTTCAATTCATTCCACCAATTAGGTTGTTTGAAAGAATAAGTTTCGGCAAACCCATGTGACTTTATCAGACTTTCTTTGCAAACAGCCGGCAGTAGAAGGATTAATTGGGATAAATCCAATTGAACAAATCTCGGCTGCATATAAAAATTTGAAACTTCCTGTCTCAAATTTGGAGGATTGAATATATATATTGTTCTGAAGAT
>FR901572.1:3469-9323 GCA_000438015.1 Coraliomargarita sp. CAG:312 | reverse complement strand
CTTTTGAAACTTGCAATTATATGTCCGCTTAAAATAATAATATATTCCATTTCCTTTGGTATTAGAACGATAGGTTGATTGGTGGCTTATAT
The DNA here is from genome assembly GCA_000438015.1 of Coraliomargarita sp. CAG:312. Taxonomy (GTDB): domain Bacteria; phylum Verrucomicrobiota; class Verrucomicrobiia; order Opitutales; family Intestinicryptomonadaceae; genus Merdousia. The sequence goes on along the minus strand of FR901572.1, from coordinate 9,231 downwards.
GGATTCGATATTTTATATATATTTATTTGTTTTGTTGCCACTTATGGTTGGCATGATGTTTGTGCCAATGAACGGGGTTTACGGAATACGTTGTCCTTGGAGCATGTATTCCGAAAATACATGGAGAATTGTCCACAAATACGGAGGATATATGGGGGCAATATTGTTTGCAGCTGCATCTCCGGCTATATTTACGGGATTGATAGGGATGCATTACAATATTTTTGTGCTTATAGTTGGATTGTGTGCGGGCGCGCTTATATTTTCATATTTTGTCTATAAATCGGAAAAACATGGCGCCAATTACAATAGCCGAACGGTTGGTTTATTGGGCGGCAATTTGGCTATGGCTTCTGTTTCCATTGTGCTTTCGCTTGCGGTTTTGCTTTGCCTAAACTACCAGTCTGCTGCGATGGAACCGTTTTGCGGTTCAAAGATTGCAACCCACTTTAACGCGAAAGGAGTAGCGGACGGATGGATGAAGGCGGAGGCCTTCTTTGGAGATTTTCTGGCTTTCCAAGCGCTAGGTGGCGCTCTTTCCGCCGCAACGGCGTTTGGTCTGGTCTGGTTTACGGCTGAAGTATTTGATAAGAATGGCAATATTGCAGGAAAACTTCTTACGTCGCTTGCGGCATTCTTATCGGGAACGGCGTCTATCGTATTCTATTATACAGGAATAATCGCATCGGTTGCGGTTGTAAATTCATGCGAAGGTGGAAGCCGAGAAATCGAATTTTTTGCTTCGCCGGCAATAGGTTTTATATCGGCGGCTTTTTTCCTAAACGCAATATTTCTGCCTTTCCTGCTTATATTTAGGGCCTTGAGAAATTTAAAAGCAGGAGGGGAGTTTAATTGCCATGTAGGGGGTAAAAAAAATGTTGACAAGCCGAAACTCGAATTTAAGTTCTAATCTCTTTAATAATTTTTAGAAGGTAAAGCAATGGGTCAACCAAAACGCAAACAGTCAAAACAACGTACGCGCATTCGCCGCGCGGCAAACAAATATGAGCTTCCCCAGTTGGCAAAAGATCCTACTGACGGCTCTTTCTTTGTTCCGCACAGGGTTAACCCCTCAAATGGAACATATCGCGGCCGCCAGGTCGTGAGCGTGAAGGTCTAAGCTGCCGGCTCGACAGGTTTTTAAGTTGCAATGCGGGATTATTTTTATTAATAACTCCCGCGTTTTTCTTAATAATATGGAAGAATTCTTCCGTTGCTTTTGGTCTTGTACATTTGACAACGGAGAGTCTTTCAGCGCTTTTTTGGAAAAGTATAATTTAAGTGAACAATTCCACGCCAACAGTTGCAGTAGATGTGATGGGTTCGGATATGGGCCCGGAAGAACTCATTATCGGCGTTAAAAAAGCTCTCGCGGAAGATAAGTCCAACTACGAAATTATAATAGTCGGCAACGAGTCTGTCATAACTCCTATGCTGTTGAGGCATAATCTCATAAGAGAGTCTAGGATAAAAGTATACCACGCATCCGAGGTGATTGAAATGGACGAGAAGCCCATACAGGCAATCAAGTCCAAGCGCGACTCCTCCATGATGCGCGCGATAGAGATTGTAAAGCTGGGCACTGCCGATGCTGTATTAAGTTGTGGAAACACCGGGGCTTTAATGGCAGGTGGAACTATAAAGCTGCGCACGATGGACGGAATAGAGCGTCCGGCGCTTGGTACGGTAATTCCCGGGAAAACAAAGAATTTTGTGATGATAGACGTTGGGGCGTCTCCAGATCCCAAGCCTGAAAGCTTGGTTGACAATGCTATTTTGGGGGCGAATTATGCGACAGTTGCTTTGGGGGTGTCAAATCCGCGCGTAGGGCTTTTAAGCAACGGAACCGAGGACGGCAAAGGCAATATGCTTGTTCAGACTGCGCACAGGCTTTTCAAATCCCAGGAGGGTGTCATAAATTACAGGGGGCTTCTGGAAGGATTTAATCTTTTCGACGGCGATTTTGATGTGGTTGTTTGCGACGGGTTTACCGGAAATCTGGTGCTGAAGTCCCTTGAGAGTTCCGCCAGAATGTTTAAAGACATCCTAAAGGAGGAAATATATAAGTCTTGGATTCGCAAGCTCGGCATATTTTTGGCGCGCGGCGCGTTTATAGACATGAAGAAGCGTTTGCCCATAGACAAGTTTTCTGGAGCGCCTCTACTGGGGCTGAACGGGCTTGTGGTAAAGGCTCATGGCTCCAGCAATCGCAAACAGATTGCGGGAGCTTTGGAAATAACGCTGCGCTGCTTGCGCAAGCGCATGAACGATCGGATAAAGGAGGACGTGCACAGGCTTAATTCCATTGTGGAGGAAAACAAGGCAAGAGCCTATGAAAAAGAGCGCGAAATCCTAAAAAGCCGCGAAACAGTCCAGGAGTGACATTTTATTTCGGCGGGGCTTTTTGCCGCTGCCGTACATCGTTCTTTATAAGAGCCGGTTGACGGAAATTATGTTTGCGTTGTCGGCGTTGCAAAATCGTCGGGGAGCCTACAAATTTTTTAAGGCAGCCCGTTTTTCAACCGGCGTGGGAAGATATCGTTTCACGCTTAAATCTCAGACCAAATATTTTATCAGAGAAATGAATTTTACAAAACCCAACTCAATCGTAGTGACTGGAACTGGAAGTTATGTTCCGGAAAAATGCCTTACCAACGACGATATGGCAAAAATCGTCGATACATCCGACGAATGGATATACGGGCGTTCCGGAATTAAGCGCCGCCATATAGCGGCAGAGGGCGAGGCAACGAGCGATATGGCGCTGAAAGCCTCAAAACGCGCGCTTGAAAGCGCAGGGCTGCGGGCTGACGAAATTGACTTGGTTGTTCTCACAACGGTGAATCCCGATATGATGTTTCCCTCTACTGCCTGCATACTTCAGGCAAAGCTTGGGATACGCAACAACATACCTTGTTTCGACCTTGAGGCTGCGTGCTCGGGATTTGTTTACGGGATGGAAGTAGCCACGCGCATGATGCAATCCGGCGTTTATAAAAACGCTCTAGTGGTGAGTTCGGAAAAGATGAGCACATTGCTTGACTGGTCCGACCGTTCTACTTGCGTCCTTTTTGGCGACGGAGCGGGGGCTGCCGTTCTAAGTGCGAGCGACAAGGTCGGAGTGGGCGTAATCGGTAATGTTTTGGGCGCAGACGGTTCAGATACCGCAATGTTGCGCATGCCTGCTGGAGGCTCCCTAATGCCGACTTCCGAACAGACCGTAAAGGAAGGGCTCCACTACCTGCAAATGGACGGAAGGGAAGTGTTTAAGCACGCCGTAAAGATTATGCAGGAAAAGGCGCTGGAAGTTTTGGATATATGCAATATAAAGGCCGAGGATGTGGCTCTCCTAATTCCGCACCAGGCTAATACCCGCATAATAGAAAGCGTCGCAAAACGCTTAAAAATTCCATCAGAGAAAGTTTATGTAAATATTGAAAACTACGGAAACACGTCTTCAGCGTCAATACCTATTGCCTTGGACGAGGCCATGCGCTCTGGGCGCATTCGCGCCGGGGACTATGTGCTGCTAGTTGCTTTCGGCGCTGGGCTAACTTGGGGGGCGACTCTACTAAAATTTTAGCGCGCCGTTTTCCAAATACTTTAACTGATAGAAAAAAGTGGAAAGCAGCAGCTTTCCCCTTTTTTTTCGCATTTGCGGTAAAAATCCGCGCGTTTTTGGCATCCAAATTTTTGTGCTTGGGATTTTTTAGGAGGATTTTTTTTCTGCGTGTTGGTAAAGTTTCTCCGCTTTGGGGAGCGGGCGGAAGATAGCAAAGGCCGTATCCTGGCATTTTAAAAAAAGTTTGCGTCGGAGCCGCAAAACTGAAAATATCGCCTAAAAGAGATATGGTGATTGAAAAACTAAGTCTAAAAAATTTCCGGGGCCTGCTGGACGAGACGATAGATTTTGACAAGTCCCTAACCGTATTCGCGGGGATGAACGGCGGCGGGAAATCGTCGGCTTTGGAGGCTATTGCCATAATGTTATCGTGGCTTCCGGTTAAAATTTCCTCGATGGACGGTGCGGGGAAAAAAATAAAGTTCACCGACGTCACGTACGGGGCCAAGTATGCTGAATTGGAGATGTCCTTGCGCAACTCAAAAGGCGAACCTATGACTCTGAAAATGTGCAAATACATAGGCTCGCACAAGAAGGGAAACTCCGACGGAATGCGCGCGGCCGAAGAATTCGGCGCGGATATGAGAATCCTGCTGGATTCAAAAGAAGGAGTGTCGGCGGAAATTCCCGTATTCGCCTATTACGGTGCCGATAGAAACGCTATCGGATTTGCGTCTCCGCTGCCGTCTTCAGCGCGCGAAAGCGTGTATTCAAAGGCTTTCAATGCCGGAACAGACATAAAGACTTTTGCTGATTGGTTTGTAAAGATGTCGCTGTCCCGCGATGCCGAAATTGACGAAGCCGCGGCAATGCCATTGAAAAAAGGAAATGAGCGCAGGGCAGAAATAGAAAAAAAATACGCGTTTTTGCGCATAGTAAAAAATGCGCTCGCGGAAATATCTCCGGAATTCGGGTCGTTTTGCGTCAGGGATGGAAAGTTGTTTTTGTCGGCTAAAAATGTTCCCGCCGTGTTTTTGTCGCAGGGAGAAAAAGCTGTTGTTGCCCTGATTGCCGATATTGCGCTGCGGATGGTGGTCGCAAACCCTTTTAAAACTAATCCCCTGGAGACGGAGGCGATAATTCTCGTTGACGAATTGGACATACACTTGCATCCTTCATGGCAGGCTGCAATAGCGGAAAAAATCCAAAAAATATTTCCGCGAACCCAGTTTGTCATATCAACCCATTCTCCAACGGTTTTGTCTTTTGCCAAGGTCGCATACAGGTTGGCGTCGGTAGCGGGGGGATGCAGATTTGAGCGTGTTGATTCCCAATACGGCAGAAATCCCGCCGATATTTTGACAAACGTAATGGAATCGAAAAGGGAGAGGTCTGTGGAGGCAAAATTTAGGACTATTTACGAGTGCATAGACCGCGGAAAATTCGGCACTGCCGGAAGGCTTATAGACGAACTCTCCGACGTTCTCCCCGACGATCCCGAACTGTTGAGGGTGGAATATATTTACCGCGCGCTGTCTGCGCCCAAAGGAAAATAGTCTATGCGGCGCATACCCATTCCAACAGAAAACGAAGCACCCGATAGTTTTAAACGCTGGAAGCGCCGGCATCCCGGCGCCGGATACGACAGGTTTAGGGATTCCGCCGCGAAGGCTGCGCTAAAAGAGTCTCTCGTGCGGCGCCAGAAATTTTTATGCTGCTATTGCGAGAGCCGCATCAAAAAAAACACCTCACATATAGAGCATATAGAGCCACAAATGGGAGGGCTGTCAAAACGCACAATGGATTATTCCAATCTCGCCGCGTCTTGCATACGCGACCCTAGCGAGTATGAAAAACTGCATTCGCTTTCCGGCGCCGATTTTTCAAATTTGGGTTCCAGCATATTGCACTGCGGGCATGCGCGCGGTTCTCATAAAGTGGTTTCGCCTTACGATCCCAAGTGCGAGCATCTTTTCTTTTATTCGTTTAGCGGGGAGGTTCTTGTAAATCCAGGCTTGGAAAATTCAGGCGACATTCGGCTCGCCCAAGATTCGATAGCTTTTCTGCGCTTAAACGTTCCCCAATTGGTAAGCCTGAGGGCTTTGGCGATGTTTGAAACTTTAAAGCTTCTTGACGGCGGGGCGTCGGAGGACGATATCATGCGCGAACTTTACGGAAAGCTTCCGCCGTATATTTCGGC
>FR901572.1:2396-3438 GCA_000438015.1 Coraliomargarita sp. CAG:312 | reverse complement strand
CCCGCCGATGGGCGGAACGCGGCAAAGCCGCCGGAGAATAAATTTTGCAATATTATGGGTATTGAAAAACACGAGGTTCTAATCGGTTCCGAACGCATAAAATCCGCAGTTGAAAAGGTTGCGGAAGAAATAAATTCCTACGCTCTTTCACATGGAATAAAGCGCATGCACGTCCTCTGGGTGGCGGACGGGGCGCTTATGTTTGCCGCGGATTTATTGAGGGCGCTTCCGCGGGATTTGGAAATAATAGTTTCTTCCGTAAGGGCGTCTTCCTACGGCAATTCGCTATCTCCGGCGCATGAGCCGGTTGTATGCGGGGATATCGGGCAATTTAAGGACTGCGACGTTTTGGTAGTGGACGATGTCCTGGATACCGGGGGAACTATGCGCGCTCTTTTGGAATCGTTGAAATCGGCGGGGGCAAGGAGCGCTAAATCTTGCGTGTTGATTTCAAAGAGAATCTTATTCCCGCGGGAAGTGGAGGCAGACTTTAAGTGCTTTGAGGCGGGTTCGGAATTTGTTTACGGATACGGGCTGGATTTCAAGGGGCTGCACCGCAATCTTCCATGCATATGCGTCTTTAGGGAAAATGGAAAGGAAATAGATGACAAAACGCGAAGTTATTGAGAACCTAGAGCTGCATCCGCTTGAAATAGAAGGGGGCTTTTTTAGGGAGGTTTACCGCTCCCGTACGCCGGTTGAAATTACCGCCCCGGACGGGGAGAAAAACGCGTATGCGGCGTCGACGTCCATCTATTATTTGTTGGGATGCGGGGATGTTTCCAGCATGCATTCTGTTAAATTTGACGAAACTTGGCATTTTTACGCTTCAAGCGATACGGGAATTTTTGTCGATTTGATTGTCGTCTCTCCTGCCGGAACAGGCAGGCGCGTGAAGCTTGGCGCGCGCTTGGAGTTGGGGCAGGTTCCGCAGTTCACAGTGCCCGCCGGGCATTGGATGGGGGCGAGAATCGATTCGGCGGAAGGAGCCGGACATTTGGAAAATAATGGGGCGTGGGCGCTGTGCGGGGCGACTGTCGCT
>FR901572.1:0-2368 GCA_000438015.1 Coraliomargarita sp. CAG:312 | reverse complement strand
GTGCGGGGCGACTGTCGCTCCGTCTTTCGAATATTCGGACTTTATCAAGGGGAATGCTTTTGAAATCGCAAAACTTTGCCCTGAATTTGCCGCAGAAATTTTAAAATTGAAATGAACGGAAAAAATAAGGTTTTTTACATAGGCTGCCATCTTTCCTTTGCCAAAGGGTACGAATCTATGGGCGTTCAGGCGCTGGAAATAGGCGCGAACGCATTCCAGTATTTTAGCAGAAATCCGCGCGGCGGCGCCGCGAAGGAGTTCGACAAATCAGACGCCGGCAAACTTTTGGATATTGCCGCACGCAACGGTTTTGCTCCGTTTCTCGTCCATGCCCCGTACACTTTTAACCCGTGTTCGGCGGATGCGGGCTTGAGAGATTTTGCGCGCAAGGCTATGTGCGAGGATTTGCTGCGCCAGCAAAATTTGCCGGGCAGCTACTACAACTTCCATCCCGGAAGCCATGTCGGGCAGGGCGCTGAAAAAGGGATTTCCATGATAGCGGAATTGTTAAACGAAATTTTGCTTCCGGAGCAGTCTTGCGTCGTCCTATTGGAAACAATGTCCGGAAAGGGGAGCGAGGTGGGCGCGAGTTTCGGGGAGATTGCCGAAATTATGGAGCGCGTCAAGTTGAACCGGAAACTTGGCGTTTGTCTGGATACATGCCATGTCTATTCTGCCGGATACGACATAGTAAGAAATCTCGACGGTGTTCTCGAAGAGTTTGACTCGAAAATAGGCCTGGAAAGGCTAAAAGCCGTGCATCTAAACGACAGCATGACTCCATTCAATTCCCGCAAAGACAGGCACGCAAAAATCGGCGAAGGCACAATAGGCTTGGATGCCATAGCGCGCATAATAAACCATCCCAAGCTCAGTTCGCTGCCGTTCTACCTGGAAACGCCAAACGAACTCTCCGGATATGCGCGCGAAATCGCCCTCTTGCGCTCTCTAAGAAACGGGTGATTTGCGCGGTGCGCGTCGCATCGCAGTGCAAACCGCCTCCAAAAATAGTTGCAAGCCGAAATTTTCCCATTCCTTGGCAATGATTCGCGCGGCGTATTTGATATGAAACCAATAATATAATGCTATTCCTTTAGGGGATTTTAGAAGATATAACCAAACAAAAATTTTGCGGATGCAGCGTTTGTACGGAAGATATGGCTAAAAAATCAAAAGTGTTATTTCCTGCGCTTCTAATGGGCGCTCAAGAGATGCTGTCTGCTTTGAAAAGTGTAGCAGGATGGGCAATGGCGCACAAGTTTTTGGCTGGGGTTATTGCAGGATGCGTTTTGCTTTTATCAGTAAGCCAATCAAACCGAAGGGGGGAGTATTACTTTCGTACAGCTGACGAATTGCGCTACTTGCAGGATTTGAGGCAGAAGTATTCCGGCGCAAAATATATGCTTACAAAGGAAGAAGCCGAAGCCGCCATAGCCCAGGCATGCTCTTTCCTGTCTAAATGCGGAGGAGGCTCTCCCGCTTACGATACTCCCCAGGCTAGGGATCTCTTGTTTGGAACGGCTATTGCCGAAAGCGGATTGTCTCCGCGTTTTCAGGATTCAGAAGGAGACGCCATCGGGCTTTTTCAAATTGAATACGGCACTTATAGAGATATTTTAAACCGAGTCCTAAAGAAGAACAATCCGCTGCTTTACGAATCGATTTTAAGTCATTTTGGAAACGGCGGAAAAATATCGTTTGAGGACTTGCAGACAAAAAACGCGCTGTCGGCGGTTTTTGCGCGCTTGAAATATGCGCAGTCAGGCGTTTTACTCCCTGAGGCCGGCGATTATGCGGCGCAGGGGGCATATTATAAAAAATATTACAATACGCATTTGGGGAAGGGCAGCGTTTCAAATTTTGTAAGAAAGCGAATTGAATATGAAAACGGCGCCGCAGTCCGGAGCTCAGGTGGCGTTTCCAGTCCAGCGAAAGCCGCGTCTTCCTCAAAAAAGCAAAATTAGGGCGATATTTTCATAGCAGAAAAAAAGGTTGTAAATGCGCATGCTTTTTGATTTTATCGCGCGCTATGAAAAAAATCCTATCCATATTTTGCGCAACCGTTGCGTTCGTATTGACTTCCGCCGCGGAGCAGGCTCAGTCGGCCGCGGATAAAAAGACCGGCATAGAAGTGGAAATACGCGCGGTTGAGGCAAAGATTGCCTATATGGAGGACAAACAGCGCCAAAACGTTAAGATAGACGAGTCTATGCTTGAAGATTTGCGCGGGCAGTTGTCTAAGTTGAGGAGGCAATTGCGGCATATAAGGCGCGATGAGCTTGTCGCTCAGGCGGCGAATCCGGAGGCGGTAAAAGAAAAGAAATCCGCTAAATCCGCGGCGGAAAAGTCGGCTCTTGAAAAAAATCCC
>FR901571.1:11123-17139 GCA_000438015.1 Coraliomargarita sp. CAG:312 | reverse complement strand
ATGAGGGCTAAAGCCGCGTTTATAAACGCCGGCGCAAATATGCCAATAGACACTTGCGGCACAGGAGGAGACGGGGCTGATACGTTTAATATATCAACAACTTCCGCTTTCATAGCTGCGGGCGCGGGGGTAAGCGTGGCAAAGCACGGCAATAGGGCGGCTACAAGCAAATGCGGCTCGGCGGATGTGCTCGCTGCGCTGGGTTTTAATTTGGATGTGCATCCTGCCGTAATGGAGCATTGCTTGCAGTCGCACGGCATAGCTTTCCTGTTCGCGCCAAAGATGCATCCGGCAATGAGGTTTGCGGCCCGCGTAAGAAAGGCGCTGGGATTTAGGACAATTTTTAACCTATTGGGGCCTTTGGTAAACCCTGCGGGGGCTTTGGGGCAGGTTATAGGCGTGTTCGACGCCGCGCATACGGAGCTTTTGGCTGAATCTCTCAAGCGGCTCGGGTCGCGCAGGGTATTTGTAGTGCACGGCAAAGACGGCCTCGACGAAATTTCCGTTTGCGCTCCCACCCGCGTAAGCGAGCTTAGGAACGGCTCAGTGAAAACTTACGAATTCAATCCTCGCCCATATTTAAACTGCGCTCCAAATCCGTCAGAATTGAAAGGCGGAACGCCTGAGGAAAACGCAAAAATAACAATGGATATTCTAACTGGGAAACGGAAAGACTCATCGCGCGAAATATGCGTGTTGAATGCAGCCGCGGCCATCGTCGTCGCCGAAAAGGCTCCCACAATTGAAGACGGAGTCGAAATGGCGCGCCAATCAATAGATTCCGGGGCTGCCCTTGAAAAACTCCGCGTTCTTATAAATTTTTCAAATCAACGCTAATGAAAACTGGTTCTATATTGGATGAGATTTGCGCGAAATCGCGCGCGGCGCTTGAAACAGTAAAAAAAGATGTTTCTTTTGACGAATTGCTTTCAAAGCTGGATTCAGCGGGAAAACGCCCCCCGTTTAAGGCGGCCCTTAAAAAACAAGGCGAAATATCGGTTATAGCCGAATTAAAAAAAGCGTCGCCGTCCCGCGGATTAATAAGGGGTGATTTTGACTGCGCAAATCTTGCTCTTGGCTTGCAAAACTCTGGAGCCGCAGCTCTTTCTATTTTGACTGAGAAAAACTATTTCTTGGGAGACCTTGAATATTTGCGTAAAGTTTCAGAAGTTGTCGGCATACCGTTGTTGCGCAAGGACTTTATATTCGACAAATACCAGATTTGCCAAGCCAGGCTTTTGGGGGCGAGCGCCGTGCTTCTGATAGCGAGGATGCTTTCTGAAAAAGAGTTTTCAGATCTCTTTGCTTTTGCAAAGTCAATCGGATTGGATGTTTTGGCCGAGGCGCACAATTCGGACGAGATAAAAATGCTTGCCGGATGCGGAGCAGACATAATAGGGGTCAATTGCAGAAACCTGGCCAATTTCTCCACCGATTTCCACACCGCAGAGCTTTTGGTTCCAGAGATTCCCGATGGTATTGTTAAAGTTTGCGAAAGCGCAATAGACAGCGCCGAAACTCTTTCGCGCGCAAAAAATGCGGGCGCCGACGCGGCTCTAATCGGGTCGGCTCTTATGGAAAGTCCAGATCCTTCGCTTAAATTGAAAGAAATTTTAACGGGGGCAAAATGAAAGTTAAAATTTGCGGAATAACAAACCTTGAAGATGCCCGAGCCGCGGAGTCAGCGGGTGCGGACTTCTTGGGTTTTATCTTTGAAGCCTCTAGCCCGCGCTCCGTTTCAGTGGAAGATGCTGCCGGAATAATATCGAAACTTTCGGGAACAGCGAAAACGGTTGGGGTTTTTGTGGAATCCGATGCGGATTTTATTCGCAGGGCGGCTTTGGAATGCGGGCTTTTTGCTCTGCAGCTTCACGGTGGACAGTCCGACAATTTTGCAAGGGGACTATCGGGAATTTCGCAAGAAATTTGGAGGACTGTTTGGGTCGGGTGCGCCGCGGATTTGCAGTCGGCGCGTAGTTTGGAGGCTGACGTTCTTGTCGCGGACTCGCGTTCTGGGAAAACGGTTGGGGGCACGGGAAAAGTTTGCGATTGGAGTTTGGCTGAGTCTCTTGCTAAATCCAGAAAAATTGCCCTTGCAGGGGGGATAAATTGCCAAAACGCCGCGCAGGCTGCTCTTTCAGTAAATCCTTGGATTTTAGACGCCAACAGCGGCGTTGAAATTTCTCCGCGCCGGAAAGACCCGGCTAAAATTGAAAATTTAATAAAAATAGCAAAGGAAATATGAATATATACGGTTTAAATTCAAACGGTAAATTCGGCGAGTTCGGCGGCCAGTATGTTGCCGAAACCCTCATGCCGGCTCTTCACGAACTCGAAAAAGTCTTTTATGAAAGCATTGAAGACGATTCATTTCAAAGCCAGTACAGGGCGATTTTGCGCGACTACGTTGGCAGGCCGTCTCCGCTTTACTATGCGCGCAGGCTTTCTGAATACTGCGGCGGCGCGCAAATCTGGCTTAAGCGCGAAGATTTAAACCACACTGGCGCGCACAAGATAAACAATACTGTAGGACAGGCTCTGCTGGCGCGAAAGATGGGGAAAAAAAGGCTGATTGCCGAAACCGGAGCGGGAATGCACGGCGTAGCCACCGCTACTGTCGCCGCTTTGTTTGGAATGGATTGCGACGTTTATATGGGTGCTGAAGATATTAGACGCCAGGCTCAAAATGTAGAGCGCATGAAAATGCTTGGCGCAAACCTTATAGGAGTAAAAGGAGGAACAGCCACTTTGAAGGATGCTATGAATGAAGCTCTGCGCAATTGGGTCGCCACCGTCGAGAACACTTTTTACGTAATAGGAACCGCCGCAGGCCCGCATCCGTATCCCACTATGGTGAAGACTTTCCAGTCGATAATAGGCGAGGAAACAAAAGCCCAATTGCAGGCCGTTTGCGGAAGGCTTCCAACCCAAGTTGTCGCGTGCGTCGGCGGAGGAAGCAACGCGATAGGAATGTTTGCCCCATTTATAGACGAGCCTTCAGTATCCCTTTACGGCGCGGAGGCTGCAGGCGACGGAATCTCAACGGGCAGGCATGCTGCGAGTCTGTCGGGCGGCAGCATTGGCGTCTTGCACGGCAATAAAACCTATCTTCTCCAGGACGAATACGGGCAAATTTGCGACACCCATAGCGTCTCAGCCGGATTAGATTATCCCGGCGTGGGCCCGGAGCATTCGTATATGAAATCGAACGGCCGCGCAAATTATGTTCCGATAGACGACGCTCAAGCTGTGGATGCATTCCAAAAACTCTGCCGTTTAGAGGGCATAATCCCCGCGTTGGAATCCTCTCATGCGGTTGCTTTGGCAATGGTCAACGCAAGGAAACTTTCAAAGAGCGATATTATTGCCGTATGCCTGTCGGGACGCGGGGACAAAGATATGGACTCGGTATTTGAATATTTGAAGAAAAACGCAAAATAGGAGGATTTTTATGATTTCTGAACTTTTTAATAAACTTTCGGCACAAAACCGCGCAGCTCTTGTTGCATTTGTAAGCTGCGGGGATCCTTCGCTTGATTTTACAAAAAAGCTCGTGAAAACAGTGTGCAGGGCTGGGGCAGATATTGTAGAACTAGGGGTTCCGTTTTCAGACCCTATGGCCGACGGAGCTGTCATCCAAGCATCCAGCCAAAGGGCTCTCGCTGCTGGGACAACTATTTTGTCGGCGATTGAGATGGCCGGGGATTTGAGGAAAGACGGAATAGACAAACCGTTTGTATTGTTTTCGTATTTTAATCCGATTTTCAAGCTTGGGGTTGGTAAGATCGCGGCAAAGTGCAAAGAGAACGGCATAGACGCCTTGTTGGTAGTGGATGTCCCTCTTGAGGAGTCGGGGCAAATAACGTCGGCTACCAAAGAATTTGGGCTGGATTTCATTCCGCTTGCGGCGCCAACTTCCCCTTTGGACAGGGTTGAAAATATATCCAAAAGCGGTTCTGGATTTTTGTATTATGTCACCGTGGCAGGCGTGACGGGCGTAAGGGATTCTTTGCCGGAACATTTCGCCCGCCGCTTGGCCGATGTAAGAAGAGTCTCAAAACTGCCTGTTGCAGCGGGATTTGGAATATCAAATCCTCAAATGGCTCGCCTTGCAGCCGAAAGCGCCGACGCTGTTGTTGTCGGAAGCAGGCTTGTATCCTTGGCACATGAGACTTTGCTTAAGGAGGGGGAGCCCGCCGCTTTAGAAGCTGTTTCTGCGTTTGTAAAATCGCTTTCGGAAAGTATGTGCAGGTAGGTTTGCGTCATTCCTATTTTGCGGCGGGCGGGCGTTTTTATAGTCCCCCGCCTTTTTAATTTTGCAATTTTCAATATTGCTGCTACTTTGCGTTATATTTTGATGAAAATTTTGCTTAAGTCTCTTGGGTTTATTTTTGCGAATTCGCCCGAATGGGCGGTGAACGCACTGTGCAGATTTGTCGGGTGGCTGATCTATGCTTTCCCGTCGCGCAGGATTAATGTGGCGTTTTCAAACGTGTGCCATTGTTTCCCCGGAATGCCGCGCGAGGAAGTAAAAAAAACAGTATTTGAGTCGTGTTGCAGGATGGTTGAAATGGCTCTCTTTGTGCTTTCTAGCCCATATATTTCCAAAGACCGCCTAAAAAAGAATGTAGTGATAAGCCGGGAAGTTTTGGGCGAATTGGAAAAGAATTCCAAAAATCCGCGCCCTACGGTTCTAATGATTCCGCATTTTGCGATGATGGAAACAATAACTATGTTTCCTCTTTTGGTAGATATTCCAATCCCGCAGACGGGAGTATTTTACCGTCCGTTCGATAATAAAGATTTGGAGGATTGGATAAAGGAGAGCCGCGAACGTTTTGGGGTTGAGCTTGTCTCGCGCAAGGGCGGGGTCTTGGGAGCGATAGACTTTTTAAAGAAAAATGGAATTTTGGCGGTATTGTTCGACCAGAACGCAGGAGGCTCGGGGGCGACTTCGCTATTTTTCGATATGGTCTGCTCAACATCTGAGCTGCCGGGAATTTTTGTTGAGCGGCAACATGCGGATTGCGCGGTTTTTTACGCAAAGCGCACCGGATTTTGGAGGTCTGAGATATATTGCAAGAGGATGGACTGCAAGACAATCGAGGACGTGACTATTGCTGGAAACGATTGGCTGGAGGAAAAGCTTAAGTCCGATGAAATTGCCCGCTACGACTGGCTTTGGCTGCACCGCCGTTGGCGAATAAACCACGAAAATTCCCGCCAGCTTTCAGTGCCGATGGCAAAAAGCATTTTAGACTACACCGTCAGGAAAAAAAATCTAAAGGAAGTTCCGCGCAAGTTTTCAATTTATGTCACAGCCCCAGATTCCCTATCGGATTGCATTGCCTTAATGCCGGTTCTCCGCCAGATCCGAAATTCTCGCTTCGATGCGGCAGTCACTTTGATTTGCGACTATAAATTTACTGAAATTCTTTCTCTTATAGGCATGGGAGAAGCGTTCGATTTTGTGATTTCCGCACCATCCAGAAGCGGAGGATTTCTTCAGAGGGTTCTTTTTTATAGGAAATTAAAATGGCGCTATCCGGATATACACCTAGTGCTTTCTGATTGTCTTCAGGCTGATTGCGAGGCTTTTGCTATGGCAGCAAACAAGACATTTGCCGTGCAGTCCTCAAGAAAGCGGCATTTTATGGACGCAGTATATAAGCCGGACGCAGCGCAGTCCGTGGAACATATATCCCTTGAATTTGAAAAATTTGCACGCTGTTTCGGAATGAAAGGTGAGGTGTCTTATTCCCCGTTTAAAGGCGGATGCGTCTCGACAGCCAAAGGCGATTCGGTAAAAGTGGCGATAGTTTGCGGGGGGCTTGGCGCGCACGCCTGGTCTGCGGAAAACTGGTCGAAGCTCGTGTCAATTCTCGATTCCGAGTTGCCCGATGCCAAGTTCGCGGTTTTCGGCGGGGAGGACGATACCCGCACGGCTTTTGAAATCGCAAAGAATTCAGGAGATGCTGATATAAAAAATTGCGCATCTTTGGGGGGAGCCGATATG
>FR901571.1:0-11116 GCA_000438015.1 Coraliomargarita sp. CAG:312 | reverse complement strand
GGGGAGCCGATATGGTTCGCGGAATTTGCGCCTGCGATATTCTTGTCGGAGCGGATTCCTATCTGTTGCATGTCGCCAACGCTCTGGGCGTTAAAACAGCGGCTTTGTACGGGAATGCAAATCCCATACGCAGAGGTATGCCGTTTGATTCCGAAAAAATCGAAATTCAGCCAAAAGACTGCCCTCCACAGGGAGGCGCGGACGTTAATAAAATACATCCCGAAGACGCCGCGCGCGACATACTAAAACTTTTGCTAAAATTATAAAGAAGGATTCTCATGACAAAAATAGGCACGGTTTTTAAAGACAATACCACAAAGGCGATGCTTTTGGGCAGCGGCGAACTTGGCAGGGAAGTCGTCATAGAATTAAAGCGTTTGGGAGTGGAAGTTGTAGCGGTGGACCGCTATGCAGACGCCCCGGCTATGCAAGTCGCCGATAGAAGCTATGTGATATCGATGCTTGATCCGCGGAAACTTGAGGAAATAATCCGCAAAGAAAACCCCGATTATATTGTTCCCGAGGTTGAAGCTATTGCGACACAGAAACTCGTTGAGCTTGAGGCGGAAGGTTTCAAGGTTGTTCCTACCGCAAAAGCAGTAAATTTCACGATGAACCGCGAAGGGATAAGAACTCTTGCTGCCGAAAAACTTGGCATGAAAACTTCGCCCTATGCGTTCGCCGACACAGAAGACGAGTTTAAAGCGGCGGTCGGGAAAATAGGAATTCCCTGTGTTGTAAAGCCGGTAATGAGCTCCTCAGGACACGGACAGAGCGTTGTCCGCTCGGTTGGCGACATTGACAGAGCCTGGAGAATTTCGCAGTCCGGAGGCAGGGCCGGAAGCGGCCGGGTGATAGTGGAGGGATTTATCGATTTCGATTACGAAATAACGCTCTTGACAGTTAGGCACAGCGGAGGAACTTCTTTTTGCGAACCTATAGGGCACGAGCAAATAGACGGGGACTACCGCCGCAGCTGGCAGCCGCAGCCTATGTCTTCGGCGGCGTTTGAAAAGGCGAAGGAATATGCAAAATTAATGACAGACGCTTTGGGCGGATACGGGATTTTCGGGGTAGAGATGTTTGTAAAAGGAGACGATGTCTTGTTTAGCGAAGTTTCTCCAAGGCCCCACGATACCGGCATGGTAACGATGATATCGCAAAATCTCTCGGAGTTTGCTCTCCATGCGCGCGCCATATTGGGAATTCCGATTGCAAATATCAGGCTGCTTTCGCCCGCGGCAAGCCGCGCGGTAGTTGTAGAAGGCGACACTCAAATGCTGGAATACGGAAACATAGACAAGGTTCTAGCCCGCCCAGATACAGATATGCGAATATTCTCAAAGCCGTGCGTTGCTGGAGGCCATAGGAGAATGGCAGTTCTACTGGCTCGCGCAGACAGTATTGAACAGGCGGATAAAATAACAGCGGAAATGCTTGCCGACTTAAAAATAAAGGCTTTTTAAATAAAGGCGCACTTTCTTTCTGCCGGTCTTCGCGCGCCCTAAAGAACAGCTGCCTTTGTGTCTGCAGTGGGAATTGGAGCAGCCTCCGTTTGTTTGCGCTCGCTTTTCCCTGCGCAAGCGCGCTTTGCGCGGGCAGTTTTCTTACAAAATCAAAAAACGCCCAGAATTTAAATGTTGTCGCCGCCTTGTTTGTATTTTGCGCGGAGTTCGGATGGCGGTATTCGGCTAAGGCTTGCGCAGTTTGCGGATTTTTTTTCTTTTTCGCCGGAAGTTCGGGGAAAAGATTTTGCAATGCGCAAAATATATATTTTGGCTGTTAAGGCGCTAAATCTGCCAGGACGGATTTATCTTTAATGTGTTTTTTTCGCTTGGAATGCAGTTGTTAGGAGAGAAAAATGCGGCAAATGCAATCATAGCGGCGTTGTCGCCGCGGTGTTCCTTGTCTGCAACCAGAAACTTTGCGCGATTTCGTTTCGCAAGCTTTTCAAAAGTGTCTGCGAAATTTGAGTTGTTTGAAACTCCTCCGGAAATTCCAATGCTTGCGTAGGATTTTTGCCTGGCAAAAAATTCTGTTCTCCTTCGGAGTTGCTCTATCACCGCAAATTGGTAGCTGGCGCAGATATCGGGCATTGCTTGCTGGATTTCTGATTGAGACATTTTTTGCAAATAGTATCGCAGGCTGGTTTTTAATCCGGAAAAGCTGAAATTCGGGTCTTCTTCTATCTTTCTGTTTTGCCCGTAAGGGAAAAGCGACTTGTCGACCTTGCCATTTCTTGCGATTTTTTCAAGAAGCGGAGCGCCGGGATAGGGCATTCCAAGCAGTTTGGCTCCCTTGTCCAGTGCTTCTCCGGCGGCGTCGTCTACGGTTTCGGCTAATGTCCGCAATTCTCTGTCTTTATCGATTTCAAAAAGCACCGTATTGCCCCCCGATACGGTTAGTCCAAGATGCGGAAGAAGGGCGTCGAGATTCTTCACGAATTCCTTTGGGGATTTTGCGTGCACCGAAATAAATGGTGAATAAGCGTGTCCGCGCAGGTGGTTTACGCCCCAAAGCGGCTTTTTCAACGCAAGCGACACGGCGGACGCGCAGGATACGCCTACCGCCAAACAGTTGGGCAGTCCAGGCCCGCATGTTGAGCAGATTTTATCGATCCCTTCAAAGTGTCCGGAATTAGATACTCTTTCTATTAGATAGGGGAGCTTTTTTAAATGCTCCGAGCTTGCCAAATCTGGAACTACTCCTCCGTATAGTGCGTGCAGGTCTATTTGGGAATGTATTAAATTTTCCAAAATTCCTATTTCCGAATCGAAAATTGCAACAGCGGATTCGTCGCAAGAGCTTTCAATTGACAGTATCTTCATTCCGCAACGCTCTCCTTTTGTTCGGCGACATTCATTCTGCCGCGCAGCCGCGATTCTTCAAGCGAATCGTCGTAGAGGTCGTCGAATCTTCCATCGCGCCTAAATGAAAAACAGACGTTTCTTCCAACTATTATATGTTCTATGAAATTCAAGTTTATGGGTTTGCAGGCTTCGGAAAGTTTGCGCGTAAAACGCACGTCTTCAAACGAGGGCGAAGGATCTCCGCTTGGATGGTTGTGGGCGATTGCGATGCTCGAAGCCCCTTTTTTTATGGCTATTTCAATGATTTTTCTGATATCGACATTCGCGGAGGTCACGCTTCCTTCAAAAAGCCTTACCGAGCCGTCTGGGATAATTCTCAATTTTGCGTCGAGGCACACCATTTCAAGAACTTCATGTTTTTCCGAGGCTATTTTTGAGCGAAAGAATTTAATGAGTTTGCTGATTGTCGGAAGTATTCCTTCAGAGACTTCCAAATCGTTAAGGGCCGCCAGGGTAATGCAATCCTTAAAGAATTTGATAGATATTGCTGCAGATTCTCCAATGCCGTTTGTCTTTATAAGTTCTTCGGGAGGGGTTTCTATTATTCCCCGCAAGTTCTTGTACTTTTTTATCAAATCTTTTGCTATAGGTTTTACGTCTATTCGCGGAATAAAAAATGTAAGCATAAGTTCTACAACCTCATAGTCGGAAAGCGCGGATAGGCCGCCGCGGGCATAGCGGTCTCTAAGTCTTTTCCTATGCCCAAGACTTGAATTTCCGGACTTTTCTTTAGCAGCCATATTTCTTATTCACGGTTTAGAGAAGTGGTTTATAAATTTTTGCCCGCAGAGATTAACCGGATTTTTTATGCCTGCAAGAAGATAAGTTCTTGCTTTCAATACGGCTTCTTTTAATGGCATCCCTTTTGCCAAATTAGCCGCAATCGCCGCGCTTAGCGTGCATCCGCTGCCGTGGGTGTTGGTTGACTTTACCCTCTTGGATTTGAATGTGTGTATTGAGCCGTCCTTTAGGGCAAGAGTGTCGGTCAAATTGTCTCCGGGTAGGTGTCCGCCTTTCAATAAAACATTAACGCCAAATTTGCCGGCGAGTTCTTTTGCAGCAATTTCTATGTCTTCGATATTGCCGGAATCAAGCAAAAATCTGGCCTCGTCAAGGTTGGGTGTAAGCACTTCCGCAAGGGGTATAAGGCGGTTTTTTAAAACCTCAACGGCGTCGTCGCTTAGAAGTTTTGCGCCGCTGGTTGCTATTATCACGGGATCAACAACAAGCCTTATAGATTTGTGATCTTCAAAGAAATCTGCAACGCAGCCTACTATTTCGGCGTTAAACAGCATTCCGGTTTTTGCGGCTGAGGGATTGTAGAAAGATTCGATAGCTTCCATTTGCGCGCGCAGAGTTTTGGGCGGGACTGCTAAAATGTCGGACACTCCTTCGGGATTTTGCGCTGTTATTGCGGCAATTGCCGTGCATGCGTATACGCCGTTTGCGGCAATTGACAGCATATCTGCTTGGATTCCCGCTCCCGCTCCGGAATCGCTCCCGGCGATTGTCATGGCGCATTTCATTGTTTTTATTTCTTTATTCATTAAAAAGTCTTTTAAACAAAGAATTGCATTATTTGACAAAACTTTCAAGAAATGCTTTTGTCTCAATTATAATATAAATATGGCGGATAATTCGGCTGAGCTTGATTTTGGTCCAGAGAAGGGCAAAACCGGGAAAGTTTTGCTTTCGGCGCCTTTGTCCGTGCGCATGCGCCCCCAAAAAATGTCGGAAATTGTAGGCCATAGGCACATTTTGGGCAAAGACTGTCTCCTGCCCAGGCTGGTTGAGTCCGACAGCTTTGGCTCGCTTATTTTTTACGGCCCTCCTGGATGCGGCAAAACTACATTGGCAGAAGTGATAGCAAAACAGACAAAGTCTCGTTTTGTAAAAGTAAACGCCGTGCTTTCAAATGTCGGGCAACTCAGGGAGGAGTTGGCCGCGGCACGCTATAGGAAGAGCGAGCGAACTATTCTCTTCATAGACGAAATACACCGTTTTAACAAGGCTCAGCAGGATTTGCTTTTGCCGGATGTGGAAGACGGAAACATCAGGCTCATAGGGGCTACAACAGAAAATCCAGGATTTTACATAAATTCTCCGCTTCTTTCCAGAAGCCATCTTTTCAAACTTGAACCGCTTTCCAGGGAGGATATAGTAAAGGTGCTGCGTAGGGCGTTGACTGACGTTCAGTTAGGCTTGGGCGCGTATAAAGTTGGGGCTGAAGATTCTGTGCTGTCGTCTATTGCCGCCATTTCCGACGGAGACATACGCAGGGCTCTAAACGCATTGGAGACTATTGTGCTTGCCCACGGAGGCGGAGGAACGCTTTCTTCGTCTGACGTTGAGATTTTTGCGAAAGAACGCTGGATCCGCTACGACAGAAGGGAAGACGAACACTACAACACCGTGTCCGCATTTATAAAAAGCGTCCGGGGATGCGATCCCGACGCTGCTATGTATTGGCTCGCAAAAATGCTCGCTGGCGGCGAGGATCCGCGTTTTATAGCGCGGCGACTTTTAATTTTGGCAAGCGAAGACGTCGGCCTGGCGGATTCCCGCGGGATTTTAATAGCCAACGCCGCATTTGACGCATGCGAGAGGGTCGGGCTGCCGGAGTGCGAACTCAATTTGGCTCATGCTACAATTTTTTTGGCGTGCGCCCCAAAAAGCAATTCAGTGACCAATGCGTTGTTTGCGGCTAAAAAAGAGATAGAAACGAAGCCTGTCCAGTCGGTTCCCTCCCATCTTAGGGATTCGCATACGGCTTTTAACAGAAGCCTTGGAAACGGCGCCGAATACATCTACAACCACGATTGCCCGAATTTTATAAGCGGGCAAGATTATCTTGAGAAAAATGTAAAATTGTACAATCCTACTTCATACGGTTCCGAAAAACAAATTGCGGAGCGTCTGGAGATCTATGCCGAAATAAAAAAAAGGATAAAAAATGAAAATAGACATAAATAATGACGGCTCTGGGCCGAGCGGAGATTTTCGCATTACGCGGCATATCGAACTCAATTTTTGGCGCACATGCCTGCTAAACGCCGCGGGATTGCTGTTGGCGTGGCTTACGTCGAATGCCATAGAATTCAACAACATATTTTCCTTTGCGTTCCTGGTTGTAATGATCTGGTTCTTGAATTGGATAATAAAGCCGGTTTTGGTCGTGTTTACGCTGCCGTTTATAATATTCACAATGGGCATAGGAATGTTGTTTATAAATGCGGTGATAATATATTTCGCGGCGAGGTTGGTGCCGGGCGACGGCATCATAGTCGGTTCCTACTGGGCAGCCCTTTGGGCGTCTTTTTTGGTGTCTGTCTTGTCTTGGGGAATTGCGATGGCCCGTTCGGAGCGCACAATCAGGGCTGCCTTTAATAAAAACAACAGAAAAAATTCGGACGGCGACGATTCCGATGTGATCGATATTTAGAAAAAAGATGAAAAGACCAATCGCAATAATTGTTTTATTAGCCATTTCTGTTTGCGCTAGCGCTATGGAAGCTCCAAGCGGAAATTCCGCTTTTACAAATGCTTTCTCCGGTGTTATGTTTAGGAATATTGAAGAGGCGTTCAACGTTTACATAGGTTCTTGGACGGGGTCTCAGAGCGTGTCTATCAACGGCGAGGAAATTATGGCGGCTGCCGTGGAACAGCGCTATATTCCAACGGAGGCTTCGGCTTTGCCTAAGCTTGTTGGCAGCGGGCAGATTTTAGTTCAGGGGCAAAGCATCGATACGCGCTGCTATATGTATTTGGACGGTGACAAGCTCGTTTTAGACATACATACCTTAAACGATAAGATAACGCGCTATATAGGCATTTTAGACGGCAACACAGTCGTTTGGCGTCCGCTGTATATGTTTTTGGCATATGACATCCAAAACGATTCGTTCTTTCGGGCAGACAAAGGCATTGTGATGTCGTCGGTAGGTTTGCGCTATATCGACGCACCTGCTAGAAACTTCAAAGGCATGGTGGAGACTAAAACCATTCTCCAAAAGCCTGACGCATCTTATTCAAAAGACAAAGCCAACATATTCCAAGGCGGAAGCATTTTTAACACAAAAGGCGGTGCCCTGGGAAACTAAATGGATTTTAGATATCCAAAATTGACGTCCGAATTTAGGTTGGATAACGGATTTTCCGTGGGATATTGTCGCAGTTATCCCGGGGCTTCGGCTTCCGTAAGGCTTTGTGTGCGTTCCGGAAGCGCCGACGAGGACGAGTTTTCTGGGTGCGGCGTTTCGCATTTCTTGGAGCATATGGTCTTTAACGGAGCTGGTTCCCGCACTAAGCGTGAAATGTCCGAATTATTTTCAAAACTGGGTGCGGCGATAAACGCCTATACTTTCTACGATAGGACCGTTTACTGCGTAGATTGTCCGCCGCATTCGCTTGAAAAAGCGCTGGAGGCTCTTTCCGACATGATGTTTTCGCCGGCATTTGAAGCTGAATCTTTCAAGCTGGAACGGGATGTCATATTGAGAGAAATAGACATGTGCTCAGACGATTTAGACGATGTCCTAATTTCGTCGCTCAACCGCGCAATGTTCGAAGTTTCCCCGATGCGTTTTCCGGTAATAGGGGAGCGCAAGCTTTTTGAATCGCTTTCCTTGGGTGATTTAACATCCTACCATTCCAGAAAATATTCGCCAGGAAATATGATGTTGATAGGAGTGTCGGATTTGCCAGACGCTGATTTCTTGCGCATGGCGCGGCGCTTCTTCGGCGGAGAAACCTGTAAAGGATTCTTGCAGGCCGCGCCGCAACCTGAGCCTGAGCAAATCTGCCCGCGCTCCGTTTCCATATCTGGCAAGACCGATATCGCCAGAGGTGCGTTGTCGTTTAGATTCGCGAATGTTGGCTTCCGGGAAATCGCGGCTTCTGAGGCATGGTGTTTTGCTCTCGCAGGGGGAAACTCCTCTAGAATATCAAGGCGCCTAAAATACGGCTCGCCCCTTATAGATTCCATAGACTACGAAATATAGATTCCATAGACTACGAAATAATGCGTTCGCGCGGGGAGGTTGTGGCCACTTTCTTTTTTGAATGCGCTCCCGGAAATGCGGAGCGCGCTCTCGAAGCTGTAAAAAAAGAGGTTTTAAATTTTTCCGTTTCAAGGGGAGAAATCCTAAAATACAAGGTTAATTCCCTTGTTGCCGCGGCAAATTCGACCCGGAATTCTTCGGTATTGGCGGATTCTTTCTTGAATCTAAAGTATCCGTCTCTGGACGCTCCTATTTGCAAGCCTTACATAGATTTTCTTGAGCGCCTTGCCCCGCAGGAGGCTGCGGATATTTGCGCGCGGAATTTTGACGAAAACAAATCTACGAGCGCCCTTTTGTTGCCGACATCTAAGGTTCGGAGAAATAAACGCGCTTCGCAGGCAGTCAAGCAGGAAGACGAAATCGTAGAGCTTTCAAACGGCGTGCGGCTTATATTGATGCCCAGGCGTAATTTTCCAAAGTTGCACCTGCGCGCGACAGCTCTCGGCGGGGCGCAAGTATTGGAGCGTAGGCTGCGCGATATCCAAGGCCTTGCGGCGCTTTCAATATTGAGGGACACGCGCCGGCGCAATGCGGCGGAACTTGCGGACTTGATAGAGTCCCGAGGAATTTCTTTCAACAGCTCTTTCGGCGATGCCACTGCGTCGGTGTTTGTCGAATCTCTCCCCGACCACTGGCGCACCTCCGCTGAAATATTGGGGGATTCGCTTACATGCTTGCGCATCGACCAAAAAACCTTCGAGGCTGAAAGGCGCGCTTTGGCGGCGGATATCTCTGAAGACATGGACGATTTTCAAACAGCAGCTTTTGAGTTCTTGCGAAGGGAATTTTGCGGAAGGGAAAATCCTCTTTCTTCTAATTCAGACGGAGATGCGGCTGCAGTCAGGAAGGCGTCGGCCAAAGACGCGGGGAAAATTTTGTCGTCTATATTTTGCGCGCGGCGAACTGTATTGTGCGCTTGCGGAACTTTTGACCCGCCCGAAGTATTGGATGCCTGCGAGTCGTTTTTTTCAAAGATGGGGAATCCCGCGAAAATGCGCGAGCCTAAGCCTTGCGCTTTCAAGTGTGGATCCCAAGTCTCAAAAACCGTTTCGCTAGGAGACAAAGTGCAGTCGGCGATATTTGCGGCTATGGGGTGCTGCGGCCTTTCCGATCCAGAAAACTACTATCCAATGTGCGTATTGAGGGAGATATTGGGCGGCGAGGACGGAATTGTCTTTGAGCGCGTACGGGAACGCTGCGGGCTGGCGTATTCCGCCGGGGCGTCTTGGACCGCAAATTCAAACAACGGATTTTTGTCTTTGGGCGCTTTTGCAAATTCAGGCCAAATGTCTGAAATTGAAGGGATATTTATTGGTATAATCCAAGAACTTTCCATGGGAAAAATTGACCGAAAAAAATTTGATGCAGCAAAAACATCGCTTTGCGCGCGCATAGATTCGGCAATGCAAGACCCTGCGGCGCAAGCGTATTCTGCGGCGTCTGGATTGATTCTTCGAGGGTCCGCCGAGAATGCCGGGCGCATAAAGAGCATGGTAAAATCTGTTGGCATTGGCGCCGTAAAAAGATGCGCCTCGGCTGCAGCAAAAAATCCGTTTATATTCAAAGTAATTTAAAATGCTTCCGGTCGACACATTAAAAGACGATTTATTCAGGCTAGCCGACAGCGGGTGTAAAAGGTTTGTTATTTCAGCCCCCACCGGATCGGGAAAGTCGACGCGGTTGCCGGTAATGCTTGCTGAAAAATTGGGCGGCAGAATACTTGTGCTGCAGCCGCGCCGCGTGGCGGCAAGAATGCTCGCAAAAGGAGTGGCAAGCCTTTACGGAGAGAATACCGGATGGCATGTCCGCTTTGACCGCCACTACGACGATTCCACGAAAATCGTATTTCTAACGGAGGGAATTTTGGCAAGAATGATTCTGGAAGACCCTTCTTTAAGGGGCGTTTCTGCGATAGTTTTCGACGAATTCCACGAGCGCAACATCTATGCGGATATATCTCTTGCTCTCGCCTTGCGGTCCCAAGAAACTCTGCGGAAAGATATTGTCATAGCGGTTTGTTCTGCGTCGATGGATTCCGATGCCCTTGTAAAGTACCTGGGTGACAGTGCGGAAAAGTTGGAGTGCGGATCCAGGCTGTTTCCAATTGATATCAGATATTCTCCACCAAAGGACAGGAGCGCGTTCATTTGGGATTGTGCGGCGAGGGAATTTGAAAGGCTGGCGCGCGAAAGCGATTCGGGAAACTTTCTGGTGTTCATGCCTGGCGTTTACGAAATCTCAAAAACAGTGTCGCGCATATTAGCTTCTCCAATGTCGAAAGGCTTTGAAGTGTATGCATTGCATGGAGATTTGGAACCGCGCGCACAAGATAAAATTCTTTCAAAGAGCTCTGGGCGCAAAGTCATTGTCTCAACAAACGTAGCCGAAACGTCGCTTACAATTGAAGGCGTTAAATACGTCATAGATTCTGGGTTGGCTAAAGTAGCGCGCTTTGATCCCGCGCGCGGTGTAAATACTTTGCTTGTCGAGCGCGTTAGCTTGGCAAGCGCCACCCAGAGGGCAGGGCGAGCCGGAAGAACGTCTCCAGGTGTCGCTGTCAGATTGTGGAGGCAAAATGACGAAATATCCTTCGACAAATACAATACGCCTGAAATTTCCCGTTTGGACTTGAGCCAGATAATCTTATGGCTGGCGGCCCGCGGATTGAAAATAGAAAATCTAAAACTTTTCGAGAAGCCTCCGGAAGAATCCGTTGAGCGCGCAAAAATTACGCTGCAAAGCCTTGGCGCAATGGGCGCCAATGGCGGAATTACCGGAGACGGTATGGTTATGGCCGCTTTCCCGACGGAGCCTAGGTACGCGAAGCTACTTGTTGAGGGCTCAAGGCGCGGATGCATTCGGGAAACCTCCATGATTGCGGCAATAATGGATGCCGGAAGAATAAAATTGCCGATTTCAGACCCCTATAAAAATATGGAGCGCGAAGAAATGGCTGCGGGCGCGCATTCGGAACCGGAAGAGATTTTAAAACTTTGCGCGCTGGCTAAAGCAAACTCGTTCTCCGACTCTTTTTGCAGGACCTACGGCATACACGCAGCAAACGCGCGCAAGGCATTTTCAATAGCCGCCGATTTGGAGCGCCTTGCTCGGGCGCGCCTAAATCCAAAGCCGGAAAATGCTAGTAGCGGAGCCCTTGAAAAATGTATTCTTGGCGCTTTTTCAGAC
>FR901570.1:51638-88222 GCA_000438015.1 Coraliomargarita sp. CAG:312 | reverse complement strand
CGCTTAATATTTTAGAGTAAAACTGCCTGGCGCATAGGTTGCGGTTGCATAGATTGGATGGATTTGTCCAACTTGGATTTTTTTCGCTGCTTCAACAGGCTTAGGTTCCGGCTCTTGCAGGGCGGTGGGAGGCGGGACGAATTTATGAAATAAATATCTGCTAAATTCGCACATCCGTTCTTTGAGGTAGCCTCTATTTTTTTCACCTTTTAGCTATGCATAAAAAAAATCCGATTTATTTTTCGGACTTTAGCATACTAGATTGAGTAAATTTTTTATAAATACACTTGGTGCTCAAGAGGGGACTCGAACCCCTACGCCCTTACGGGCACCGGCGCCTAAAGCCGATGTGTCTACCAATTTCACCACCTGAGCGCAGAAATTTATTGGCGTATATTACTTCTAATTTTTTTTGAAATTGCGAGCTAAAAATTTGATTAAATCATTATTTCTATTGTTCAAATGCGAACTTCAAAATGTTTTTTGCATTGAAGTAAGGTCGCCGGTACTTTATTATTTTTTCAATTGAATGGGTCTTAGTGGGTTGCGCTTACAAATGTACGGAGGGGTGTTATGAAATTTGGATTTAAGCCTGAGGCTTTCTTTAAGGTACTGGTGTTTGCGTTGTTTTTTATGGGGGCATCAGTTTCGGCGTTCGCTTATACGGAGCGGAACTATCTTCAAAAAGCCGCAGATTTTGACACGGTAAAAAAATCTTTGGTAATGGGGCAGAGATGGCTGAAATTGCCACAATACACGGATCGTGAGGGCTGGGAAAAAATTCTGGGGGATTCAAAGCTGGAATTCGTAAAGGAAGGCGAGAAAAACTTGTCTTACCAATGGAAACTCATTAAGGCTACCGATTATCTTGAATTTTCGCGCAGCGGGAACAGAGGAATATTGGAGGGCCCTGTTGCAGCAAACCGCAAGGCGCTTTTTACTCTAATGGTGGCGGAGCTTGCTGAAGGAAGGGGGAGGTTTATTGATCAAATTATAAACGGAGTTTTTCTGTTTTGCGAAATGACAACATGGAGTCCTCCGGCGCATCTCTACATCCAGAAGGTCCGCTCACCATTTCCCGACCACTCTGAGGATATTATAGATATTTCTGGCGCGGAAACAGCGGCAGTTTTAGCTTGGGCATACTACTTTTTCCACGCCGAGTTCGACAAGCACAATAAGTTAATTTCAAAACGGCTTTATGGAGAGCTTGAGCGGCGCATTT
This sequence comes from Coraliomargarita sp. CAG:312, assembly GCA_000438015.1. Classification (GTDB taxonomy): domain Bacteria; phylum Verrucomicrobiota; class Verrucomicrobiia; order Opitutales; family Intestinicryptomonadaceae; genus Merdousia. The sequence goes on along the minus strand of FR901570.1, from coordinate 86,997 downwards.
TAAATAATTACATAAAAGACGTCGGCTGGTGGTGGCTGGCTGAAAACTATAAGCCGGGAATGTTGGTAAATAATTGGAATCCTTGGTGCAATTCCAATGTCTTGCTTTGTTATATGCTTCTGGACGGGGATAAAGACAGGTTTGCGAAGGCTGTTTACAAATCTATGCGTTCCGTCGACAAATATTTGAATTATGTAAACGAGGACGGGGCGTGCGATGAAGGCCCAGGCTATTGGGGTGTTGCGCCGGCCCAGCTTATGGAATATTTGGTTTTGCTGAATTCCGCTACAGGCGGGAAGGTAGATATATTCGGCAATCGGCAGGTTCGGAATATGGGCGAATACATTGCATACGCGTATATCGGAAACGGTTGGTCGGTTAACTTTGCTGATGCCCACGCCAACTCGCTTGGGGGAACTCCTATGAAGGTATTTGAGTATGGAGCGCTAACAGGCAGCCGCGTTATGATGTCTTTTTCAAAGCTTATGGCGCGCGATTTTCCTCGGCTGAAAAATAGGAAAAGCGGCTTTCTGGATTTTTTGCGCAGCCTGAACTACTCAAAAAAGTTTGATTCATATTCAGAAGAATTTAATTTCCCGAAATATAAGTGGTATCCGCAAACTGAATTTTGCCATATGAATTGCGGAAATTTCTTTCTCGCGGCAAAGGGCGGTTTTAACAATGAAAGCCACAACCACAACGACGTGGGGTCGTTCATATTATACTACAAGAAAAATCCGCTCATAATAGACGTCGGAGTTGGAACATATACCCGCCAGACTTTCAGTCCACAAAGGTATTCTATATGGACGATGCAAAGCGACTACCACAATCTTCCAAAAATAAACGGAGTTTCACAAAAAGACGGCGCAAAATACAAGGCTAAGAACACGCGGTTTGACGAGACTACCCTTACATTTTCCACTGATATTTCAGGCGCATATCCCAAAGAAGCCAACGTTGTGGCATGGGAGCGTTCATATTCCTTGGGCGCCGAGCGTGTAATAATAAAGGACGAATATTTGCTAAAAGAAGCATCCGAAGGCACGACGATTAACTTTATGCTTCCCAAAAAGCCAGACATCTCTCGCGATGGAATCGCTGTTCTAAAAAGCGATGGCGGAGACGTTAAGATGAAATACGATAAATCGCAATTTTCTGCAAGCGTGGAAACTGTAAAAATATCAGACATCGCAATTTCTAGGGTATGGGGAAAAGAGCTTTACAGGCTGTCTTTTTCCAGGAAAAATAAGTCTTTGGATGGGGCCGATACATTTGAAATAGTTGCTAAAAACTAGTGCTTGACCTGATTTTTCGGCGCGGTTATTTTCTTGTTATGACAGACAAATTCTTTCGATTTATTTTTGCCATTTTTGCGTATTTGTCAGTTTGGGGTGCGCCAGGGATTGAGATTGGAAAAATGTATGCAAGCGCGGCGGAAGGCGCGGATTGTGCGCAGGTTGGCGCGGCGCTAAAAATCGGCGCTGTTTTGGACAGTTCCGCGCTATGCAATTACGTCGATATTTTTAATGCCGCGGACAATGAAATATATAAGAATGAATATCCAAACGCGCGTGCGAAAGAATTTTTAGCAAAAAACATTCCGCTGTTGGATTGTCCAGACAAAAATATTGAGAGCGTATATTACTTTCGCTGGTGGACATATCGCAAGCATATTGCAAAATCTCCGGAAGGATGGATTGTGACAGAGTTTATGCCCAAAGTTCCTTGGGGCGGGAAATACAATATAATAAGTTGCCCGGCTGGTTTCCATGTTGCCGAGGGAAGATGGTTGAAAGACAAATCTATAATCTCCGACTACCTTAGAATATGGATGACTTCAAAGAATGCCAGACCACGCGCATACACTTTCGCGGCAGCCAGAGCTGCGTACGACTACCACATTGTGGCTCCGGATGCCGCTTTTTTAAAGGGAATATTCGGGCATCTTAAAAAGAATTCCGCCGAATGGGAAAAGGAGCGACGCCCTGACGAAAATTATCTTTTTTGGCAATACGATAATTCGGACGGCATGGAGTGCTCTATAGCAGGCGCCTTGAGCAGCTCGGAGGCGATGAAGTATTTTGAACGCTTTGAATTTGTAAAAGACGCCCGCGGATACAGGGTAAACACAAATTCCTACATGTATGCCGATTTCGACGCTCTGTCAAAAATAGCCAAACTTATCGGAGAACATTCCGACGCAGAACTTTACAGGCGCAAGGCAGACACTCTAAAGGATCTTATAAACACGCACCTTTGGGACTCGAAAGCTAAGTTTTACAAAACACGCTCGGCGTTCGGAAACCGGGACTTCGCAGACGTGAGGGAATTAAACGCTTATTCTCCTTGGATGTTTTCGGTCGCGCCAGACGAGTACGCCGTGGCGTGGCTGCAGCTGACCGACAAGCGCGGGTTTAAGGCGCCGTTCGGACCGACTACAGCCGAGCAGCGGCACAAGCTTTTCAGAATAACCCGCAAAGGCCACGAATGCCAGTGGAGCGGCGCGAGTTGGCCGTATTCGACATCCGCTACGTTGGTTGCATTGGGAAATCTTTTGAACGAATGTAAAAATCCTCCTATCGGGAAGGGCGATTTTTATGAAACTCTTTCAACGTACGCGCGCTCTCACAGGATCCAGTGGGGCGACGGCTCGCAGTCTTATTGGATAGACGAATCTCTCGACCCATACACTGGCGAGTGGATTACGCGTTCCCAACTTATGAATTGGGACGCGAAAGGCCCCTGGAACAATAGAAAGTGTAAAGGCCCTGAACGAGGGAAAGACTATAACCATTCGGAGTATTGCGATATAGTAATAACCGCTCTTATCGGGTTTCGGCCATTGGAGGAAAACGCTTTTATTTTGAATCCTATGGTTCCAGACCAATGGGAATACTTTTGTTTAGACAATATATATTATAAAGGAAAAACTATAACTGTTTTTTATGATAAAAACGGAGGGCGCTACAATCGCGGCGCAGGGCTTATTGTTCTCGTTGACGGGAAAAGGGTCTTTTCGTCTCCAGATTTGAAGATGGCAAAAATTGCGCTATAAGCTTGTTTAGCCAAAAAATATGTATTGCGAATTATTGACGCAGGGCATTCGGTTGTATTCCTTAGATGCGGACTCGCCTCTTAACTTGTAAAAACAAACCAGCAATGTTGTTTTTTTAATTGTTTATAGCCTTTGAAGGGCGTTGGGAATTTTTTTTGTAGCCCTAGGGCTCGTCTATTCTCTTTATCCAATTCTTTTTGTAAACGGCTTTTCCTTCGGGAAAGTAGACAGCGTTTCTTGGGGCAAATAAAACGGCGCCAATATTATTAACTTGGAGCCGTTGGAAAATGTTCTTGTGCTTTTTTAATGCATGCGGTTAAAATCCCTTCACCTTAAAGAGCGAAGTCACAGACATATTATTGTGTATGCGCAAAATCGCTTCGGTAAGGAGTGGGGCCACGGATAATACCGTTATGGGATAATCCTTATAGCGGGGATCAGGCGGAGTGGAGTCTGTCACAATGAGTTCGTCCAGCCATTTCTCCTGCAGCTTCCCCCATGCGGAGTCGGTTAAAACAGCGTGAGTGACGGCTGCCCTAACACTGCGCGCTCCTTTGGATTTTAAAATCTTTGCGGCGGCGGTGAGAGTTCCGGCGGTTTCAGTCATGTCGTCGACTATCAATATGTCGCGGTCTTCGACTTCTCCGACCAGACTTGTGGCTTCGACAACTTCCGCGCTTATGCGGCGTTTTGCAATAAATCCAAGCGGACAGTCCAAAAGGGTTGCGTATGTCTGCGCTCGCTTGAGCCCGCCGACGTCCGGGGAGAATACGGTAAGGTTGTCTAAATTTTTATCTTTTAAATAGTCGTAAATGACTGGAGATGCGTAAAGATGGTCGCAAGGAATATCGAAAAATCCTTGGATTTGCGTCGCGTGGAGGTCTAGCGTCAAGACTCTGTTTGCGCCGGAGGCAACGAGCAGGTTGGCTATAAGTTTTGCAGTTATTGGAACTCGCGGTTGGTCTTTTCGGTCTTGGCGGGCATATCCGAAGAACGGAAGAACTGCTGTTATGCGTTTAGCCGAAGCCCTGCGCGCTGCGTCTATCATAATTAGCAGTTCCATTACGCTTTCATTGGACGGGCGGCTTGTGGGTTGGATTATAAAAACATCGTCGCCGCGAATATGGTCTAGAATTTTCACGAATGTTTCGCTATCGGGAAACGATTCAACCAGCACATTGCCCACGGGCAAAGAAAGCTGTTTGCAAATTGCTTCAGTCAGGGCGGGGTGGGACCTGCCCGTAAATATTTTTAGATTGTCGATTTTCATTTTATGGAGGACTGCAAGTTTCTTTTAACCTGATTTTGCTTACGCTACTTTATAAACGCTCCTAGTCAAGCTAAATGCGGAAGCTACGCCTGCGGTAAACTAGGGATATTGTTAATTGCAACTGGTTTATAAATAAATATTTATGTTAAAATTGGGCGCATGTTTTGCTTGCGTTTTTACATCGCAATATGCAAAATTTTTGTGTGTAATTTTGTTAGTCTGGCTATTCGCAATCTCTATGATTTTAGACTATATTATTTAAAGCTAGGCGGTTTTAGAGCCGGTCTGAAGATATTTTTGCAATATGAATATTTTTGAACCGTGCGAATTTTTATTGGTTAATATCAGTTGCAAAACGGGTTTTGTCTTCTTACGGATTTTTTGTTTTAACTACCAGCCTCCGAGTGTTGGTGGCTAAAATATTTGCAGGCGCAATGCTTGCGGGCATCTTAGTTTTTAAAGGATATATTTATGCCGCGCTTTCGGAAGTATGCAGAAATTTTATTTTGAAGCTCATTTTCGGATTCCGCGCCGAATAATTCCACTAGGGCGGATTTTGTTTTTTCCGAACATTCCTTTTGCTTTTCGATAGGATGGCATCTTGACTTATATATGAATTTGGAAAATTCTTTAGGGGAATTTTCGGCAAAATAAATTGTCAACAGTTGCGCAAGCATATAGTTGCGCAAAACATTTTTCTTTGAATGGAATTCGCGTCGGTCTGCGGTATAGAATTTTGTTAGAGAGGGGCAGAGTATTTCTTTGCCTTTGAAGTTATCCAGTCTAGGCAATGTTCCGTTGTCCGCAAGTTTTCTTATTGCGCCAAACCTGACTCCGCTGCCGGGAACGTATGCGGCAATTTCCATGTACGTCGCAATGCCCTCGCCTATTGCGCAGGAGTACTGAAATTCTCCCGTTAGGTGGTGGGCTATTTCATGCGCCAGCACTCCGCAGAACATTGGGGCAGAGCCGTCTGATTTTGGCAGCCTTTGAGGCTCTACGCGTATTCTTGCCCCGATTCTTCCGCCGGCGTTGTACGCTCCTTGGTAATAACCGGCGACGTTTTTTTGCGGAATGTTTGTTATTTCCACAAAAATAGGGTGTTGATATCCTTGCAAAATCGACTCCGACAAGAATGGCAGGCTCAATACAGCCGCTCTAAAACATTCGCAGCGATATGCCAATTCAAGTGCTTCGGATTCTTCGAGTTTCTCCCTCATATCGAAGAGAAAATTTCGGGTATAGAACCTCCCGCTTTTTGTGTCCCATCTGAACGCTATAGATTCTTTGTCTATATTTATGTCCGGATGCGACCTTTGGTATTTTTCAATATCAGATTCTGTTTTGTCCGTCGCCGTGTCTTCAGTTTTTAAAACAGGCTTTCCGGTTTCCGGAAGCGATGCGCCTTTTACGAGGGAAGGATAGTTAGCCTTTAAATAGGATATTTCAGAGTCCGCCAAGTCGCGGTAATATACGGAAATGCGTTTCCCGTTTGAGTCCTTCAATATCAACGACAGCTTTGTTGCCCTGAATATTTCCCCCTCTACGCTTTCTCCGTCTTTTTTCAATTCCCAAACGCGCGCATGCGAAAACTGGAACAAAAGCAGTGACGCAATTATTGCGAGCGTTTTCATTTTAGATTGGCGCGGTTTAGGTTGAAAATTTGGCCTGGCATTAAAAAGGAAATACGCGTTTGAAGCGGCAAAAGCTTTGCATAACCTAGGGCTGCTGTGCTTTGCCGAATGTTTTCTTTTCGATTCCCAGGTGCGATTCTATGTCTTTTACTCTATCGTATAGTTCCGGGAGATGCCCTATAAATATTTCTATTTTATGCGCGCGCATATAAGGGCGCGGAGGAGTCCCGCGCATGTATGATTTGGGAGGAATGTCGCCGTTTACTCCGCTTTGTCCGCCTATCATGGCACCGTCTCCGATTTTCAAGTGCCCCGCAACTCCCGTTTGTCCGCCCAAAACCACGTAGTTCCCTATGTGCGTGCTGCCTGAGATTCCGACCTGCGAAACCAGCAGTGCGCATTTGCCGATTTCCACGTTATGCGCAACTTGGACTAGATTGTCGATTTTAGTCCCCGCGCCGACCAATGTTTTGTCGAACCGGGCTCTGTCGATTGTTGTGTTGGCGCCTACTTCTACGTCGTCTTCAAGAACGACTTTTCCGACTTGGGGCACTTTTACATGCTGCCCGTTGACGGGTACGTATCCATATCCGTCGGATCCTATTACGCAGCCGGGCTGGAGCTTTACGCGCTTGCCGAGCTCGCAATAGTCCATAATTACGGCATTTGGCATAATGAATGAGTTTTCCCCTATTTTTGCGAATCTGCCTACATAGTTGTTCCCCTGCAATACGACGCCGTCGCCTATTTCAGCACCTTCGCAAACTATAACATTGGCTCCAATAAAGACTCCTTTGCCTATCTTTGCCGATTCGTCAACTGAAGCTGTCGGGTGAACCGACGGCTTGGGTGCGGGCCAGAGCTGTTTTTCTATAATTGCGCACAGCTTTGCCAATTCCATAGAGGGATCGTCGACGCGCACGATGGTTGCCCCTTCAGGAACTTCGCCCTTGTAGGAACGCGGCAATAATATTGCGCTGGCTTTTGTTTTTGGAACTTCCGGAGAATACTTTTTATTCCCTAGGAACGAAAGGTCTCCAGGTTTTGCCTTTTCGAGGCTGGATATAGCGGAAAGTTCTACGGAGGCGTCTCCCTGTATTTCCGGATTCTCAAAAATTTTTACTATTTCTGATAGGGGATATTTTGTCATATTTACCGTTTTTTAGCGTTGTTGTATTCTACTCTTGTGTGCAGCATATTGAGCATTGTAAAAACAAAGCTTTTTTTAATCTTTGAAAGTTGTTTCACCGTTATTGGGCAGTCGTCAAGCTGGTTGTCGTTCATCTTTGTCTTAACTATAAAATCGACTAGATCTTCGACTCCGTGCTGGGTTATTTTTTTAAGTGACCGCGATGCGGCCTCGCAAGAGTCTGCCAGCATAATTATGGCGTTCTCTACTGTTTTCGGCTTCACGCCTTCGTGGCGGTAGGTGCTTTCTTCTATTCCGGCATTGCGCAGAGCCTGCAGAGGATCCGTGCATTCTCCCTTGCTTTCGGCCATATTCATGGCCTTATTGTAAAAATACGAAATTATCGAGGTGCCGTGGTGCTGGTTGATGGCGTCTATTACTTGTTTTGGCATCTTAGCCAGCTTGGCTAGTTCCACCCCTTCTTTTATGTGGTTTTTTATTATGAGAGCGCTCATTGACGGGTTCTGGTCGTCATGCAGGTTCTTGCCGCCTCCCTGGTTCTCGGAGAAAAACTCCGGTTTTACTATTTTGCCGATATCATGGTAAAGCGCGCCTATTCTGCATACCATTGCGTTTGCGTTGACTTCTGCTGCGGCTTGTTCTGCCAAATACGACACCATGACGCTATGGTGGTATGTTCCGGGGGCTTCTATCTGGAGGCGCCTAAGAAGGGGGTTGTTAAAATCGGTATATTCTATCAGGGCTATATTTGAGTAGCATTGAAATATTCTCTCTATTATGGGGAGGACTGCCGTAGCAAGGATTCCCGTCATGGAACCCGCTAGAACCGCAAGAATTGCCTGCCTCCATATAAGCGATGCGTCGGTGCCCGCGACAAATCCGAATATGCATGAAAAGGTCGCAACGAAAAGGCCGTAAATCGCCCCGCCGAAAATTACGCGGGAACGGCTCGTCGCGCCGTCGCAAAAGTAGATTGCAACCAGCGACGATGCAAGGAAAAGTATGAAAAATACTATGGATTCTCCTATCATCATTGTCGTTAGCGCCGCTATTAGTATTGCCATGACGAATCCTGTATAGGATCCAAAAAGCAACACCATTATTATGGGGCCAAGCATAATGGGAGTCCCGTAAACTAGTATCTGCAGAAACGTAGTGTTTGTGTCGAAGTATTCGGCGTTGCTGAGGTGTATTATAAATCGCTCCGCGGCAAGGTTCAGTATGAGCAGGGTGGAGAAAATTAAAACGGTTCGGGGCTGCCTGTTCTTTTGGGTTTTGCTAATTGTAATGAAGAGCGTGGCGGACATTACAAGCAACAGGCATGCTATGAACTCTATATAGCGCGACGAGTGCGCATACGCCTCTCCGTCTCCACGCTGCGCAAGTTCCCGCTTATATGCCTTATAACGCTCCATTGCTATTGGCGACGTAGACGAGGCGGAATCTACCAAAGTTTCTCCCGCGCGAACCTTTACAACGACAGGTTGGACTTGGGCTTTTGCTTCGTCCCTGCGCTGTTTTGTCTTTTCGGCGTCGAATTCAATGTTTGGAAGCAGGTCTTGGTTTAATATTCGGTAGATGGCGTATCCGAGGGCGTCGTTTAGACCAAGCGTTTTTATTCTATCCAGCAGTTCCTTGCGGGCTTGGGTTTCGCTCAAGGCCCGGTAGGATTTTGTCCCTGATATTTCGGCTGTTTGCAAATCGTTTTTCTTTGAGAAGATCGCGTCTCCGTCGGCGTATATTCCGTCTCCCAAAATATTCCTTTCGTGAAAGGCTGCGTATTTAAAGGTGTTCTCGCGGTTTTTCTCGGAAGTGTTTTCGTAAATTGTGCGTATGTCGTCGGGGCTTATTCCGTGGAGGGAAACTTTTTTCAGATCGTTGGAAAGCCTTTCAAAAAATTCCGAATCCTTCTTTTCTTCGCTGGAAAGAGAGTCGTAAACAGGCTGGTTGTCGTTTAGAAATGCAACCAATTTTACCCAGTTGCCTGCGGCGTTTTCGGATATCTTTGGATTTATTTTATAAAGCGGCGGTATGCGAGCCGCGCTCAATTCGCGCTTTTCGTTTGTCTGTATGTCGCTTGTGTACGTAAATTCAAAAGGCGAAACAATATGGATCTGGGCGATTTTATTTTTTGACAGCATTGGTGTCAATGGCTGCCTGTTTACAAAACAAATTGCGTAGATTACCGCAGACAATGCGAATACTGCGCATATAATTGCCGCAAGCCTGTACTTGCCGAAAGACCGCTTGCTTGTCGCCGAACTTTCCATCGTGCGCCGCGCGCGTTCAAGTCTGTAATTTTTTATGTCCTTAAACATTGCTTTTTTGGCTATTCTCGTACGAGTTCACTATTTTTGTGACTAGCGGATGCCTTACAACATCTCCGGCGTCGAAATAAAACAATTTTATTCCTTCTATATCACCCAAGATTTCCAATGCGCCCTTTAAGCCGGATTTCTTATGGCGTGGAAGGTCTATTTGAGTTATGTCTCCGGTTATTATCATCCGCGAATTTTCTCCGAGGCGCGTGAGGAACATCATCATTTGTTCCATGGTGGTGTTTTGAGCCTCGTCTAAAATTATAAATGCGTTGGAAAGGGTTCGTCCGCGCATATAGGCAAGCGGCGCGATTTCTATAATATCGCGCTCCATAAGCTTGTTTGTTTCCTCCGCCCCGATCATGTCGAACATCGCGTCATAAAGCGGGCGCAAGTAAGGAAGAAGTTTTTCCTGCAAGTCTCCAGGCAGGAATCCCAGAGCTTCCCCGGCTTCGACTGCGGGGCGCGTAAGTATTACTTTTTCCACTTTTTTGTCTTGAAGCGCCTTGAGGGCCGCGGCTACCGCCAAGTATGTTTTGCCGGTTCCCGCGGGGCCAACACCGAACACAATGTCGTTTTTTGCAATGAACTTCAAATATTTTTTCTGGTTGATGTTTTTTGGCACAATGCTTTTGCGCTTCAAATTCATCACTATGGGGTTGTCGAAAACTTGTATTATTTCGTCCAGCCTTCCAGAGCTTGCCCGCGCGAGCATATTGCGGAAGTCGGAGTTGCTAATTCGCATCCCCTGCCTGCGCGCGCCTCCCATGGTTTCAAAAAATTTTGAGGCGAGTTCAACTTTTGTGGGGTCGCCTTCAAACTTCATCCATCCGTCGCGCGCCACGATTTTTACACCGAACTTTTCTTCTGCCAGTTCGAGGTTTTCATGCCTGTTGCCGTAAGTTTCCGATACTTGCTGTGCCGTGTCGAAAGTCAGGGTTTTTTCCATCTTTTATTTGCAGAAATTATAATTTGGAATTTTTCTATCCGTCAATCTACGTATTTTACGAGCTTTTCCCAAAGAGTGTCCAATGCTTGGGGCAGTACGCGGGTATCCGATATTACCGGCATAAAATTTGTGTCTCCGTCCCAACGCGGCACTATGTGGCAGTGCAGGTGCTGGGGGATTCCGGCTCCGGCTTTTGCGCCGATATTAAAGCCTATATTAAAAGCGTCAGGCTTTAGGGCGTCGCGCAGTATTTTTTCTCCCTTTATTATTGCGTCGAAGAATTCGAGCTTCTCGTCGCCCTCAAGCAGGGCTATGTCGCCCACTTCGCGCAGGGGCAGTACGAGAAGATGTCCGCAGTTATACGGAAATTTGTTCATAACAATAAAGGAGTATTTGCCGCGCCAGAGAATGTGGTATTTTCTGAAGTCGTCAGATTTTCCCATCTCCACAAACGGATTGCCTCCTTTTTTGCCGGAATCGTCGCGCGGTTTAGGCGCTTCGATGTACGGCATCCGCCAATATGAATGCAATCTATCCATCTGCGGTATTATCGAAACGAATTTGCGCAAATTGTCAACACTCTTGCTAATTTGGGATTTTGTACACTTGTGTTGACATTTTAGGCGAAATTTATAGGCTTTCATATTGTTGGTGAAATATAAATTTGCATTCTGGTTTCAGGGAGGAATTTTTTTATGGGAAAATTGTGTAAAAGATTGTCTGTTTTTGTATTTATAGCGATTTTATCCGCTTGTTTTGCTGCCGCTGCCCTGCGCGATTTCAACCCTAAGCTTTACGGAAAAGTCTGGAAGGGGCAATGGGTTGACGGCGGGGCATTTGAAGGCTATCAGGTTTTGCATTTTAGGAGGACATTTGATTTAAAAGAAGTGCCAAAACAATTTAAAATAAACGTTTCGGCAGACAACCGCTATAGGCTTTTTGTAAACGGCAAGTCTGTTTCCGCGGGCCCGGCCAGAGGCGATCTTCAGCATTGGTTCTTTGACACAGTTGATATTGCGCCGTTTTTGAAGGAGGGTAAAAACGCCATTGCCGCAGTCGTTTGGGATATGGGAAACGATGCTCCCAATGCGCAGTTTTCGCACCGCGCAGGATTTATTTTAGACGGAGCAACCGAGGCCGAAGAATTTGTTGCCACGCCGAAAAACTGGAAAGTCAAACGTTCTAGAGCTTATTCCACCCCGAAGTCGGGAGGTTTTAGAGGCGCTTTCGACGGATACAGCTTCACCGGTGGAACAGACATGGTAGACGGGGAAAAGTTCGATTGGGGGTGGAATCTTGCCGATTACGACGACTCCGATTGGGGGAATCCACGGGTAATAGCCTCAGGAAAATCTTCGTCGGGGCAGTGGGGGGAAATAGACTGGGTTCTTACCCCGCGCGAGATTCCTATGCTGGAGGAAAAACCTCAAAGGCTGAAAAGCGTCCGCAAATTTTCAGGAGTCGAGAATGTTCCGGAGTTCTTCAAGGGCAAGGCGGATTTTATCGTCCCGCCTAATTCGACCTGCCGCATTTTATTGGACAACGGCGTTCTGACGAACGCGTATCCCCGAATGATTTTGGACGGGGGCAAAGGGGCGGAGATAAAAATCACTTACGGCGAGGCTCTGTTCGATTCAAAAGGCGCCAAAGCCAACCGCAACGAGGTGGAAGGGCGTGATTTTGACAAGCGCGCAGTTTTCGACGTATTTAAACCGGACGGAGGAAAGGGGCGCGAATTTTCGACGCTTTGGTTTAGGACCTACAGATATGTCGGCTTGGATATTCGCACAGCGGACGAACCTCTTGTGGTCAAAGATTTTTACGGCATTTTTACGGGTTATCCCTTTGCGGAGAACGGATCGTTCGACTCAAGCGATAAAAGCATAAAAGACATATGGGATGTCGGCTGGAGAACGGCTCGTTTGTGCGCGGTAGAGACGTATTTCGATTGCCCGTATTACGAGCAGCTCCAGTATGTTGGCGACACCCGCATACAGTCGCTCATATCTTTGTATGTTTCGGGAGACGATAGGCTGATGCGGCAGGCCATATCGGCATTCGATTCTTCCCGCGAATCCAACGGGCTGACAAAATCACGCTATCCGTCGAGGACTCCGCAATATATTCCCCCGTTTTCTCTATATTGGGTAAGCATGGTGAACGACTATGCCATGCACCGCTCAGACGATGAATTTGTGCGGTCGATGCTAGGCGGGGTGCGCACAGTATTAGCGTGGTATTTGAACCAGATAGACCCTGAGAAAGGCGTATTGCGCGCGCGCGTGCCATACTGGAATTTTGTGGACTGGTCGAAAGGCTGGTGGAGCGGCTATGCGCCGGAGGGCGAGAACGATTCTCCTACAGTAAATTCTTTGCATTTGGCATACACTTTGCGCCAGGCGTCCGAGCTTATGAACCACTATGGGTATGCGGCGGAGGCGGAGGCGTACCGCGCCGAATATGACAAATTGGTAAAGGCGGTAAAAAAGGTCGCTTGGGATGAAAACCGAAAGATGTTTGCCGACTACGCCGGCGCAAAAACTTTCAGCCAGCATCCGAATATAATGGCTATTCTTTCGGACGCCATTCCTGCGTCTGAGCAGAAGCGGCTGTTTGAAAAAATAATATCGGACAAATCACTAACCCAATGTACATTTTATTACCGGTTCTACTTGACTGAAGCTATGCTCAAAGTCGGATTGGCGGACATGTACGTTTCGGAATTGAAGCCTTGGCGCGACATGCTTGGCATAGGCCTTTCAACATTCGCGGAAAATCCGGAGCCTACCCGCTCGGATTGCCATGCGTGGAGTTCCAGTCCAAACTATCATCTGCTTTCTTTGGTTTGCGGCGTCCGTCCTGGTTCCTACGGCTTTAAAAGCGTAAGAATTGAGCCGCATTTGTGCGGTTTGAACTACATAAAGGGCGTTATCCCGCATCCGCTCGGAAACATATCGGTTGATTTAAAGCGCGCGGGGGAAAATTCTGTCGAAGGAACAGTAGAATTGCCTAAAGGGCTTGATGGAGAGTTTGTTTGGAATGGGAAAAGCCTAAAACTTTCCGCCGGTAAAAACGCGGTAAATCCAATGTGATGGGTTGAGCCCAGTCAAATGCGTATGGGCGGACTGTCTGCTTCTCGGGCGCGATGGTCCGCAACCGCCATATTTTTGCGCGTAAAAGCTATTTTTGCTGGGCCGGGCTGGTGCAGAAAAGGTGATTGGCCCCGGTACGAACGGCATTAGAGCATAGTATAGACCGCAAGGAGGTTGCTTGCGGAGAGTCTGTTGTTATTCGTTTTAGGAGCATCGGTAAGATAAAAAATGGGGCGGGTACAAATGATATTCTTGTTCTTTTAGCGCGGTTAATATTTATGCCGCATGTCGAAAGCATAGTGTAGCTTGGGGACGGTTGAACGGGATGTTTAAATCTTTGCGCTTTTGGTCGAGAAGTGCGCCTTGCGTCCTTGTTGGTTGCTGCGGGTGTTGGGAATGATGCTGAAGGCAATAAAAGCGGCGCATTTCAAGTTGTCGCGGGATGCCGCGGATATCGCAGGGATATGCAGAGCCCAGTTTATCTTGTTTAATGTTATGTAATAGCTTACCGGATTAAAATAAACGCTCAATAGAATGCTTCATGTCGGATTAAAAATCAAAGTATTTGCTTGTGGACAGGAAAATGAACGCGTAGCCGAAGCGGTATATTAGTATATATTTAAGGCGCGCAAACGGTCGGGAAATTTCCTTTGCATTCAATATTTCAGGACTGTGGCACAGCGCAGCGCATTGCGAGCGTTGAATTTTGCCCCCACACAGTCGATTTCAGCCAGCGCAAAAATTTGGAGGTTTATGCGCGATGTGCAAATGGTTGCTGTTAACTGCGGCGGCGCTGCGGGTTGCGTTTTCGCGGGAACGCGGTTCCACTGTTCTTAATGTTCGGGGAAGTAAATGATTTTTTTTCCGTCGAAATCTAATGTCTTGCACGGGGCGCTGTATGTTTTGCTTAAAAGAGTTTCGTCTAAGGATATTTCAGGGATGTCGAAAGAAACCAGTTTGGCGTCTTTTAAAAGGGCGATTTTTGTGGCGTATGCGGCAGCCAAATTTGGGTCGTGAAGAATAGATATTACTGCGGCTCCGCGTTTGCATAAATCTTTAGCCGCGCGCATTGCCGCGTGCGCGTGCGCGGGATCGAGGCTTGACGACGGCTCGTCTAAAAGCAGAATTTTCCCGCGCGGATCCTTGCCTATTTGGCACAGCGCGCGAGCAAGTTGAACCCTTTGCTTTTCTCCTCCAGAAAGGCTAGTATAGAGGCGGTTTTCAAATCCTGACATTTCTACACGCTTTAAGCATTCTTTTGCTAGAAGAATGTCTTCTGCGGAATCCTGCGGAAAAACATTATATGCGTATCTTCCCAATAAGACTGTTTCAAGAATGGTGTAATCGAATTCAAGGGCGGATTCCTGCTCCAAAACCGCCCGGCATTTAGCCAATTCGCGCGGAGCGGATTTTGCAATGTCGGCGCCGTTTATTTTAACTTTTCCGGAGTCTGCGCGCAACGCGCCGCTTGCAATTCTAACGAGCGTGCTTTTCCCTGCGCCGTTTGCTCCCAGTACAGCCACAAATTCGCCGTCGTTTGCAGAGAACGAAATGCCGTCCAACACTTTTCGCGAACCGTATGAAAACGATATGTTTTCCAAGCTAATCATTTGGCGAGCCCTTATTGCCTTTTAAAAGCGTGATGAAAACCGGAGCGCCGATTAAGGCTGTGACTACGCCTATTGGAATTGGATCTTCCGGCGATACAATGCGCGTTATTATGTCAGACAGAGTCATCAAAGCCGCTCCGCCAACCGCGCTCAATGGAAGCAGTACACGGTTGTCAGGCGTTGAAACCATTCTAATTATGTGCGGAACAACAAGCCCTACAAACCCTATCGTTCCGCAAACTGCAACGCATGCAGCGGTCGCCACTGATGACGCCGTCGTTGTTGCAATCCATATCCAGGTTGTATTTATACCTGTATGATATGCCTGCTCGCGTCCCAGCAGCATAACGTTTAATGCGCCGGCGCACGCAAAGAGGGCAATCCAACTTGGAATGCAGAGAGCGGCTGTCGAGATAACGTCGCTCCAATCGCAGCGGTCCAGCGAGCCTAAAGTCCAAAAGACAAAACCTTTTAAGCCGGCGTCTCTGACAGAATACATGCAGTAGCCTACTATCGCTCCGCAAAATGCGTTTATTGCAATTCCTGCTAGCAGCGTCGACAAAGCCGACATTCTTCCGTTTGAACGCCCGAGCATGCACACTGCCGCGGATGCAGCAAGTCCGCAAACTATGGCGCCCGCTTGCAAACATGCCGCCGAAAGGGGAAAAATCGAAATTGCCAATACCGCTCCCAGCGCCGAACCTGCCGAAACGCCCGTTATTGAAGGATCCGCCAGCGGATTTCTAAACAAACTTTGCATTCCCGCCCCCGCCAAAGCCAAGCTTGCTCCGGCTAAAATTCCCATTATCACGCGAGGGAAGCGCAATTGTTCTATAATCAAAATTTCGGTTGGGGACAGCGGGCGTAAAAAAATATAGTCAACCAACTGTTCAAACCCAACTGAACCGCTTCCCAATGAAAGCGAAACGGCCGCAAGGATTAAAAGAGAGCCAATCCCAACGGCCAATAGATATTGGGGCAATTTCCTATTTTTATATAGGCCGCCCGCCCGCATAAAATTCCTAGCGGTGTTTTGGCCCAAAACTGCGTTTGGGAATTGTCTTGGGAACTTCCGTGTTTTTTAGACGGTAAACAATGCGGGCTTTTTCCAAGTCCTGCGGTGTCATTTCCATTTTGACCCTGTCTCCGACAGTCAACTTTATAAAGTTCTTGCGCAACTTTCCCGATATGTGGGCGAGAACTTGATGGCCGTTGGCTATCTCCACCCTAAACATCGTTCCGGGCAGAACTGAGACCACTTTTCCTTCTACTTCAACTACAGTTTCTGACATTTATTTGTTTTTTTATTTTTGATTTTTGCAATCGTTTATGTTGTAATCGCAAATAATAATTGATTTAAAATGGTTTTACGCAGAAAGCTTGTCAACAATTTTGATTGTATTTAGCGCAATATTTGCGCGGCATAAGCGTTTTTTTCGCAATATTTTAACCCCGATGGAAAGCAAAAGCCCAGAATATCCCCAGAAATCCGCGCCAGACTGCCCATTTCTTCCGCTGCGCCCGTCGTATATGGAGCGCGGCGATGAGTTTTTTATGAAGATGGCTTACAACCAGGCTTTGAAGGCTTGGAAGGCGGGAGAAGTCCCTATTGGCGCTGTGATAGAGTTCGGCGGCGAGATTGTCGCGCAGGCGCATAATATGGTCGAGTCTATGCGCGATCCCACTGCGCACGCTGAAATTTTGGCAATAACCCAGGCTGCCCGCAAATTGGGTGATTGGCGCTTAAACGGGGCTACTGTCTATGTCACTAAAGAACCTTGTCCGATGTGTTCAGGCGCATGCGTAATGGGCAGGGTTTCTAGGGTCGTCTTTTCTGTCCCTGATCCTAAAATGGGTTTTTTAGGCGGAGCTTTGAAGTTCCACGACATACCGACTTTAAACCATGCAATTCAAGTGGATTCGGGCGTTTTATTCGACGAATGTTCAAGGCTTTTAAAGACGTTTTTTGCCCTAAAACGCGTAAAATCCTAAAAATATGCGCGGCTTTTGGGCGGTTTTCCCATAGAGCGGCTTTTAAATCAAACGTGGGATTTTTACTTGTTCGTCTGAAGCGAGAGCTTTTTTATCTTTGCCAGCTTAACTTTGTCTATAGCCGATGTCACGAAATGCAGCGGTGTCTGCTCGTCGGCTAAAAGCACGAGCGAAGAGTCTGAAGATGCGGCTATATCCTTTAATTTTTGCGCCAGGGAGGCGTCGTCGATTTCCTTGGCGTTGAACAAATATTTGCCGTCTTTTGAAATTGCAAGAATGTTTGGCAATTGGTTGTCGGCTGATTCCGAGCTTTGCATTGTAGGCGGCGTAATATCTACGGCGTAGATATTTTTAAACTGCATCGTCAAAAGAAAAAAGAATATTAGTGCGGTAAAAACATCGACCAAGGGAACGATATTTACTTCCCCCTTGCGCCTGTGTTTGTTCCGGGATATGTCCATAATTTTCTATTCGTCGTTTTGGCGGCGCGAATCTATAAGGCGTTCAACGCAAATGTTTATTCGCGCATGAAGTTTGTCTAATTTTCGGTTTAGGTATGTGTTCCCGACAATTGTCGGAATAGCGATGGACAAGCCTATTATTGTAGTCGAAAGCGCCAGCCCAACTCCTTTTGATATTGTTTCGGGGCTGGGGATAGAGTCGTCTGTGGCGAAAACTGTGACTAGCCCGGCGACCGTTCCTAGCAGCCCGAGCAGAGGCGCAGCCGATATTATTATATCAAGCAAAAACATTCCGCGTTCCAGGCGCGTCATTTCAAGCTGGGCAAACGCCTTTAACGCCTCGGCGTCAGGGGACGAGTTCTTATAAAAATAAAGGATTCTTCCTATGCTGCTTGAAAGATCATTGGAGGTTTCGGGGATTTTCCCGGAAATGATAGTGTCGGCGATTTCGCGGGGAACCACCTTTGAATCCCTAAGGCTTATGAGCCGCTCTATTATTATAAATAGAGCGACAAAAGAGCAAAGCCCCAGCGGGTAGATGAATATTCCCGCTCCTTCCAATATAAAATTCATCGGCTATTTAAAATATGGAAGTTTTTGGGCGGTCTCCGCCGTTTGTTTTTCTGCGTCGAGAAGTTCTGCAATAGGATCCCATGTCCCGGATACGAGCGCAGATCTTGCGTTTTCTGGCATCGAACACGGGCATGAGAATTTCCCGCACGATATTTCCATCTTTTCCAGATTTACATCTACGGGTTCATCGGGATTCTCCTCGATTATTTTTGCTATTTCGGCTATGTCTTGGCCTTTTGCGCAAACGCACGGTATTCCAAGCGTCGTGGAATTTCCGAAAAATATCTCAGCAAAACTCTCCGCAATTATCGCGCGGAATCCATAGTGCCAAAGCGACTGCGGAGCATGTTCGCGCGAAGAACCGCACCCGAAGTTTGCGCCGGAAAGCAAAATTTTCGCGTTTTGCTTTCTCGGATCGGTCAACGGATGAACTTTGTCCGATCCGTCTGCGTTTTTGCGCTCGTCGTAAAAGGCGTATTTGCCCAAGCCTTCAAAGGTGACGCAAACCATAAAACGGGCGGGGATTATTCTGTCCGTATCTATATCGTTCCCGGGGAGGAATACTCCTTTTCCGGATACATCTGTAATTCTTTCAAGAGCCATAGTATATTCAACCACATTAGAACGATTTTTTCTTTCTCTACAACACAAAAATTGACTTGAATTTAACGCATTATTGCCGAAAAAAATATTGACTTATACTTGCAAAAGTACGAATCCTTACGCATACATTGGATGAATTATATATTCTAAGAGTTTTTAGAAGAAAGCAAAATTATGAAGAAAATACTCTCAATATTGGCATTGGTATCGGCGCTGGCTTTGTCGGCCTGCAATTCTGCCACCCAGGAATCTCCGGAACAGCTTTCCATTCAGGCTGTCTATTCAATAGACAGTAAAATAACCGCTTCCTCAAAATCGGCTTCCGAAGTTGTTTCAAAAATGCAGTCGGTCCGCTTGGCGGGTTGCCCAGTGGATTTTACGAACGCATATAAAGATTATATACGCGCATGGGACAAGCTTGTTTCATTGGAAAAGAAAATGTACGGGCAGAATATGAAAAAGGCATCTTCTGACTTGTCTTCGTATATTTCAGATTTCAATTCGGCAAGCGCGGTAGTCGCCCTCAAGAAAGAGTGGCCGGCATTTGCCTCCGAGATAGACTCCACAACCGAGGCTATAACAAAGGCGTACGCAAATTGCATATCGGTTGGCGCGCGCTATAATGCCGTTGTGAAGAAGGATCTATTCTAATAATTTTATTTATTTGGAATTTAGCCGTCCTCCCGCGCAACGGGAGGATTTTTTTTTAACGACTATTGATTTTTTGCGGAGTGGTAAAGCAAATGAAACGCCCAACAAATAAAATCGACGGACGGGAGGCGAGAAGACGTTTTCCGCTAAGAGCCGCTGGCGTTCTTATTCCAAGAAATCCGTTGGCTCTCGTAAACATATTTTCGTCGTTAAAGAATAGAAACTTTGCCATTTATTTTGCGGGAATGTCTGTCACTCTCATAGGCGCTTGGATTCAGCAAGTTGCTATGGGGTGGCTTGTTTTTAACCTGACAAACTCCGTTTTTCTTTTGTCTGTTTCGGTTTTTTTGTCGCAAATTCCGTCGCTTGTATTTACGCCGTTCGCGGGGGTTGTTTGCGACCGTTTCAACCGCAGAAGTATTCTAATGGTGACGCAGTCTCTAATGATGCTTCAGAGTGCTGTATTGGGCATTTTGACTGTAGAGGGGCTTATAAACATGCCGATAATTTTTGCTCTGTGCTTTTTTGTCGGCACTGTCGTGAGTTTTGACGCCCCCGCGCGGCAATCGTTTTACGCCAAGCTTGTTCCTCCTAAAGATTTGAGCAACGCTATTGCGCTAAATTCGACTGCTATGAACGGTTCGCGTTTTATTGGCCCGGCAATAGGCGGAGTAATGATTTCTTTTTTTGGGGAGGGCGTTTGTTTCCTTGTGAATGCGGCTTCGTACGGCGCAATTCTCTTGTCGCTTTACATGATAAAACTTAAACCGGAAACTGCCGCTAAGCATTCGAGCGCCATAAAGGATATCATGGAGGGGTATTCATACATATACTCGTTCAAGCCTATTCGCGCGCTTATTATGCTTCTTATGGTGTTCAGTTTCTTTGCAATGCCGTTTTCGCTATTGTTGCCCGCATTTACAAAGGGAACATTGGGAGGCGGCAGCGCGGCTTTGGGCAATATGATGAGCTGCGTCGGATGCGGAGCTCTGGGAGCTGCCCTTTATCTCGCAGCTAGAAAGAGCGTTTTGGGCATGGGAAGGGTGATAGTGCTCTCTTGCGCGCTTGCGGGCATAGGATTGGTTCTTATGTCTATGGTTGATAGTTTAAGAATCGCATACATATTGGCAGTCCCGGTGGGTTTTGGAATGATAGCAGTTGCCGCGGGGTGCAATACTATGCTTCAGAGTCTGGTTGACGAAGAAAAACGCGGCAGGGTGATGAGCGTGTTTACTATGTCTTTTTTCGGATTTCCTCCTTTGGGAAGCTTGGCGCAAGGGTACGTGTCCCACTACGTCGGGCTGTCAGCGGTTACGGCGGTTTCCGGCGCAGTTTGCATATTGGCTGCCATCGCGTTTGAATTGTATAGGCCCGTCATAAGAATGCAGGCAAGGGAAATATATGCGCAGAAGGGATTGATAATCCCTGAAATAGCGCGCGGGCTTCAGAGCTCTATTGTGCCTAAGGATTGATAAATTCACATGCAGGGCGCGCAGTAAATCAAGGATTTCAATGCTAAATGTTTATGCGCTGCGGTGCTTTTTTTTTAAAGATTGATTTTCTTGACTCGCGGTTGGAGGACGTTAAGGTTTTTTTCTGACGATGGGAATGTCCGCCGAAATATTTTCGGTTATACGAGGAATTTTATTATGCGATTTTTTATAAATTTTATAAAGTCGGTAATCCGCATGGCGGTTGGCGTTTGCATACTGCTCGTTTCGGCTTCTATTCCCGCGTATTTTATGAGTGTTGACCGCGTTGCAGTAGTGGCTGCGGGAAGTGGGACTGCAACTCCTGAAGATGTCGCGCGCATATATTTGGACAACGCCAAGCTGTCCACCGCAATTTTGATAGCCAATTGTGCCGGGGGAAAATCGGATATTGCCAAACAGGCAGAAGTTTTATTTGCAAAACACCCCAATTGGATTCCCGCGGGCGGTGACGAGCCGTTTTTTGACGCGTTTTATTCGACTATTTCGCCAAATCCTAGCGTTTCGTCCGAACCTCTCTACAATATTTTAGCTCTGTCGGACAACCGAAAGAAATTGATGGATTTTCTAAGTCAGACGCAGACGGGATTGGTTCGCAAATTCGTTGAATTGCGCTCGTTGAATTCCACGCTGCTGCCTCCGGTGTTTACTTCGGCTGGGGCTCCGCTGGAGGCCGCTCTTTTGACCTCCGGACTTCTGGCGCAAACTGGCGACCTTAATCCAAGTTTCCAAAAAAATATGGCAATAATCTTGGAGAAAATGAAGGGCGATAGTGCCAAAAAAGATGAATTTGAAAGATATTGCTTGGCTCTGCTGGTATTTGAAAAGGATATGGATTGGACGCAAATACGTTCGCTTATTCCGCATTTCAATTCTTTAGCTCAGATGTACGATTTTGCAAAAATCTACAATTCTGCTCTCGACGCGCAAGCCAAGAAGGTGCTGGCGGCCTCTCTTATGGTTTGCGGCGATACCGACGGTTTCCGCAATTACTTGTCCAATACGGCGGATATTGATAGGTGGGACGACTTGAAGTTTGCATTTTTTAACGGAGAAGGCGCTTTAAAATTCCTTTTAAGCCAGGATAAACCGCTCTACCGCGAGTCTTGGCTTGCAGGGCATATTTCTGAAATTTGCGATCCGTTGCGCTTGAAATTGGGGGCTTTTGCTGCGTCGAATCCGGTTTGGGCTTTAGTTATCAAGATAGCTTTAGGCATATTGGGCGGGTATTTTTTTATTAGGGGCTTCTTTAGGATTTTCTCGCCAAGGCGCGATACTCCGTCGTGGCATTCCCCTTTGGCTTTGTTGCGCGGATTTATAGAGGCTTTTATTGTGGCGGCTATTTTTATGGCTTTTTTGGAGCCGGAAATTTTAAACGTAAAGATAGAAAACGGGCAAGCTCCCGAGCTGAGGTTTGCATTTGAAAAAGTTATTAACAATGTTCAAAAGGATACTATGAACTTCCAAACAGATTCTGCAACATTAGCGGCTATAGGCATATTCCTAATAATCCAATTTTTGGTTTATATAGTCTGCGTCATAAGGTTGGCCGCAATAAAACGCACAAAGGTTCCGGCAAGGCTTAAATTGAAACTTTTGGAGAACGAGGACAATCTTTTCGACCTTGGGCTGTACATTGGTTTGACCGGCACAGTATTTTCTCTGATTCTTTTGTCGCTCGGCATATTCAACGCCAGCCTTATGGCGGGGTATTCTTCTACGCTTTTCGGAATTATATTTACGGCAATTGTGAAAATTGTGCATTTGCGCTCGTATAAGCGCAAATTGCTGGTAGAAGAAGCCAAGGAAAACGCATAAGATGGGCATTCATCACACTGCAATAATCGGCGATTTTGTCAAAATAGGCGCAAATGTTTCTATCGGCGCTTACGCTGTTGTAGGCGACGGCGTTGAAATAGGCGACAATACTTCCATAGAATCGCATGCCTGCATCAGGCGGGGCTCTAGAATTGGGTCAAATTGCAAAATAGGGAGTTTTGCCGTTATTTCAGGAGAGCCTCAAGACTTGCATTTCGATTCCTCCATAGAAAGCTATGTTGAAATAGGCGATGGAACGACCGTGCGGGAAGGGGCTACAATCCATAGGGCTACAGTGCCGGAATCCTCCACAAAGGTCGGAAAAAATTGTCTGGTTATGGCCACTTCCCATATAGGCCACGATTGCGAGTTGGGCGACAACTGCATATTGGCGAATTTTTCGGCTCTTGCTGGCTGGGTAAAAACTGATTCAAACTGTTTTATCAGCGGAGGCGTAATGTTGCACCAAAAAATACGAGTAGGCGAAGGCGTGATCGTCAGCGGGAACTCGGCATTTTCTCTCGATATTCCGCCTTTTGTAAACGCCTATGGAAGAAACGATATGACTGGGCTAAATATAATAGGGCTATCGCGCAGGGGAGTTTCCAGGGAGGCTGTGGCGGAGTTGAAAAGGCTATACTCTCGCGTGTTCGCAACGCTTTCCGTTCGTAAAAATGCAATCGATGCTCTTGAAAGCGGTATGGCGACAACCCCAGAAGGCATAAAGTTTTTGGAATTCTTTAAGATGGAAAACCGCCATTACTTGCATCCTAAGTCGCTTTCGTAGGAAATGACAAAAAAACTCGCAATTACTATTGGCGATCCTGCGGGAGTTGGCGCGGAAATAATTAAGGCTTGGGCGGAAAAAAATCCCCAAATGCATTCGTTGTGCGAAGTTATCGCACACGCCGGTTTTCTGGATTTGCTCCCGGATTCGATAGGGAAGCGGGAAGTAGGGGATAAAGAGTATAAGGCTACTGCCGGATTCCCGGACTCAAGAGGTGCGCTCATTGCTTTTGAATCGCTTGAAGCGGCAGCATCGGGATGCAAGAGCGGCCGGTATTTTGCTGTGACTACGGCACCAATATCGAAGGCTGAAATGAAAAAAGTCGGGTTTAATTTTGCCGGCCAAACGGAATTTTTTGCCGACAGGTGGGGGGGAGAGCCTGTTATGGCGTTCGCTGGAGAGCATTTCTTATTGAGCTTGGCTACTTGGCATGAACCTTTGAGGAGAGTTCCAGACTCTATAAGCGCCGATAAAATAGCCCGAGCAGTAGAGGCTGCAAGAATTTTAGCTGTCCGGGTAAAAAAGGTAAAAAATCCCCGCATAGCTGTTTGCGGCTTAAATCCGCATGCTGGTGAAAACGGCATTTTGGGTTTGGAGGAAATCGATGTTATAAATCCTATTTTAGATTCTCTGCGCAGCGATGAAAAATATTGCGGGCTATCTGCCGCGCTTCCTCCCGACACGGTCTTTGAGCGGGCTGCAAAAGGCGAGTTCGACTCCATTGTCTCGATGTACCACGACCAGGGGCTTGCTCCTTTAAAAGCTGTAGATTTCGACAACGCTGTAAATATTTCTATGAATTTGCCTTTTGTGAGAACGAGTCCTGACCACGGTACTGGTTTTGGGATTGCAGGCAAGTCAATAGCGTCTGCAAATAGTTTTGAATGTGCGGTTAATTTGGCTCTAAAGCTTTCTGGCGCATGACTTATGTTTTTATTCCCTAAAAGTCCCGTAAAATAAAATTCTTTAAGCGCGGGTCATGACGCTGCTAGTTTTGATTTTTTTAGAAGATGCTCTTAGTTTTAGCGCATGATGTTTTGTTGGAACGCAACTACAATTTCAATTATAGATGAATTGAAACGGTCTGCCGACTTATTTGAATAAAAAAAGCCCCTGTCATATCGGGCAGGGGCAATGAAATTACAGTTGATAAATTACTTGCGCTTGCGGCAGGCGCAAAGCCCAAGAGCGAGGGCGCCGAGCATAACCGCGAAAGCAGCCGGTTCCGGGACAGCGATATAAGACAGATATAGACCGTCGTCTTTTATATTAAACAAAGCTTCGTAGCCTTCAAAATATGTGGCTTCAAAATCGTCTTCGGTAAAGTCCGTCTTTTGGGCTGCATTGTCCCATGCGATAACCAATTCGTCTGTAAGCGATGAAACGTCCGTGGCGGCAACCTCAATCAAGAACTTGTCTCCGTCGGCAAATCCTGCTCCTTTTTGCAGCCCCCCCGACAATGTTATCACATCCATATTTGACCCGTTCCAGCGGGATACTATTGTGCCGCCTTCATATATCAAATTTGTAAAGTTCACATTCCATGCAGATGAAGCAGAGTCGTTTTTTAACTTGCCTCCTCTCATCTCAAGGTCTCCGTGGTTAATGGGATGGTCGTAGCGCATTGAGAGAGTTCCGCTTATTATTTCAAGTCCTCCGGTGAAACATATGCCTTGAGTTGGCTTTTCAGGATCTTTGTTTACTGAGGTGAGATATTGGGTCGCGGTGCCGTTCATTACAATTTTTGTAGTGCAATTTTGGCCGTCTTGAATCCATCCTGTGAAATATTGGTCTGAGTCGTTTCTTAAGAGAAGAATTGCCTTGCTTGGCCCGTTGTCGATCGAACCGTTTGAATTATTTGAAATTACCCCGTTTCCAGTTATGCCGTTGCATGCTAAGACTACTTCTACAGGTTCTGATGAGAAAGACTCTTTTGTGGAATTGTTTACATATTTTGATGAGGCATTGATAATATTTAAACTTGGGTTTGTGCTTCCGTTTCCTTCAAACCTTATTAATCCCTTTACGTCAATGTCTGGGTTTGAGTAGTCTGCAGTTCGTCCCTTTAGATTTACGTTAAAACTCACCTTTCCCAATTCATACATTATTATATCTCCGCCGATTGTGACATTTTTGGGACCGCCCCATCCTCCCCATTGGTTTGAAGTGGTTTCTCCTATATTTAGGTAAGATACGTTTGAGGTGATGTCTCCGTCGACTCCTACAATTACGCTGCCGCCGATATTTAAAATGGCTGCAGAATTATTTGATCCGTTAGATAGCAATGTTACAGTTCCAGGTGTTTGGGTAGTAAAGTCTCCGTTGATGGTCATAGTGCCGTCAACTCTTATTTGATGACCGCCATAGTTGCTTGTGACGGTATAATCATTGCAAGTGAATCCGCTTGTTGTATGTATTGAAAGAATTTTTTTTCCTGTCAGATACTCATTATCGAATACGACATTAGTATTTGCGTCTGGAATGGTTCCCGTGCTCCAGTTTTCCTCAATTGAGGTCAAGCCCCAGCCATTTGTTCCTTCTTTTGTATTGCCGGTCCAATAAGAGGTATTTACTTCTTCCTGTGAGAATGACAGAGAGGTTAAAAGCGTTGCGGATAAAGTTAAGTATGCGTATTTTTTCATATGGGGAATATTATTGCGAAATCCTTGCTATTGGTCTATTAATATGTACTTATACATAAGTTTTTGCTTGTAAAGAATATTTTGAAAATTTCGTGAGGACAAAATATTTTTTTAAGTTCCAAATCCTGGCGGGAAGACGCTTATAAAAAAGCCCCTCAAAAAAAGGGGATTTTTTATGGAAACTTTTCTTACGCTTGCTCTTGTTCTCCGACTTTTGCGCCGCCTTTAGATTTTTTTATGGGGCGCTTTGCAAATTCAAAGGATATGCTTCCTTTGGGGTCTAAGACGAGCGAGGCTGAGAATTTCTTCTTTGTTCTCTTTGAGACAAAATCTTCAATTACCGGAGTCTTTCCAGTGTTAATGAGGCTGTCTATTTCAGCTTGGGTTATCGTGTGTGACAACATGCTTCTGCCAAGCCTGAACGAGCATTTTTTATCCGGAGAGTTCTTGCATCTGCAAACATAGGCAGATTCGGTTAAAACAAGCTCTCCGTCTTTGCACTGGCATAGGCCCATTGCCGATTTGGGGCATTTTCCGACTACAGGCGCGTCGTCGATATTTTCTGGCTTCCGTTCGGGTTCCGCGCCGTCGCCGAATTGGAATTTTACGGCAAAGTTTTCATCCAGTTTGAGCGTTGCAGAATACGGTTTCCCCAATTTGCTTCTAAACCCTTCTAGAGGGCCTACTTTCCCTTTTGTGACGAGTTCACGGATTTCGCTTTCTGATATTTTGCGGTTTCCGATTGTCTTATATATGGAGAATTTTCCGTCTTTTGATTTGTAGGCGCGGAATGTTTCCAATAGCATTGAACCGTCTATGGGGCTTGGAATGTTTGTTTCGTGGGTTTCAAGTTCGTCTTCGGCAAAATTGCGGGCTTTTTCAACGATGCCTGTTGTCATCGCTTCTATTCCCTTCATAAAATCGCGCCGAGAGAGTTCATTGCGCTCTATTAAACGCAGCTTTTGCTCCCATTCGCCTGTCATCGACGGGCTTGTCAAGGCGTCTATCGACAGCACGTTTAGGAATTTCATCAGGCTTTCTGCCCGCGCCGTCGGAATTAAATCCCTGCGGCTGCGCTCTATGAATTTATGGGCGATTAAAGTTTCTATGATTGTAGCGCGCGTTGCAGGTGTTCCCAAGCCTTTGTCTTTCATAGCGTCGGCAAGGTCTTCGTCGTCCAGCAGCTTTCCGGCTCCTTCCATCGCTGAGAGCAGTGTAGCTTCGGTATAGCGGGCCGGCGGCTTTGTCGATTCTTCTTTGAGATGGGCTTCCAACATTTTGGCGTATTCGCCGTCTTTCAGCGAGGGCAGGGTTTCTTTTTCGGAAGAGCCTTTGTTGTAAACGTCAAGCCATCCGGCTTCGCGCAGAACCTTGCCTTCGGTTTTAAATACGTTTGAGCCTACGGCGGAAATTCTTACGGTCACATCAAATTGTGCTTCGGGATAGAAAGCGGCTATAAAGCGCCGCGTTATCATATCGTAGATTTTATATTCGTCTTCGGAGAGCTTTTTCCCGGATATATCGGTCGGTATTATTGCGAAGTGGTCGCTGACTTGTTTGTTGTCGAAAATTCTTCTGCCGGCTTTCCCTATGTATCCTTGGTCTATTGCTTTTTTTGCAAAAGGCAAATATTCCGAGCTGACGGATTCCATTGTATGCTTTACCACGCCGCGGTAATCTTCCGGCAGCGCCCGCGAATCCGTGCGCGGATAAGTAATCATTTTGTGCTTTTCGTAAAGCGCCTGCGCAATGGAAAGAGTCCTGTTTGCCGAAAAGGAAAATTTGGCGTTGGCTTCTCGCTGAAGCGTCGTTAGATCGTACAGGCGCGGAGCAGTTTGTTTTGAAAGCGTCTTTTTATCGCTTACTTTTGCCGTTCCTATTTTCCTTATGTCGGTTAAAACTTTTTCGGCGTCGGCGTGAAGCCATATTCTATCAGCCTTGTCGTTGGGATTCTTTTCAGAAGCCTTAAAATTTTGGCGCTGATAAACACCCTCATATTCTCCGCCTTCTATTTGGAATTTTGCTACAATCTTCCAGTAGGGGCGCGATTTGAAGTTCTGTATTTCATGCTCTCTTTCTACAATCATCGAAAGAGTAGGGGTTTGAACGCGCCCGACGCTGGCAAGGTTTTTCCCGCGCGCTCCGTACATTCTGCTGGTTATTGCGCGTGTACCGTTTATTCCAACGAGCCAGTCCGATTCGCTGCGGCAACGGGCTGCGTCCTGCAAAGACTCCATTTCCGCCTGGCTCCTGAGATTGTTAAAGGCTTCCGATATTGCCGCTGGAGTCATGGACGAAACCCAGAGCCTTTGCCGCGGAAGCTTGCATTTGGCTATCTCGTAGATGTAAGTAAATATCAGTTCGCCTTCGCGCCCGGCGTCGCATGCGTTTATTACGCCGTCCAAATCTTTGCGCGCAAGCAGTTTTTTCAACCCTTGCAATTTGGCTTTGGTCTTTTCTATGGGTTTTAATTTAAATGTTTCCGGGATTATTGGCAGATTTGAGAGCGTCCAACGGGCGTACTTCTTGTCTATATCGGCGGGCATGTTTAACTCGACTAAATGTCCCAGCGCCGAGGATACTACATAAGCGTCGTTTTCGTAATAGTCATCGACTTTTTTTGCCTTTAAAACTTTTGCGATGTCCGAAGCCACCGACGGCTTTTCGGCAATAATCAACTTTTTCATTTCTGTTTTTATTGGAAGGATTAGCCTCTTTTTCTTTTTTCGCCCGTAAAACAGACGCGTTGTACATCCGAATCTTGCGGACGTACAACGCTTTTTTTAATGCTTTTTACTTATTTGAGCAGTTCCGGGAGGATTGCGTCGATATTGTCGAGCAGCTCCTTCATTGTTTCAGGAGTTTCATCCCCCATGTTGGAAATTCGGAACGTCTTGCCCTTTAGCTTGCCGTATCCGCCGTCGAAAACCATGTTGTAGCGTTTTTTCAGTTCTGCTATCAGCGTAGGCAAATCGACATTCAGCGTGTTTTTAAAGCAGTTGAGCGTTATTGATCCGTATTTTTCTTCCGGGAACAATTCAAATCCGTGTGAATATCCCCACTCGCGCACGAGCTTGTTATTGGCTAAGTGGCGGGCATAGCGGTTTTCCAACCCTTCGGTGAATATGTCGTCCAACTTGCTGCGGAGTGCGTATATTAAGGGAATTACCGGGGTCGACGGAGTCATCGACTTGTCCATATTCTTTTGGAATTCAAGGAAGTCGAAATAATACCCTCTCCCCTCGACAGTGGCAGCCTTCTCGAGAGCCCTCTTTGAGGTCGCAAGGAAAGATAGTCCCGGGGGAATGGCGAGAGCCTTTTGGCAGCCTGTTATCATTACGTCTATTCCAAGTTCGTCTTTTTTTATTGGTAGAGCCGAAAAAGAACTTACCGTATCAACTATCGATATCACGTCGTCAAACTTCCTTACGACTTCCATGATCTCGGCAATATTGCTCATTGTGCCGGTCGAAGTCTCATTGTGGATTATTGTAATGGCGTCGTATTTGCCTGTTGAAAGCTCTTTTTCGACGGCTTTGGGATCGACGGGAGTACCCCATTCAAAAGTCAGCGCCCCGGCTTCTTTGCCGCAACGCTTTGAGACATCGAACCATTTGTCGGAAAACGATCCGTTGCAGCAATTTAGTACGGCTTTTTTTGTGACGTTGCGGATTGCGCCTTCCATAACTCCCCAAGAAGAACTTGTGCTTAGGAATACGGGGTCGTTCGTATAGAACAACTGTTTGAGGCGGGGCATAATGTCGTCGACGAGATTGGTGAAGTCTTTGCTTCTGTGTCCGACTATCGGCGTTGACATTGCCTTGTACGTTTTTTCGGAAACCGCTATCGGTCCGGGAATAAACAATTTGTATGACATAGTTTTTATTGTTTGTTGGAATATTTTAGGCTAAATGGTGGCTGGCTGGGCTAAGCTAGTGGGTCAACCGAGCATATTTTGGGATTTTATAATTTTGGAATTATTTTCCGACAAAGTTATTGTCCTGGGAAGAACGTTTTTTGCTTCTGAGGCTTCAACTGTGGCGAACGACATTATTACAAGAAGGTCTCCCGCATTCCCCAAATGCGCGGCTGCTCCGCGTATCGAGAATGTCTTGCTGCCGCGGGGGGCAGGGATTGCGTATGTTTCAAAACGTTCTCCGTTGGTGATATTGCCCACCAGTATTTTTTCATAGCAAAGCATTCCAACTTTGTCCATTAGGTCTTCGTCGATAGCCAAAGATCCTTCGTAATCAATTCGCGCGTCAGTGGCTACGGCGCGCAGAATTTTAGATTTTAAAACTTGTACTAACATCGGATTTTTGCCTTTTAGTTTTTTAGTAAAAGCCGCCAGAAATAATCTTTTTATGCATTTCGTCAACTCTTTTTGGAAAAATATGCATTTAATGAAAAATTTTGGCTTATTTTTGTTTTCAGTTGTCTTTTTTATATGGGCTGATGTAAACCTTAAAACTTTTATTTTGAAAATCTATGTGAAATTTGAAATAAGATTTGCAACATAAAGATTTAAATCTTTTGCAAGAGCTTAACTATATGGTTAATATTATGTAAAGATTATTTTTCCACGCGCGGAGGATATTTGCTTCCAAAAAATATGAAAGACAGATGCAGATTTGACATTCTTGAAATTGTTGCATGGATATGCGCATTAGTCGCGCTTTCCCCCGCCATATTATGGCTTTCGAGGGGGCTTGTCCAGAGCGGGCAATTGCGCGAGGCTATGATTATAATGGTGTCGGCTTTGCTTGTTCTGGCTGTGGAATATGGCGTCAAGCCTCATAGGCCAAGGTTTTCTAAAAGCGCTCTTGCGTGGTTGTGCGGCGCATACGCTATGTTTTTTTGTGCGCAATTTATGGGCGTATGGGGAGCATTGGCAATTTTGGCGGCTTTGTCTATGGCTATTGTGGCAGCGGGGCTAGCGTGTTTTGANNNGGCAGCGGGGCTAGCGTGTTTTGACAAGCCAAGATATGTTTACGCCGCCGGCGGAGCTTTTTATGCGTTTACGCTTCTTTCTTTTGCAATAAAGCTTATCGATTTTCCCTTGCGCGTATGGGCGGGGCTGTTGGCTTCAAAAATACTTTCCATTTTTGACAAAACTTCTGTTATTTTGGCTGGCGGCGGGAGTTCTCCGCAAATAGCAATGCAGGTTGACGGGAATACATACTTGGTTGCAACGGAATGCAACGGTTTCGGAATAATATCGTCGTGTTTTATCCTTTCGGTTCTCATGGCAATTTTCCTTAAGGGACTGCCCGTTTGGAAGCGATTTCTAGTTCCCGCGGCTGCGGTTATTTTTGCGTATTTGGCAAATTCGATGCGCATTGCCGCAATTATTGCGACAGCTACGTATTTTGATAAGTCGCGCTACGATTTAATACACGAGTTTTGGGGGTATTTGTTTTTTGTATTGGCTTTAATTTCGGTTTGGATGATGTTTGGCAAAGGCGGAGAAAAAGTTTCGAAAAGTACTCGAAACAATTAAATGCAAGGAAATGTCCGGTATTGGCGCGATTATTTATATACATATTTGTAAGTTTTTGAATTCTATGTATATAAACTAAAAAAATGCTTTGGAGTTTTTTTTGAAAAAATCTTGCAATCGATTGAGGAAAGCGTATTGTTGTTATGAATTATAAAAACGCTTGTTTATTTTCTGCTTTTTAAGCCGTATGTTATGCCGCGCCGGCGGAGACTGTTTATTTCGGAGGAGCATTGATAGGAGACACTTCGAATGCTGATAATTCATGGTCAACTGAGTCAAACTGGCTGCTGGAAGACAAATCCGAGTATGGCAAGTTGCCCCAAGAGGGGGACAATATAGTAATAGACGGCAACTATCTTACTTTTGGCACGGGAAATCCTCGCCTTTTTATGCTGTCTGATTCCGGTTCTTTCGGCAAGTTGATCCTCCAAAATTTCAATTCCGGAACTTCGTCTAAGTCCATTCAGTTAGCTACTCCTGCCTCCAATACTCTCACTTTTACCGGAATTGACTTTGTTCGGAACGCAAATTCCGGGAACGCAGTCATAGGGCTTACGACAGGAGTTTCCGCACAAGCCACTATTATTGTAAACGGCGACGTCAATGCGGGAAGCCCGGACGACGTAGGAGTAAAGGGCAATTTGGAATTTGGCGCCGGCGGCGACCAGACTTTTTCTGGCTGGGGCGGGCCTAAAAAAATTTCTGTGTCTGGCGACTTTAATCTTTACGGGACTAATTGCAATTTTAATGTGGGCGTAGGGAGCGAGGACGGCAATAGTGGAAACGCGACTTACGACAATCCTGATATTTCAATAGGCGGCGTATTCAACATGGCTTATGCAAACGGCACATATCCTACGGTTTTCCTTAATCAGCGCGGGAGCGGAGTTTCAAACGGATTGAGGACAAAGTACATATTAAATACAGTAATCGGAGTAGGCGGTTTGCAGGGTGGCGGCGTAATCACCAACAATACTAATAATACCGCATATAATTGGGGCAAGGGATCCGCTAAGATAGTTTTTAACAACGCCAAAGGATCGTCCTATACTTTTTCTGGACAAATCAATGACGATACCAAGAAAACTTCCATCCCCACGACCGAAACTGTGACAAAACTTGTTATGCGTGGCGAGGGAACGCAAATTCTCGAAGGCGAAACGATGTTGTTTTCTGGCGGGGTTGAAGTACAAAACGGAACGTTGAAGCTCAACTATAAGGATGCTACGAACCATGGAGATTTGACTATGATCGGGGGGCGTTTCGGCAATGTTTCCGGTTCTTCGTCCACAAATGTTAATTTTACAAATTTAATTTACAGCGGCGGCGTGATAGAGTCGCGTTGGGACGGTTCCAGCCTGGATGTAATCAATTTGTCGGGAGGGCTTAAGAAAGGCGACTCTTTTGGGGAAGGCGATTCTTTCCTGATAGCGATTTCCGGAGATTTAGGTTCGATGCTTAATTCCGAAATGAAAATTATATCTTGGGACAATTTAACAAATGCTACAGACTTTTCAGATTCGGATTTCTCCCTTGAGAACGGTGAAGCTTCGTTTGCCATAAAATCCGACGGCTTGTACATCACTGCGACTGCCGTGCCTGAGCCGTCGGCGGTATGCGCAGTATTCGGTGTATTGGCATTGGCTTTTGCCTATTTGCGCCGCAGAAGATAATATGGCGCAAAATTTTCTAAAGAATGGCGCGGAGGCAAACACCTCCTCGCCATTTTGTATTTTTCCGTATGCTGGGCTTGTTTGTATCTTGTTTAATTCTGTAAACAAATGTACAAAATTGTAATTTTTTAGAAAAATTTTTAAAAAAAGGGTTGAAGTAAATGTTTCCCCTTTTAGAAATGTTGAGATATTTTATGCAGGGTTATACCCCAAAGGACACTTTTTAGACAAACAAAGGAGAATAAATAAAATGATAGATCCTAAAACAGTACAAAATAAGGCTCTGCTCGCCTGGGTGGACCAAATTGCCGCTCTCACCACGCCCGACAGCGTTTATTGGTGCGACGGTTCGCAGGAAGAAGCGGACAAGCTTTTCGACATGATGGTTGAAAAGGGAGTCGGCAACTGCACAAAACTCAATCAGCAAAAGCGCCCCGGTTGCTATTACTTCCGTTCGGATCCGCGCGACGTTGCCCGCGTAGAATCCCGCACGTTCATATGCTCCAAGACTAAGGCTGACGCCGGCCCAACAAACAACTGGATGGATCCGGCCGAGATGAAACAGAAACTCAATGGACTTTTCAAAGGATGCATGAAGGGCCGTACAATGTACGTAATTCCTTTCAGCATGGGTCCTATCGGCGGACCAATCTCGCAAATCGGCATTGAAATTACCGACTCTCCGTATGTAGTCGTAAACATGCGCATAATGGCGCGCGTTTCCCCGAAGGTTCTCGACGTTCTCGGCGCCGACGGCAAATTCGTTCCTTGCGTGCATTCTGTAGGCAAGCCTCTCGCCGAAGGTGAAAAAGACGTTGCTTGGCCGTGCGATCCTGAAAACACGTATATTGTCCATTTCCCGGAAGAACGCCTGATTATGAGTATTGGTTCCGGGTACGGCGGCAATGCCTTGTTGGGCAAAAAGTGCCTTTCTTTGCGCATAGCTTCCGCAATGGGCAGAGACGAAGGCTGGATGGCCGAACATATGTTAATTCTCGGCGTAAAAGATCCTTCTGGCAGAAAAACCTATGTCACGGGAGCATTCCCGAGCGCTTGCGGCAAAACCAACTTCGCAATGCTTATCGCTCCGCAGGAGCTTCAAAAGAAGGGTTGGCAAATTACTTGCGT
Source organism: Coraliomargarita sp. CAG:312 (assembly GCA_000438015.1). Classification (GTDB taxonomy): domain Bacteria; phylum Verrucomicrobiota; class Verrucomicrobiia; order Opitutales; family Intestinicryptomonadaceae; genus Merdousia. Next base: position 52,598 of record FR901570.1, on the reverse strand, counting down.
TGGCGACGACATCGCTTGGATTAAGCCCGCTGAAGACGGCAAGCTTTATGCTATCAATCCTGAAAACGGATTCTTCGGCGTTGCTCCGGGAACCAGCATGAAGACAAACCCCAACGCAATGCTCTCATGCGCAAAGAACACAATATTTACAAACGTCGCCCTTACCGACGACGGAGATGTCTGGTGGGAAGGAATGTCTGAACCTCCTGCTCATCTTACCGATTGGCACGGCAAGGATTGGACTCCTGCAAGCGAAACTACCGCAGCCCATCCGAATAGCCGCTTTACGGCACCCCTTCAGAACTGCCCGTGCCTCGACGACAAGGTTGAAGAGCTCGGCGGAGTTCCGATTTCGGCAATCGTTATTGGCGGTCGCCGTCCGAAGGGCATTCCGCTGGTGTTTGAATCATTCAATTGGACGCACGGCGTATATCTCGGCGCCATGATGGGATCCGAGCGCACGGCCGCGGCAGAAGGCACTGCAGGAGAGCTCCGCAGCGATCCGATGGCTATGTTGCCTTTTGCAGGCTACAATATGGCCGATTACCTCGGGCATTTGGTGAAGATGGGCAAGAACCTCAGCCAGACTCCGCGCTTCTACCATGTGAATTGGTTCCGCCGCGATGCTGAAGGCAACTTCATGTGGCCGGGATTCGGCGCCAACGCCCGCGTGTTGGCTTGGATTGTCCGCCGCCAGAACGGTGAGGCTAAGGCAAAGGAAACTGCAATCGGATTCGTTCCCAACTACGAAGATCTCGATTGGGACGGAATGGAATATTCCAAGGATATGTTCGCTGAACTTATGTCCTACGATGCGGCAACAGTTTCCGCGCAACCGCTCAAAGAAGAGCTTTACGAACAGCTTCCGCACTCTCTCAAGGTTGAGCGCGAAGCTCTGTTGGAGCGTTTGAGCTAATAAAATCTGATGCAATTTGAATCGGCGGAGCGCAAAAAGCGCTC
>FR901570.1:49434-51632 GCA_000438015.1 Coraliomargarita sp. CAG:312 | reverse complement strand
GCAAAAAGCGCTCCGCTTTTTTTTATTTAAACGCAGTAGGGAAGCTTTATTTCAACAAATTTATGCGCGGGAAAACCTTGCGCTATATATAATATCTTACCGGGAGGCGGCCTGTGGGGGGACTTGTTCCAATATTGAATGCAAATCGCGTGCGTGCGGGAACTAAGCAAGACTTTTGTTTGCCCGGGGTATTGGGAAAAAATTGCGTTGGGGATCGCAAATAAATTCGTTCGGAAGCAATGCCGGCGCAAATATTGCGCGAATTGGGGCATGGGCTTTGGTTGTTTTTTTGCGCGGCAGGATTTATTCGCCTTAAGGCGTTTTGTCTGATTGCATTTGCTCTATGCGTAGGAAATCCGCAAAAATTGGGCGGGAATTTTTATCGGACGCTTGTTTTTGAGATTTTTTTATTGTGTGAATGGAAACGACTCTTAATATACAATTTATGTTAAGTAGATTTTTTATAGCGGGGTTTGCCTTGTTCTCGATTTGTGTTGCGCGGGCGGATGTTCAAAAAATAGACTTGCGCGCGATGCAAGACGACGTCCGGGTTCTTAATAATCCCGACAAGGGATGGTACCACCATTATTACGACAACTGCCTTACAAAATATTTGGGATCCGACGAAGACATTGGTCGCATTCCCAATTTAAACCACCTATTTTTGAGATTTGCATGGTGTTATCTAGAACCCGAAGAAGGCAAGTTTAATTGGGGTTTAATTGACGACCAAATAAAAAAATGGGCGCCCAAGGGTGTTCAAATAAGCCTTTCCATAACATGCCAAGAGACGGGCGAACCCTATGCCACTCCCAAGTGGGTAATAGAGGCTGGAGCGAAGGGCGCAATGTATAAAGTCGGCACAAAAGCGGAACTATACAAGGGCGAGGGGCACGGTGTGTGGGAGCCAGACTATGGCGATCCAGTATACTTGGAAAAACTGGAAAATTTGCAAAAGGCAATAGCCAAGCGATACGATGGCAAAGACAGCATTGTCACTGTGACAATAGCAAGCATAGGCAATTGGGGCGAAGGCCACAATGCCTTCACAAGCCGCAAAAAAGTTCCTGTCGACATAATAAAAAAGCACATAGACATTTACGCAAAATATTTTAAGAAGAGCCAGATTGTCATAGGCGACGATTGCGTAGCTGCAATGCATTCTCAGGAGGAAATCGACGAGCTTCGAGAATATGTAAAAAGCAAAAAAATAAGCTACCGCGACGATTCAATTTTGGTAAATTGGACTTACAGGCACGATCCTTCAAAGTTTAGTTTTCTCAATCCCGGCTTTTTTGCCGACGTAGCCGAGTATGCGCCAACTACTCTTGAAATGGAACACTACGGCATGATGAAGCAAAGGGGAGAATGGGTTGGAAAAAACGGTTCGGAATTCGGCGCGGATATCGTGCGCGAGGTGATCCGCAGGGCTCACTGCACTTTTCTGGGGTTCCACGGCTACGCAAAGGAGTTTCTGGACGAAAATCCGGATTATGCGAAAGAAATGGCGAACAAGGTTGGGTACTGGTTCTTTATAAATGAAATAACTTTCGACAAATCAACCCGGTCTTTGGAAATAGTTTGGGATAACCGCGGAGCCGCCCACGCGTACCATCCGTACAGGGTTTATTTAAAATTTAAGCAAATAGGCGGAGACTTTCAAAAAGTCGTGCGCTTAAAAGATGCCGATGTTCGTGAATTTATGCCGGGAACTACAACTAAGACGCATTTTCCAGACATATCCGATATTCCCGCGGGGCGCTATGAGCTGTCTATGTCATTGAAAAAAAGAATCAAAGGCAAGCCCGCGAGAGTCGTTGAACTTGGCTTTAAAGAGAGCTTGAGGGATGCGGATGGATTCTACAAGCTCGGCGAAATTGAATTGTAAAACGGCTGCGGAAAATCCTAATAAGCGTTTTTATTTTGCTGCCAGTTTTCGCTAGCTGCCGTATTCAGCCTTGTGGAAGACGATACCCGCAAAATACTTTCGCCGCAACTTCTTGGAATATTAAAGGGCAGTGTTAAACAACCTTTTGCCTATGCGTAAAGTTTGGGATTCCGCCTGGGCTCGCGCCGGCAGCGGGGGGAATATAGGCAAATATTCGGGGCAAAACGGCAAAAAAAGCTTGTTTCAAAATGCGGCTAGTCTAAAACTGTTTGCGTGAAATTTGAAAAGCAGATATTTGCGTCTGCGGCGG
>FR901570.1:45737-49399 GCA_000438015.1 Coraliomargarita sp. CAG:312 | reverse complement strand
GCCGCCGCATTGATGTTTAATGCGTCGCTATCGGGCGCGGAAACTCCCGAGAGCGCGGCGTTGAAATTGCCGCGCAAGGATATTCCGTGGGTCTCGCTGAAACATCAGCGCGAGCTTGAGGCAAAGGCAATAGACGCCGCCGTGAGAACTGCCGAGCAGCGCGCCGAAGAGGAGCGCAAACGCAAGGAGTTGGAACGCCAGTCCAGCTTTTTATCCAGATTCACAAAAGAAAGCGCTCCAAAAGTCACCGCTGACAAGTTTGATTATGCCCAAGACGGTTCCGGCAAGCTTTCGGCTTCTGGAAAAGTTGTTGTAGAGGATAAAAACTTCATTGTAAACGCGGATTTTTTGGAATACTCCCCAAAGGGGGGATACGCTTTAATCGACGGCAATGTCGGCGTGTCGATTTCGGAAGCAAGAATTGCGGCGGATAAAATAAGATTGGATATATCCAACGACGCAATGCAGTCCGACTATTCAAAATTCGGGTCATATCCTGTTTTTATAGAAGCCCAAAGTTTGAGCGGGGATAAAAAAAACGTCGAGCTAAAAGATGCCACAACGTATTTCGGCGAGCCTTCGTGGTGTTCTATGAAGACGAAGGCTTCAAATATAAAATACAATACCGAAACGGAACTGCTTGAAATGGACGACGTCACTTTGATGGTTGGCGACGTTCCTTTTATGTATGTTCCCTCTTATTCGCAGCATGGTTTGAAAAAGCCGCCGTTTAATTTGAGAAACAGGTTCGGCTTGAACGACGACTACGGCGCATACATTAGCAATACTGTTTATTATAATGGTCTTGAGGACGTCTCTCCGGGAATGCTGCTGGACTATTACACAAAACGTTCGGTTCTTTTCGGTCCGGCGGTAGAGTACGATTATTCCGGCGTTGAAACATGGCTTTCCGGATGGGCGCAAGGCGCATATATAAACGACCACGGGAATAAGGACATATTGGGGTACGACTCTCTGGGAAGGCCTATCGAGCACGACCGTTTCTTCGCGGAATTCCGCCATAGCCAGATGGTTTCCGATTCTGTGAGTTTAACCGGCAATGTCAGCTATTGGAGCGACGAGTTTGTCACGCGCGACTTCCGCCCCGAACTGTTCTACGACAACCAGACTCCCGATAATTTCGGCGAGGCTATGTATTACGGGAACTTCTTTACGGCGTCCGTTTTCACGCGTTTTGCTCCGAATGACTGGGAGCTGGTCCAGCAGCGCCTTCCCGAAGTCAGGTTTGACATGCAGCCGGTTGAAATTTTAAATACGGGAGCGTATCAAAATTTCTTTGTTTCCTATGCGTATTTGAGGGAGTCTGATCCCTACGAGCTGTCGTCGGAATATATAAACAGCAATCGCATAGACGCCTATTACGGAATAAGCCGTCCGATACAGTTGAATTCGTGGAGCAAATTTACGCCAGTAATAGGCGGAAGGCTCACATATTACGCCAATCCGACAGACAACCGCGGAAGTTATACGCGCATGTTGGGGCAGATCGGTTTCGACGCCCAGATGGATATTTGGGGGCATTTCGACTATAAAAGCAAAACTATGGGCATTGACGGCATAAGGCACCATATTACGCCCGTAGTGTCATATAGGTATATACCAAACGCAGAGCAAGGCGAGGGCGCTATTCCGGTTATAGACTCTAATTATCTCACAACCTATCCGCCTATACTGGACCTTGGCACTCTAAGAAACGTCGATCAAATTTACAATACCAACACAATGCGTTTCGGCATTCAAAACGTTTTCGAAACTCGCGACGAAGATTACGTTGCCAGGGAAATTGCGCGTTTTGACGTGTATCAGGACATAAATTTTACAAAGCGCCCATTGCCTCAACAAATTGGAGAGCAGTCTTTTTCCGATTTGTACATAAACGCTTCCATATCCCCGGCGCGTTGGCTCACAGTCGGAACCTATACGCGCGTAAATATAGACCATATGGATATTCCCGAGGTAAATACGTATCTGGGCTTATTCGACGGCGACGAAGCTTCAGCTTATTTTGTTTCGAGCTATCTGAAAGGGCAAATAACCCAGTACGCGCTTCTATGCGACTACCGCTTGAGCGAGCGTTATAGGCTAATAGGCCGCTGGTATTACGACGCCCGCCTGAATATGTTGACAGAGCAAACCTACGGATTGTGGACGCGCATGGGCAATTCTTGGATAGTAGAATATTTAATATCGCAGCGTTCCGGTTCAACCAGACAAAACAATTTTAGCTTTGGTGTCCGGGTAAATATGGCAATTTTTTAAAAGCGGCTGCCTAGAATATGGATACACTTGAAACGCAGGATATAGACGAACTTCTAAGCGGAGCCGACATGTCGGTGAAATTAAATGTTTTTGAAGGCCCGCTCGATTTGCTTCTGTTCCTCATACGAAAGAGCGAAATAGACATATACGACATTCCTATTGCCGAGGTCACCTCGCAATATATGGGGGTGTTGCGCTCTATGAAAAACATGTCTTTGGAAGTTGCGGGAGAGTTCTTTGTGATGGCGGCGACCCTAATGTATATTAAAAGCCGCATGCTCTTGCCGGCAGACGAGCGCGCCGTGCAGCCCGACGAGGATGTTGAGGACGACATAGATCCGCGCTGGCAGCTTGTAGAGCAGCTTCTGGAGTACAAAAAAGTAAAGCAGGCCTCCAATATGCTGGAGGATATGATTGACAGCCGCCAGAATTTTGGCGAGCGCAAAATATTAGACAGCGACATGTTGGCATCCGAACGGCCGCTTCGCCCGTCCGACAGGATGGAAATATGGACAACTTTCAACCTCGTTCTGCGCAGGCTAGCCGAAAAACTCGTAGACGGGGAAATCCGCGCCGAGAACGTGACGGTCTCAGACAGGATGGAGTATATACTTTCTATTCCGGAGGAAAAATTCACATTTTCATCGTTATTTAAAAATAAAAAGGCGGGAATAATTACGGTAGTGGCGACATTTATAGCAATGCTTGAGCTTACCCGCTTAAAGCGTTTGCATATATCGCAAGACGTGCAGTTCGGGGAGATTTATTGCGAGAAAATTTCGGAAGAACGCAGGCTTGCCGAAGAATCCAAGGAGAAAGAAAACTTGAAAAATTGGGAATGGGAAGGGGAGTCCGGAGAAGTTTCTGGCAGCGAGCCTGATGCTGGTTCAAACGAAATTCATTCAAACGCGGAAAAAACAGAATCCGGCAATGCTTACCATTCTGGCGCAAAACAATAATTCTAACCATTTATAGCCGAAATGAAATCTGAAAAAAACGGACAATCAAAGTTGTTGGGGCTTGGATTTGACAATTCGGACGGGCATAAGCGCATCACGCAGGCCGAGCGCTTTTCGATTGTCGGAGGCTCCGAGGAAACCCATGAACTTATGACTGAAACAGCGATAAAAACTTTTGAAGAACTCAAACGCAAAGGAAAAGATTTGGACGACACTTCGCGCGACGAGCTCGCCGATATAATTCGCAAACATTCCGGAGGCGGAGCTTGATATATCTTGCCAATAAAAGCTGATTTTTCCCAACGCCGCCGAAAAAAATATTGCATGCGCGGCGGGGATTCGTGCATGTATTAGGCGTTAATTGTTCCCGGTTCTTCTGAATTTTGCGCGCAATGTTTATATTGGGGGCCGCGCATTAAGCGC
>FR901570.1:19661-45710 GCA_000438015.1 Coraliomargarita sp. CAG:312 | reverse complement strand
CGCATTAAGCGCGGCGGCTTTTGGAAGGTGCGCGCGATAAAAAAATTGAAATTTGAGCTATTGCAAACGGAAATTTTATTGGTTTTATAATTATTAAAGGAGGCACAAAAAATGAAATACTTTGGCACCGACGGAATTCGCGGAAAATACGGGGATTTTGAAATAAGGGAACCTTTTTTTAAGGCGTTGGGTCTCGCCGCGGCGGAGTTTGTCAGCGAGAATGGCGGCGGAAAAATCGTAGTCGGCGGCGATACCAGGGCTTCCACTAACACATTAAAATCGGCGTTTTGTTCCGGTTTGATGGAAGGAGGTGCGAAATTCGAGGACGTAGGGGTTCTTCCCACTCCGGCGCTTGCTTTTTGCGTAATAGAAAAAGGCGCCAAGCTGGGTGCCATGATTACCGCCTCGCACAACCCTTACACGGACAACGGAATAAAATTTTTCGACGAGTCTGCCCGCAAAATTGAAGACGGTGCCCAGTTGGCGCTGGAGTGCAAATTGGAAAAATATTTGGATCTATCCGGCGGATTTTCCCCTTCGGAATTTTCTCCCAGGACCATAGCGGCCGGAGATTTTGCGTCCGTGGATTATTGCAAAAAGATGGCGTCGATTTTCCCGCCGGAATTTTTGAAAGGAATAAAAATCGCCGTAGATATGGCAAACGGCGCAACCAGCGGAATATCCTCGGAAGTTTTTAGGCGATACGGGGCGGAGGTTTTTGAAACGGCGCATTCTCCGGACGGATTTAATATAAACGACGGCGTCGGAAGCCAACATCCGGAAAATTTGTCGGATTTTTGCCGCCGTGTAGGCGCCGATGTGGGGTTTGCTCACGACGGGGACGGCGACAGGGTTGTGGTGTGCGACGAAACCGGTTCGATTTTAGAAGGCGAAGAAATATTGGGGCTTATTGCACTAGACGCAAAATCGCGCGGGAAACTTCGTTCTTCCGCTATAGTCACTACTCTGCAAAGCAATATCGGCATGGATGAATCGCTGCGCGAGAACGGCATAGAGGTTTTTAGAAGCGGCATAGGCGACAGGCTTGTAATGCGCGAAATGCTTGAGCATTCCTGCAATATAGGCGGCGAAAATTCCGGGCATTTTATATTTTTGGATGTTTCGCCCTGCGGCGACGGTTTGGCTGCAGCACTTTCCGTGCTTTCGGTAATGGTTGGCAAAATGGAAAAATTATCCAAGCTGAGAGTTGGAATAAAAATGTATCCGGCAGAGTCGAAGGCACTTTCAGTGGTGCGTAAAATTCCCGTTGAGCAAGCTCCAAATCTTTCAAAAGCCATGGGCGAATGCAATGAAATATTGGGCGCTGACGGCAGGCTTTTGGTCCGCTACTCCGGCACAGAAAAGAAAATAAGGTTGCTTGTGGAAGGCAAAGATCGCGAAAAAGTGAAAAAATGCATGCAATTACTTTGTAATGCGGTAGATTTAGACTTGAAGTAATCGAAAAATACGCTTAAGCTTAATGCACTATTTTTAACACGGAACTTTTATTATGGCAGAAGAAACAGAAATACCGGAAATTATTGAGGAAAAAATTAAAGATTTAGACCCGCGTTTTATAAGACAGTTGGAATCTGCGGAAAAATCTATAGACAAAAATCCATCGTACGTCATAGACATTTGCTCTACTATTTTAAGCAAGCATCCGTCGTGTGTGGAAGTGCGCAAGATTCTTCGCCAGGCGCAATTTAAAAAATACGGCAAAGGAAACGCCCTCGCCAAGCTCGGCGCCCAAGTCCAAGGGGCCGTCTTTGCAATGAAGGCTGGCGGAATGATAAAAAAAGGAGAGGCTCTAAAAGTGATGGAAGAGGCGGAAAAGCTTCTCTCCCAATGCCCGCAAAATCCCGCGGTTTTAAATGCATTGGCTTCCGCGGCGGAATCCTTGAATTATTGGGGGACCGTAGCATCGGCATACCAGGCGATAGCGCAGTTTGAGCCGAATAACGAAAAGAATCTTCTGGCCTTGGGGAACGCCCTTGTTAAGAACCAGCAGCCAGACGAAGCGATGCAGGTTTGCGAAACAATCTTGCGCAAAAATCCATCGAACGGCGACGCGCAGGCTTTGGCAAGAAGCGCGTCGGTCGTGAAGACAATGGTAAAGGGGAACTGGGAGGACGACGACGACTTCAAGAAAAAGCTCAAGAGCAGCGAGGAAACTCTCGATTTGGAAAAGAGCGCAAGCTTGGTGAGCGACGAAGAAACTTTAAACAGGATGGTCGAAAAGCTGAAAGCCCAGATAGAAGCCGATCCGGAAAATATAAATCTATACCGCGATATATGCGGAAATCTAAGAACTTTAAAACGCTACGACGAGGCTTTGGAATTTGTGCGCAAGGCTCGCCAGCAGCCATTGGGCAAGGCAGACACCACTTTAGAAAAAATGGAAAACGACTTTATAGTGGCGTCTATGGATGCTAAAATCCAAGAGCTTACAAATAAGCTTGGGGAAAATCCGAATGATGCATCCATCGCGGCGGAACTTGAGGAGCTTAAAAAGAAGGAACATTCATACAAGCTTGAGAATGCGCGCGACATGGTTGAACGTTATCCGAACGACTTCAACTACCGCTATATCTACGGCATGCTTATGTTTGAAGAGGGAATGTTGGACGAGGCAATAATGCAGTTCCAGCTTTCCCAGCGCAATCCCAAGGTTCGCATACAGTCATTGCTAGGCTTGGGAAGGGCTTTTATAAAGGGCAAAAAATACGACTTGGCTGTAGACCAGCTTGAGACAGCAAAGAAAGAGTCTAAAATTATGAACGACTCCAAGAAGGAAATTATATACGAGTTGGCTACTGCCTACGAGTTGATGGGACAGGCGGACAAAGCGTTTAACGAATATAAAGAAATATATTCGGCAGATATATCCTATAAGGATGTTTCCGATAAAATCAACGCCTACTACGCGTCTAAGAACTCACAATAGGATGATTGCTTTTATTCCCGGTCGATGTTCGGCGCATTTGATCTGGATGTTGTTGCAGGGAAATTTTTACTTCAAATGCGCGGTTTAATCCGCGCATTTTGTTTGTCCGGAAACTTTGCGAATACTGATAGAATCGGATTTTTTGTTTGCAAACTTTCTACTCTAAAAAAAAATTTTTGAAAATATATGAAAATCGGAATTGGTCAGATAAATACGCGCATAGGTGATTTTGAAGGCAACATTCTAAAAATCCGGCAAATTTGCCAAAAGCTTGCCGGATTGGGAGCGGAATTGGCGGTGTTTCCAGAATGTGCCGTATCCGGATATCCTTTGAAGGATTTGGTGTTCTACGATAAATTTGTGGATGCCGCCCAAGATGCTTTGCATTCATTGGCTTCAAGCATTCCCATTCCGGCAATAGTGGGCTGCCCAAGAAAATGCGAAGGCGCCGTAGGATACCGCAATTCGGCTTATTGGCTGGAGTCTGGAACAGTTAGAGCAATGTATGACAAGCATTTATTGCCCAATTATGGGGCTCTAAATGACGCTAGAAATTTTGATTCCGGAGACGGATTTTGCGTCGTAGATTTTAAAGGGAAAAAAATAGGACTTACGGTTTGCGAGGACATTTGGACTTTATCTGACGTTTCCACGTCTTTGCGCTATGAAAATATGTTAAAGCCCATGGACTATTACGCATCCCTGAATGCTTCGGGAAATGCCGGATTGGACTTGCTGGTGAACATATCCGCAAGTGTGTTTTCAAGTTCGAACGATTCAGTGCGCAAGCGCGGCGGATTGCTTGAAAAAGTTTCGGCCAAGGTGAAATCTCCGCTTATTTGGTGCAATTTAGTCGGAGGGGCAGACGACATAATTTTCGCTGGGGGAAGCGCGTACGTGGACGCGGAAAAATGTGTTTGCAAGTGCTTGAAAAAGTTTGAAGAGGATTGTTTGGTCGTTGATACAGATTTCGCCGAGGGGTATAGCGGCGATGCGTTCGACTATCAAGGTATTAGCGATTTGCGGAAAGCGCTTGTATTATCGCTGCGCGATTTTGTGATAAAATGCGGATTAAAACGCGTGTTGGTAGGCTTGAGCGGAGGAATCGACTCTGCTTTGGTAGCGGCTCTCGCAACAGAGGCTCTAGGCGCGGAAAATGTCACCGGAATTTCTATGCCGTCGAAAATTTCCAGTTCGCACAGCATAAGCGACGCAAAGGCTTTGGCGGAAAATTTGGGAATTGAGTTTCATATTGTTCCAATCTCAAATACGGTCGAGGCGGTAGAAGGCTCTCTAGCGGAAATATTTGCAGGCAAGGAGCGGGATGTCACGGAGGAAAATATCCAGTCGCGCTCTCGCGGTCTAATTCTCATGGCAATGTCCAATAAATTCGGGGCTATGGTTTTGACAACTGGCAACAAAAGCGAATGCGCGGTTGGATATTGCACTCTTTACGGAGATACTTGCGGAGGATTTGCGCCGATATGCGATGTATATAAGACCGACGTGTATAAGCTTTGCAACCATATAAACGAAACTGCAGGAAGGGAAATAATACCTCAAAATACAATAGACAAGCCTCCGTCGGCGGAATTGCGGCCCGGACAAAAAGACGAAGATTCCCTGCCGCCGTATGACTTGTTCGACGCTATATTGCGCCTCCATATAGACGAGTTCAAATCGGCTTCTGAAATTGTGGATATGGGATATGATTCGGAAGTGGTGCGCGATGTTTTAAAAAAGGTTGCGGGCGCCGAGTATAAACGTTGGCAATATCCAATAGGTCCCAAGGTTTCGCCCGTTGCTTATTCCACTGACCGAAAAATTCCGGTCGCTATGAAAAAATAGGTTCTACAATGACTTCAAAAGAACTTTTTGAGAAATGCAAAGAATTGATACCTGGCGGAGTAAATTCTCCCGTCCGGGCGTTTAGAAGCGTAGGTGGCGAGCCTTTCTTTACTCGTTCCGCTCACGGGGCGCATCTGCAAACTTGCGACGGAAAGGATTTGATAGATTTTGTCTGCACATGGGGGCCGGCTTTATTTGGACACGACCACCCGGTTATACGCAATGCTATCGCGCGCGCCCTCGAAAACGGAACGTCTTTTGGAACGCCTTCGGAAAGCGAGCTTAAAATGGCGCAGCTAATCAATAGAATGATTCCGTGCGCGCAGATGGTTCGTATGACAAACTCTGGAACTGAAGCTACAATGTCGGCTATCCGCCTTGCCCGCGGATATACCGGGCGCGACAAAATAGTGAAGTTTTCGGGATGCTACCACGGACATGTCGATAGCCTGCTCGTAAAAGCTGGAAGCGGCGCACTGACCTTTGGCAATCCCGATTCTGCAGGTATTCCCAAAGCGCTGGCTGAGTTGACGATGGTTCTTCCTTTTAACGATACGGCAGCCGTGGATGAATGTTTTGAAAAATACGGCGATGAAATTGCGTGCGTGATTCTGGAACCATACCCGGCAAATGTCGGACTCATAGTTCCGAACGTCGGTTTTCTGCGGCATTTAAGGGATATATGCACCCGTTTTGGTTCATTGCTTATTTTCGACGAAGTAATAACCGGATTTCGCGTAGCCGCAGGAGGCGCCCAGGCTAGAGAGCGGGTTATGCCTGATCTTTGCGCTCTTGGTAAAATTATCGGCGGCGGGCTTCCTGTAGGAGCTTTTTGCGGTCGCAAGGAAATAATGGAATATATTGCCCCTTTGGGGCCCGTGTATCAGGCGGGAACTTTAAGCGGCAATCCTCTTGCTATGGCTGCGGGAGTAGCTGCCTTGGAGCATATTTTGCAAACTAATCCGTATGCGGAATTGGAACGCAAAAGCTCTTTTATTGTAAAAGCCGTTTCAGAGGCTGCAAAAGAGAAGGGTGTGCCTTTGCAAACCCCGCAGGCGGCATCTCTGTTCTCTTTCTTTTTTAACGAAAACAAAGTGGAAAATTATTCCATAGCGTTAAAATCGTCTACGCAGTTGTACGGAAAATTCTTTAAGGAATGCCTTGCAGGCGGAGTATATTTGGCGCCCTCTGCATTCGAAATATGTTTTATGAGTACTTCTCATACAGACGGCGATTTGCAGAAAGCAGCAGAAGTTATGTGCCGAGCAATTTCTAACCTTTAAAGATATTGCAAAACTCGCAGTGCATTTTGTTCCAATGGGAAATATGCGCGCTTGCGGTTCTTTAAAGACGCAATAAAACTGCAATACATTTTGCTGTGGTAGGCTTCCCCAAGGATGCGAATCCCCGGTTCAATTGCAGTTTTTATGCGCTTGCCGGCTTTTTATTCTTTATTTTATGCCGTGCGATTCTTCGACAGCTTTACTCGCCGGTTTTGCTTTAATTCAGGCTCTGTATTTGCGTATTGGGGGGGGAATTGGATGCGTTGTTTTATTTGCGCTAGCTTTTCTTTATAAAAAACAGTTGTGATTATTTGGGAAATAATGGGTTAAATATTAATATTATTTAAACTAAAAATATATAAAATTATATTAATAATTATCTTGAAGTTTTTATTATAATTCCAATAATGGCATTATGTATGTAGAGGTAAAGTTTGAAATAGACCGAAATACTTTGTCAACGCTTTTGGTGTTGGCGGATTATCTGGATTTGTCACTTGGAGAGTTTATCCAAGATTACCTTGAATGGGAATATGATGAAATAGACGGGTTGAGAAGCAAAAATAATGTCTAATGGTTGTTTTTGATCCGCTCGCGGCATTTGGCCATAGATGGATTTAGCCGTGAATCTATCCGGCGTCAGTTGGCAATTTTTAGTATTATTATTCCGGAAAGAATCAGTAAAATTGCAAAGCTGCGCATAAAAGTCAAAGGGTCGGAGAACATTGCCACCCCTATTATAAAAGTTCCTATCGCGCCAATTGAAGTCCAAATAATATAGGCCGTACCAATGGGTATAGTCTTTTGCGCGACATATAAAAAATATCCGCTAAGAGCCATAGAAATTACAGACAATGCAATCCACGCTATTTTAAAGTTTGATCCGTGCGCCAGCTTAAAACCCAGCGGCCATCCTATTTCAAATATTCCTGCTATTATAAGGTAAATCCAGTTCATAATTTTATATGCCAGCTAATATAACCGTATTTTTTTTAGTCAAGCTCAGGAATATTATGCAATCAAGCCAGTTTAAATAAATCTCGGCAGATTGGCAAGTTATTCCACCAAAAAAAACGGCGCGATAATTCGCGCCGCAGAACAAGAAAACTCTTTCATATTTGAAGTGCCGTATGAACGCGCAGTGTTCAAATTTGAGCCACTAATTTTGTCCTTGATTCCGTTTAAAATAAATGATAATAATTTAAGAATGTCAACAACTAATTTGAGCAATTTTAATTTGTCTTTCGATATCGGGTATTCTTCAATAGGTTGGAGTATTTCATCAAAGCCTGCTAATGCGGTTTTCCCAAATTGGCTTGGGGCAGGGGTTGTGGTATTTGACGACGATTCATGCATGGCAAAATCGCGGGCGGAATTTCGCCGCATGCGCAGAAATATAGCCTCAAAGCGAAACCGCATAAAGCGCATGAGAGAAGTCTTGTCTGGGTTGGGTGTCATGGGCAAAGACGAGCTTGACAACGCAAAAACGGAACATCCATGGTTTTTGGCTGCTGAAACTCTCGATAGTGGGAAAATTTTATCGTGGAGTGAACTTTGGAGTGTTCTCAGATATTACGCCCACAACAGGGGATACGACGGAAATTCCATGTGGGCTAAATTTGGAGACGATTCCGACGGGGATTTTGAAAGAGAGGCAAATGCAGAAAAACTTATGGCCGACTTGGGAACTTCCACGCAGGCTGAAACTATTTGCGCGTACCTCGGTGTGGATGTAAAAACCCCCAAGCCTTTGCGCTTTAAGAAATATTTCAAGGGTCAGAATTTGGCTTTCCCCCGTGAAAAAGTATTTAAAATTTTGCTCTGATAGATTTTGGAATCAAGGCAAAACTGACTTAATTTAAATGGCTTGTTTATTAAAATGAATTTATTGAAAATATTTTCAATAGTTAAGCGGAAAATTTTTCAAAATGTTTTTATTTCTTATCGGAAATTCTGAAATATATTATTAGAAAAAGCGATCTCTTGTTTTTTTATTGAATATGTCTGCCTAGTGTTTTACTTGATTTATTATGAAACTTTGGGCTGTTTTTTTTGCGTTGTATATATTTGCGTCTGCCATTTTTGCGGAGTCCGATAAAAAAAACGTGGTCTTGATAATTGCCGACGATTTAGGATTCGGAGATTTAAGTTGCGCGGGGGCCTCGGCTTTTAAAACGCCAAACATTGATTCTCTCGCTAGCCGCGGCATAGTTTTCCAGCAAGGATATGCTACTGCTTCAACTTGTACGCCTTCCAGATATAGCATGTTTACAGGCGAGTACGCTTGGCGCCAAAAAAATCAAAAACCGGAATTCTCGCCGGAGACGATCCGCTTTGCATCCCTACAAATGTTATTACTCTTCCAAAAATTTTCAAGTCGGCGGGATACGCCACCGGCGCCGTCGGCAAATGGCATCTTGGTCTTGGAGACGGTTCGGCTCCTTTGGATTTTAATTCCGAAATACGTCCAAATCCAAATGACATAGGTTTTGATACATCTTTTATAATTCCGGCAACAGTTGACAGGGTTCCTTCCGTTTGGCTGCGCGATGGCAAAGTTGTCAATCTAGACCCTTCTGACCCGATAGAAGTCAGCTATGTTAAAAATATCGGAGATACTCCAACTGGATTGGAGCGTCCGGATCTTCTAAAACAGGGGGCTGATAAGCAGCATTCTGGCAGCATAATAAACGGAATAAGCAGAATAGGTTATATGCGCGGCGGGCATGCGGCGCGGTTTGTCGACGAAGAAATTCCGACAAATGTAGTGCGCGAAGCATCCAATTTTATAAACGCTAATAAAACTCGGCCGTTTTTTCTCTATGTGGGGCTTTTTGAACCCCATGTGCCGCGCACTGTGGACGCTAGGTTCAAAGGCGCATCAAGCTGCGGAATAAGGGGGGATGTTATCGCCCAGGCTGATTGGCAGGTTGGGGAAATAGTCGGAGCCTTGAAAAATGCCGGAGTTTTGGACAATACAATAATAATATTTTCAAGCGACAACGGCCCAGTTGTCTTTGACGGGTATTACGACAATTCAGAACGAGACTTAAACGGGCACAAGCCTGCAGGAATTCTTAGGGGAGGTAAATACCTCGTCTACGACGGCGGGATGAGGGTGCCGTTTATAGTGGTAAATCCAAAAGCCGAAAAAAATGGGGTAAGCACAGCGATTGTGGGGCTAAACGACTTGCCGGCGACATTTGCTGAAATGTTAAAAGTAAAAATTCCGGCAGGAGAAGCTGTTGACAGTGTAAGCGCTCTCGAAAATTTCCGATCGGCAAAAGCGGCGGGGCGCCGCAGTGAAATCGTATTGCAAGGCACGCGCGGGAAATCAATACGCATTGGAGACTGGAAATTTGTGCCTAAGACATCGGGCGGAAAAGCCGACATAGGATCAGGTGCAAATCCAAGGGACAAACGCTTTGCCGATGCCGTCGTATTGGAAGATGCCCTTTACAACCTTAAGGAAGATCCATCGGAAACACGCAATGTTATATCGCAAAATCCCGAAATTGCCGAGTCTCTAAAAAAGCGTTTGGCTGAGATTGAACGCATAAAGTAGCAGAAACTTTTTGGGTAAAAAGGCATTAAAAAATATATAACATATGAAAATTTTTCTTCGCTTCCTTAAAACCTTATTGGTCGGCGCAGTTTTGTCGGCATTTATTTCGAATGCGTTTTCGGCGCAAAAGCGCCCTAACGTCATAATAGTCAATCTTGACGACTTGGGAGCTGGTTGGCTTTCGCCTTACACGAAAAATTTAAAGCCGTCTGATATGGATGAAGGCGCTTTAAAACTCTTTCTAAAAAATTCCGGGAATAAGAACTTTGACGTTGGGGAATGCTTGAAACTTGTTGAGAGCGGAACGCCGTATATCGATTCTCTCGCTTCTCAAGGGGTCGTTTTTAATAGGTGCTATGCCTCAAGCAATTTGTGCGCGCCGTCAAGAACCGGATTGATGACCGGCAAATACCAGCAGCGCTGGGGTGTTTGCGACTTGGCAAGCTCCATATCAAAAGGCGTAAAAAACGACAATATTCCGCTGCTTGCAGAGAATTTTAAAAAGGCGGGGTATTCGTGCGCCGCAATCGGAAAATGGCATGTGTCGCGCCACAATGAAGGTGATTTTCAAGCGGCTGTAAAACGCCAAAAAAATTCTCCAAAACCAAAAAAACAGTTTTCAATTGTGCGGGGTAAAAAAATTCCCATAGACGACCCGCTTGAGGCGGATAGGCGTTCGGCTTGGGCTTCGTGCGCAGAAGGAGAGTGGCCGACAGATTTGGGGTACGATTATTATTTCGGGTATAATCTGCACGACAGCCGCTATTATTGCGCGGCTGATTTGTGGGAAAACAAATCGCGAGTTCCGCAGCGTCCTGAAGGCGAATTTTTAACCGACCTTTTTGCGGACAAGGCGGCGGCATACATGGAAGAATGCCTCAAGGAAAATAAGCCATTTCTGTTGTATTTTGCTCCGATGACTATGCACGGGAGGCTAGATCCCGCGCCAGAAAAGTACGCCGTTAAGAGCTCTATGCCGCAGATAGCCGCGCATGTTGAACATATGCGTTCGATCGACGAAACTGTCCGGAGGTTTTTTTGGCTTCTAAAAAAATACGGCGAAGATAAAAATACGATTTTCGTGCTTTGCGCCGACAATGGATCGCCCTATATTTTGCCGCCGTCAAACGCGCCCTACCGCGGCGGAAAAGGGCAGGGATGGATAGGCGGTTCGAGGGTTCCTCTGATAATATGCGCACCAAATGCAAAACCCGGGTATTCCAACGCCTTGGCAAGTTTGCTTGACGTTTTCCCGACAGCTATGGATTTTGCCGAAATTCCAATCCCGGACGGACTCGACGGCGAGTCTCTAAAACCTGTTGTTTTGGGGCAGAAAACTAAAACCTCGCGTAAGAATTTTTATACCGACGGACTTCATGCCATCACTTGGTATCCCAATACTGACTGGGGTTTTGTTAAAATGAAAACTCAGGATGCGAACCGTTGCCCAATGTTTGCGTTCAATATATCGGAAGCCGACAAAGTGTATCTCGCTATTTCCACCACAAAAAAAGGCGCATACAAACATATTTCAAACGAGATTCCCGCTTCCCTGGGGCTATATGACTTAAATGCCGACTGCAAGCAACTTTCTCCGCTTCCAGGCGATTCCGCGGAGGCTTTAAAAATGCGCGATGAACTTAATATGTGGCTAAAATCCATGCCGTATCCTCACGATACGATGCTCACCAAGAACAAGACTCACGCATATAAAGAGCTCTTGGAGATTACCTCAAAGTAGCAATTAGGCTGCCTCGCATTCACGGCGCATCCCTTGAAAATGAGGCCCGCGCTTGCGTGGAATTTGCCGAACCCGCTAGAAAACAACCGCTTCGATATTTTAATTGGAGTTCTTGTTGTTGCTCGTCCACTCTTGCCAAGATCCTGTTTCTTGCGGCGCAGTCCATCGGACTTTATTCAGCCACGACAAATCTTGCCCGAGCGCGCGGAAATCGCCGTCTTTCTCAAGCTCAGTCTGCAATTTTGCCTTTAGCTTTTCAGCAATTTCAGAGTACTTCGGGTCGGATGCAAGATTGTTTAGACATTCGGGGTCTTTGCGGATATCATAGAGTTGGTACTCGGGGCGTTTCCCGAAACTCCAATTGTAATATTTATCGAAACGCGATAGCAGAAGCGTTTTTGTGGGACTGTCGTCGCAGTTGCGGTATCCTGTTTCAGGATTTCCTACCGGCCATGCGTCAGGCTCGTAGTTGCGCACAAAAAGGAAGTCGTTTGTTCTAATCGCGCGGACAGGATATCCTGCATTGTTCGGTCGTCCCAAATCGTGCCGCTCTTTGCCCACAAGCATAAACTGTTCGGTATCGGGGGCAGGCGGGTTGGGTGAGGTTAGAAGGGATAGAAAGCTTTTTCCTGTCATTTGGGGATGCTTCGGAACGCCTGCAAGCTCCAAAAACGTGGGAGCGAAATCCCTAACATTTATAAATGTGTCTTCAACCCGCGGCTTTGGAATATTTTTCCCCCAGCGGATTGCCAAAGGCACATTGTATCCGTGTTCAAAGATTTGTCCCTTTACGCGGGGAAACGGCATTCCATGGTCGGATGTGTAAACAACCAGAGTATTGTCCAATTCCCCCGTTTTCTGAAGATATTCCAATACCTTCTTTACATGCGAGTCCATATATTCAGCCTCAAAGGCGTAGTCTAATATGTCTGAGCGCACTATATCGTTTTTGGGGTAGTACTTTGGAACTTCTGCGGATTTCACGTCTTTCCCCGCGCGGACTCCCGCTCCGTCTTCGTATGGCCTATGCGGTTCTGTAAATCCCAGCCAGAAACAAAACGGAGTTCCTGCGGGGCGTTCCTTCATAAAGTATTCTATAAAATTGCGCGAATAGTCGTTGCGGTTTATATACTTTGCAGGGGGATCAAGAAAGTACTTATTGTAAGCCTTGCCGGCAGGATTATTTTTGCGCCCTGCACATTTGTAGTCTCCGGGGCCCCATCCTTTACCGGTAAACCCTACATGGTATCCATTGGCTTCGAGTATGTCCGGATACGTTATAAATTCCTTTGGCCAGGGGTTGAAGTGCTGTACGCCTTCTTTTAATTGCCAAGTGTTGCGGCCGGTTGTTATGCTTGCCCTGCATGGGGCGCACTTTGGATTTGATGTAAAACAATTGTTAAAAAGGATTCCTTCTTCGGCAACTTTATCGAATGTCGGCATATTTATCCAGTCTCCGGTCCCGTACGATTTGGCATGCTTACCCCAGTCGTCGGCTATTATAAACAGTATGTTGGGGCGTTTTTTGGGAGTGTGTTGCGGAGGCGTTGAAGGTGAGGTTGCAATGGCAAAAAGCGGCGCGCAAATAAATGCGCATATGTATAGTCCCTTTAAGAAATATGCTAACATCTTACGATTCATTCCTTTATATTGACAGGACGCCTTAAAACGGGAAACATAAAACTATGTCGAAGTTAATATTGTTTTTTGGGGTGTTGGCGTTTTTCGTTCAGGCAGCGTTTTCTAAAGAACGCCCAAATATAGTTTATATAATGACAGATGACCATAGTTATCAGACTTTTGCGGCATACGGAGGACCCCTGAAAGATATAGTCAAAACTCCCAACCTCGATTCCATCGCCAACGAGGGCATGCGCTTTGACAGATGTTATGTAACAAATTCTCTTTGCGGACCTTCGCGCGCCACGATACTTACTGGCAAACATAGCCACGCCAACGGTTTTTATGCAAATTCTGCAGGGCAGGTTTTTGACGGATCGCAGACAACATTTCCAAAAATTTTGCAGGCCAATGGATACCAAACAGCGATTTTCGGGAAGTGGCATCTGGTGAGCCATCCAACGGGATTTGATTTCTGGGAAATACAGGACGGACAAGGGTTGTACTATAATCCTATCTTTATCGGGATGGACGGAAAAAAATTTCGCAGGCATGGGTACAATTCCGACATCGTTGCAGATAGGGCGTTATGGTGGCTAAAAGAAAAGCGAGACTCCAAAAAACCATTTATGCTAATGGTTCATTTTAAAGGCGTGCACTCCGAGTGGCACCCTGCATTGCGCCACGCCAATATGTACGACAATGTGAAATTTCCGCTGCCTGAGACTTTTTACGACGACTATTCCACAAGAGGATCAGCCGCAAAGAACCAAGAAATGCGGATAGACAATCATATGGAAAATTATCGCCTCGTGCTTGACAATCCACCTAAATCAATGACTCCGGAGGAAAAGGAAATTTGGCGCCAAAAGTTTGCTGCCAAGGATAAGGCGTTTTTCGAGGGCAATCCAAGCGGCCGCGAACTTGTGGAACGCAAATATCAAAGATATATGCAAAATTACTGCGCAACTCTTGCAGGCGTTGACGAGAATGTCGGTCGCATTTTGGATTACTTAAAAGAAAGCGGATTGGACGGCAACACTGTAGTTATATACACATCCGACCAGGGATTTTACATGGGAGAGCACGGGTGGTTCGACAAGCGGTTTATGTATGAGGAAAGTTTTAGAACTCCATTTGTAATAAAGTGGGAAGGCGTTATAAAACCTGGTTCAAAGAGCGACGCTTTAGTACAAAATTTGGATTTCGCCGAGACAATTCTAGACATAGCAGGGTGCGATATACCCGATGAAATGCAGGGGGTGAGCTTTAAGCCAGTTTTGCTCTCCGGCAAAACTCCGGAAAATTGGAGAAAATCGCTTTATTACCATTATTACGAATGGCCAGCCATTCATATGGTTATGCGCCATGACGGCGTAATTATGGGGAAAGAAAAATTGATAGATTTTTATCCTATTGGAGAAAGGGAATACTACGATTTGTCGACTGATCCAAATGAACTTAACAATCTTGCCGGAGACCCGTCCAAAGCCGAGAGGGTTGAAGCCTTATCTAAGGAACTCAGACGCCTGAGAGAGTTTTACAAAGTTCCGAAGTCCGATAAATACGAGCCCGAACTTTTAAAATCGGCTTTAAAAGAAAAATACGGGAAGTCGCAATAAAAACTTTCGCATTGTTTGCGCGCGTTTTTATTTATGGGATGTTGCGGTAGGCGGGTGTTTTAACGGAAAAATATCAATAAAAAAACAATGTGCTTGGAAAAGTTTCTTGCGGCGGCATTTTTTCTTTTTACTTTTGCCTTATCCTGTACGGCGGAGGTTAAAATTGACGAAAAATCGATGTTTCCTCTTACGGAAGACTCTAAACAAAAATCCGGAGTAAAATATGGCGAGTGGATTGAATCTAAATTCTCCGCCTCCAAGGTTTTTCCCGGAACGGAGAGAAAAGTTTGGGTGTATGTTCCCGCCGAATACGGCGGAAATGAAAAAGCATGCGTGGTTGTTTTGCAAGACGGTCCGCAATTCCACATAGGCAATGTCATTTCAAATCTTCTTGCGAAGGGCGAGATCCCGATGATGATAGCAGTTGCGTCTTCTCCCGGAATAGTTGCTGGCGGCAAAGACAAAGATTCGCCCCGAGCAAATAGGACGTTGGAGTACGATACTCCGTCTCCGCGTTTTGCCAAGTTTGTTGTGTCAGAGTTGTTGCCGTTTGCCGAGACATTAAAAACAAAAGACGGCCGCAGGATAATTCTTTCGAAAAGCGGCAATGACAGAATGATTGCGGGTTTTAGTTCTGGCGCAGCAGCGGCTTTTAATGCAGCTTGGGCTTGCCCATGGGAGTTTTCGAGAGTCTTTACAGGGTCCGGGTCTTTCACGGGACTTCGCGGATCTTTTGCAAATGCGACACTCGTTCATAAATACGAACCGAAACCTCTGAGAATATTTATGCAAAGCGGGTCGCGGGATATGTGGACTTGCTTCGGGGACTGGTGGAGCGCAAACCAGTCTATGGCGAGGGCGTTGGAGTTTGCCGGATATGATTTTAAATTTTCCTTTGGAGAGGCAAGCCACCGCGGATTTCACTCAGACATGATTATGCCGGATGTCATGCGCTATCTTTGGAAGGATTGGCCTAAGCCTGTTGAGGCGTCGCAAAAGAGCCGCAACCATATATTGCAAGATGTGCTGATCCCGGGTGAACCATTCATAAAGATAGCGGACGCCGATATTGAAGACTGCCTTGTAATGGGGGAAAACGCGTCCGTTGCGCTGGCGGGTGAAAAGTCCGTAAAGGCGCTTTGGGGAAACGGAGATTTCCATGCCGGAACAATTGCTAAAGGGCTCAAAGCAGACTTGTCGCTTCAAAATGGAATTTTAAAAATTAGGAGTGGAAACAATTTCGCGGAGATTTGCAAACGCGTTGCGCATGCAAGGGCGGTTGCGACGCGCGGCTCGCATTTTTATGCGCTTTTATCGTACAGCGGGGCGGATGCGTCTCTTGTTAGCATTGACGCGGACGGCAATATCTCTGAGCTTGACAAAAATGTTGTGACAAAAGGTGCTGTAGGAATAGCCGCAAACGAGAATTGGCTGTACGTTTTTGATTCCGCAACAAGAAGGGGGTACAGCTACAAAGTATTGGATGGCGGAAAGATAGACTGCAAACAGGAATTTTTCTTTCTTCATGTTCCAGACCAATGCGACGGAACTTCTGCGAGTTCGGCGGTATGCGACGACAGCGGCCGCGTGTATTTGGCGACATCCGCGGGCATTCAAATCTGCGACTACAACGGGAGGTCTGCTGCAATATTAGAGTTGCCAATGGGTGAACTGCCGTTAAGTTTGGCGTTCGGCGGTGAGGGAATGTCGGAGTTATTTGTCGTAGGGCACAGAGGAAATGTATTTAAGAGAAAAACAAAGGCTAAGGGCGCATCGGTTTTTACGCCTCCGCCTAAAATAAGGGTCGGAGCTGGTTAGTTTTTGAACTTAAAATTGGCATTTGCCTTTTTGCCTGCAGAATAAATTTGTTGAGCATAGACGGGTTTTGCAATGCCGGGTGTAGTGAGCATTGAAATAGTACAGAAATTTGGCTATCCACAAGTTTAAGCTATTTTTTTGCTTTTGCGGAATTATCGCTTTTTCCCGTTATTTATTAAGTAGTTTTTTAAGTTAGTATATTGTTGGGCGTTGGCGGGATCTGTTTCAATCGCCTTGTCGATTGCCTCAATGGCTTCGTCGATTTTACCCATCTTGAATCGGGCAATAGAAAGGTTATACCAAGCGCGAGCGAAATTTTCGTCCAGCTTCACGGCCGATTCCAGTTCGTTTGCAGCAGCGGGCAAATCTCCTAGTTCGCTGTAAAACAAAGCCAGTGCAAATGCTATCTGGGAAGATAGCGGATATTTCTCGCGCGCGGACTTCAATATTTTAAGCGAATCATTATAGTATCCGGCTTTGAAAACCATTATTGCGACTTCTCTTTCCAAGTCCGGATTTCCGCTTTCAAGCTTAAGAGCCGATTCCGCATGGGATTTTGCTTCCGCGAATTTTCCGGAGCGCAGCGCGAAGTCGGCGCGCTTTAATAGTCCCAAGGGTCTGTCGGAGTTGAATTTTAAATATTCTTGAAGTTCCGCGTATTGGCTTGAGTTTTCGGCTAGCTCTCCTCCCAAGGCGAAAGCCGAGTCTATGCGCACGATTGCGGACGCGTCTTTGAGATGTTCTTTTAGAATGTCCGAGCTGTCTGGACGCGCTGAAATTGCGCGTATGGAAGACGAACGGACTAATGGGTGCTGGGATGTCAGCATTTTTTTTATGCGGTCGAAAACTTCGTCGTCGCCGATCCAAGTTGACAGCAACGCTACAATTGTAGCCTGCCACGCGGGATTTTCTTCCAAATCCAGCAGGCGCATAAGTTCATTTTTTAATTCCTCCGAAACATCTCCTTTATGGGCTTTTGAAACGGCTATGGAACGGGCGCGCTTGCGCAGAAAGCGTTCGGTTCCGTAGTTTTTTTCAAACGATTCTATAAGCCAATCCAAATCGCGTTCCGGTTTATCGGAGTCGATTTTATCGTGGCATTGGGAGCATGCGTTTGGAATTCCGGCAACTTTTGTCAAAACCGGGTCTGGAGATGTAAGCCCATGGTCGTATCTGGCGTCTCTTCCCATATATACAGTTTTGGGCATATGGCAGTTTACGCATAGATTCCCTTCGTTGTCGCCGTGGAACGAGTGTTTGTGCGGATCTATTGTTGGAGCTCCCTTGATGTTTCTTGCCTCTGGCGCGTGGCATGTTAGGCACAACTGGTTCTTATCAATCGGGCGTGAAGTCCGCATAGTGTGTCGGTCGTGGCAGTCAGTGCATACTATTCCGGCTGTGTATTGCCTGCACATCATAAACGACGAAAAAACGAAATCCTCGTCGCGAACTTTTCCGTCCGCATAGTAAATTCCGTCAACTACTGGAAGTTCAGGCCGAAAAGAGTCGAAATAGTCGTCTCCGACTTTGAAGCGTTCGGCGTTTAAATGTTCACGCCGGCTGTGGCATGACGCGCAGGCACCCATTCTTTCTGAAGGGGAAGGGTGCTTTTCTAGAATAGGTATGCCGCTTTGTCCGCAATCTTTGGGTAGGGCAGTATGGCATTGGAGGCAGCTTACGCCGTGGTCGGCAAACTTGCTCGAGTAAGAATCGGATTCAGCGTCATAGTTCTTTTTGAATCCTGTCATATGGCAATATGCGCAATTTGAATTCCAATTCATCCCCTTTGACAGCCAATGTCCCCAGTCTCCGCGGTTGCGGGTTTCGCCCCCGAAAACGTCAAAGAGCTCGTCTTTCAATGGGTCGTACGCTATAGGCACAACTTGCATAGCCCCGCGTTCTCCTTCGACCACATATTGCACCAATGGCTCCAATCCGATTGCGAACTTTACATTGAACTCTTCGGCGTTTTTACCGTCTTCCGACACAGAGATTTTAAATGCGCCTCTGTCTTTAAAAAAAATGTATTTTGTCTTTCCGTTTATGAAGGTTCTATCCGAAAACACTTTCGAGTCTAAATTGTCAGATACTTCGCGGTTGGCAAATTTATGGTGTAGGGCTTTGGGGGGGGCGGAACATTGCATTGTTTCATTTGCGTGGCATTTCGCGCAGTCGGCGTTTTCGCCTGAAAAAACCCGCTGGGCAAGCAATAAAAACAATAAAGCATAAAATAAAATGCGCATAAATTTAGGAAATATAAATCTGGCCTGCAGTGGCAAGCGCGAATTGAGGCTTATGTTGCGCTTCTGCAGGCTTAGTCTTTAAAATTAAACTGCTTTATGGGGGATTTGTTTCTCGATTTCTCAAGAATGTTTTTTAATTCGGCAAGTTTTTTCGGATGTTTTCCAGATACATCTATGCTTTCAGTCTCGTCTTTAGAGAGATCGTACAGCTCAAACTTTGTCTTCTTCGGGTTGTTTACGTTTATTTTAAGCAGCTTCCAAGCCCCGCGCAGAACCGCCTGTTTGCCGCCCTGCTCGTGGAACTCCCAATATAGAAAGTCGTGTTTGGGCTGAGGTTTTCCGGCTAAAAGCGGCGCAAAAGAAATGCCGTCTGTTGTCGGTTCAAACTTTGAGCCTGAAATTTCCTTTATTGTCGGCATTATATCCCAGAACGCCGATATATGGTCTGTTTCTGAATTCTTAAGCCGGTCTTTCCAGTATACTATCATTGGCACTCTTATTCCGCCTTCGTATAGATCGCGCTTTAATCCGCGCAAACCTGCGTTTGAATTCCAATATTTTGGGTCGTGTCCACCCTCGCAGTGCGCTCCGTTGTCCGATGTCACAAATATAAGAGTATTGTCAAGTTCACCGCATTCGTCCAGCGCTTTTACTATGTCTCCTACGTATCCGTCTATGCGCTTCATCATAGCTGCGAATGCGGCATGAGGCTTTTTCTGGGCGCCGTAAAGAGCTTTGGGAATTCCTTTGAATTCTGTTTCCGGCTCAAATTTGTTTCCAAACTCCTCAAGTGCATCTTGGGGTACTGCCATTTCCGCGTGCGGAAGAGTCATTGCGTAATATATAAAAAACGGCTTTTTGCCTGGTTTGGGTTGTGAGGAGCATGTCTTTATAAAATTTATCAATTGGGAGTGTATGATGTCTGCTGAATATTGCGTTCTGTTCCCGTCTAAGTTGCCTTTGAGAACTATTTTTTTAGAGTTTTGCCACAAGTGGTCCGGATAATAATTATGCGCTAAATATTGGCAATTGTATCCAAAAAACAAGTCAAACCCCATTGCCATGGGAGATGAATGGGAATTTTGCGCCCCCAGTCCCCATTTCCCGAAAGCGCCGGTTTTATAGCCGCATGAACGCAGCATGTTCGCAAGAGTTATAGTGTCGGCTGGCATTTCTTGCTGGCCTTCCGTGTCCAGCTTGGATTGGATATTGCCCCTTATCGGAGCGTGTCCTGTGTGAAGCCCCGTAAGCAGGCAACTTCTGGATGGCGCGCATACGGTGGATCCTGCGTAATGGCGGTTGAACTTTATTCCTTGGCTGGCTAGGGAGTCTATGTTTGGAGTTTTAAATTTTTTTTGGCCGTAGCAGCTTAAGTCTCCAATTCCCATATCGTCTGCAAGTATGAAAACGATATTTGGGCGTTCGTCGTTTGGGTAGGCGCAAACGGCGAGGAAAAATACTGCCGCAGCAAAAGAAATTTTTTTTGAAAGAAAGCATAGTTTAAATATCAGTGTTGCAGTTTTTATATACGCCAGCGAAAACTCAATTAAATAGCTAAACAAATATTTTATTTTTTCAAAGTTAAAGCGGTTTCTGTGTTTTGGCGGACTTAAAGATTTTCCGCGTTTAAGTCATCTCCGGATTTATAGAAAGTAAAGAGTTGTCAGCATTGCTCTGAATGGCGCACTACTATTGGAAAAGAGGCTGAGGTTTGTATTTCTCTCTCCTTGGGGCGCAGTTTTTTCCCATTTGGAAAAGATCTCCTTGTTTTCTTTGCTCTCGGGGATATTTGGTTTAATGCCACAAATTTTGGTAACCATAAAGCAGCTTTCGTTTTCTGAATTCGCTTGAAAACTTTGTGCGCGCCGGAAGATTTTGCGTCATTTGCCCGTTGAAGAGCAAATTATTCTTTCCGGTCGGGGAGACTGGACGATGGAGTTTTAAAATCCCTTGCCATTTTCTGCTTTCTGTGGACAATGCGGCAATTTCAATGGATAGGTTAAATAGAGTTTTGTTTCTCGTTACGTTGGGCGGACTTTCTGCATTCGGCCCTTTTGTGACCGACATGTATTTGCCAGCTTTGCCGGCTTTGCCCGAGGCGTTTTCAACTACGCCATTTTGGGTTCAAATGAGCATGAGCGTTTGCATGATAGGCCTGGCGGCAGGGCAGATTGTTATAGGCCCGCTCAGCGATAAGTTCGGCAGGCGCTTCCCGCTGCTTGTTTCCATGTGGATGTTCGTAATATCCTCGCTCGCATGCGTGTTTGCCTCAAACATATATTTCTTTATAGCAATGCGTTTTTTCCAGGGTGTAGCTGGAGCAGGAGGGATTGTATTGTCGCGCTCGATTCCATCGGATAATTATTCAGGCATGGAGCTTGCCAGATTCTTGGCTTTGGTTGCCGCCGTCCATAGCATAGCTCCCGTTGCCGCACCAATAGCCGGCGGAATTACTTTGGTGTTTGCAAGTTGGAGATTTGTTTTTGCGATTTTATTCGTATTGGGACTGGTATTATTGTGGCTGTCGTATAGAATAGACGAGTCTCTGGAGACTTCGCGCCGTTCAAGGCTTTC
The DNA here is from genome assembly GCA_000438015.1 of Coraliomargarita sp. CAG:312. Taxonomy (GTDB): domain Bacteria; phylum Verrucomicrobiota; class Verrucomicrobiia; order Opitutales; family Intestinicryptomonadaceae; genus Merdousia. Next base: position 24,449 of record FR901570.1, on the reverse strand, counting down.
GGTTTTTGAGATATTTAAACTGTATAAAAATGTGTTTTTAGACAAAGTTGCTTTATACTACATCCTTCAGCAAGGCGCGATGGCTATAATTTTGTTTGTCTATATTTCCGCATCTCCGTATATTTTCCAAAATATTTATGGTTTAAACGCAATGTCGTTCAGCGCTATTTTTGCCTTAAACGCAGCGGGGATAGGCGCTGGAGCAATGTTGTCGGCAAAATTTAGAAGGAGACGGACAGCTGTTGTTTTTAGCGGCGTAGGGGCGTTTGCAGCCGCGATAATCGAAGCTATTTTAATATCGGCGGGAGCTAATGTCTATTTTGTCGAACTTGCAATATGGGTTATGATGTTTATGTTCGGAGTGGCCGCTCCAGCAGCCGCTGNTGGCCGCTCCAGCAGCCGCTGCGATAGTATTGGACAGCCAGAGGAACAACGCCGGAACCGCAGCCGCTCTCTTGGGTGCGTTGCCGTTTTTTCTGGGATCCATCGCAGTGTCTTGCACAGGATTTGGATCTGTTTCGGTATCTTTTGCCTCGATGATAATAATAGGGGGATTTTTAGGAGCTCTGCTTTCGCTTGTAGCAAGGCACTATCAGAAAAAATTCGGGCCTAGTACAATTTAAATTGGATGTCGTGCGGATGGTGATATGTTGGAAAGTTTTTCGCATTTCTCCGTCTAGCTTGGAAATTTTTGCGGCTATATTTGTAATCTTTTCTTTTATTCATTGCCCGCGTTTTAGAATTTATTTAAACTTTTAAAAGCGGTGCATGGCTATAATGCAAACCTGCGTTAAATAGACGCCGCGTGTAGCTGACATATAAATATTCAAACACAAAAAACTAACAGTTTATTTTGTTTGGTTAACACATTTGCCGACTGGCGGATTTGGAAAAATTCTTTAATGCCGCTAATCCAAGGCTATATTTTTTATATAGCCAGATTGTTTCCACCAATCGTTTTTAAGACGGTCTGTAAAACGCCTACTATGCGAAAATCTTGCGGGAACTTTTTAAGGAATACTTAAGCTTGGTTGCTGACAATATTTATGCTTTCCTTGCAAAAATAAATTTGTTTTCTTCCCTAAACAAGCACTTTATCTCTCGGCTCAATCTTCGCATAGAATGCCGAAAGACAATTGCTATTGGCCTAGGTTTTTGTGGATTCCATTTTGCTAAGGTTGAAATTCTTCTAAGTGTCTTGTGTTAACTAGCGGCCGCTATTGTTTAGCCTATGCGCTTTTTACTGCAAACTCCGGACGTTTTTTCAATAAATTAAAATAATCTACCAGCCCGGACCCGATTTTATGGGACTGGGAGCGTTAAAACTCTTTATCCTATGCCCTTTTTCATCGCAAACTATAATTAGTTTAGTATTTTTAGTGGGCACGTAGGAATAAGTTGTCGCAGTAAAACTAACGAGAAACCCTCCGCGGACCATAACAGGTCCTTTGTCTTTATAGATATAAATTGAATTTGATTTTTGAATCGCGCTTACAATCATAGCAAGATGAGTTAAAAGTTTGCAGGAATCTAATAATAACCGGGCAACAATATAAAAATTAACCTTGGAAGAACTAATATATTAATAATCGAATGAATTTATTTTAAAAGCCTTTTTAGCGTAATTTTTACATATTAGGCGGACTTAAATTTTATTCCTTTTGCGCAATGTTGTTTCAAAAGGAAGAAGTGTTTGTCTTAAAATAGGCTTTAATTATATAGGCGTAGCAAGTTAAAATTTTTCCGCGCGACATAAGAATCGGAGCGATAGCTTGTGGGGCATATCAAATAAGAGGATCGGGGCGAAATGAGCTATATGATATTCAATGCACTTTTAATTACTCTAGCTCGCAAAACGAAGCTCGCTCAAAATAGAGCTTGCATCCACAAAAACTCAAAAAAACTTCCGCTTACTGGCAATCGCGGCATTTTCTGGAAAAAGCACTATGAAAAAACTAGCGTTGCGCCTAAAAACTCCTGTCTGCAAATTTTTTGCGGCTAAAATTTTGCTTTAAATCCGCTTAATATTTTAGAGTAAAACTGCCTGGCGCATAGGTTGCGGTTGCATAGATTGGATGGAGTTGTCCAACTAGGATTTTTCCGCTGCTTCAACAGGCTCAGGTCCCGGCTCTTGCAGGGCGGTTTTTGCATTCGGGGAATGGCTGCGAAAACCCATATGCCCTATGCCAATTCGTATTTCAATTTTTTTTGGATATACCTATTAGTTAAGGGAGAATATGGAAAAATCTATTCTTTGCCATAGAGACCAAAAAAATTTTTTTTGAAAATAACTAGCGCTTGAACAACGCTTAAATTTTATTGCGGCAAACGATGCTTTTAATCCTTGGAGGCGGGGCGCGACTGTCGAACAACAAAACCTCGAAAATTTTAATAATATATTCCCATCTGATTTTGGTTGCCGCCGTTGCGGAAATGGTGGAGGTGGCGGGAGTTGAACCCGCGTCCTAGAGGCTTTCGGTTATACTTTCTACATGCTTAGTCTCGCATTGGGCTTTCGACGCGGTTGGGTGCGGACTTCCTCTGCGTCGGCAACTCCGAGTAATTAGAATGCACAACCCCCGGAATTTAATTGAGCATCCTTTCCCGATGTCGACGCCAGATTCCGCTTATCGGGTGTCTGCGGGCTGACGTGCCGCGTTAATTAAGCAGCAATAGCGTATTCTTCGCCATTTATATTTTTGATGACACATTTTTACGGAGCCAAGTGTCGTCTCCGGCATGCCGGCATAATCTACGGTCTAAAGTCGAATTCCGGAACACCCCCTCATTCGAAATAAACTTGATTATGTCGATTATTTATCGGAATTTTACTGCCGCATTCAAGCTTTATTTTCAGATATAAGGATATAAAGTGTTGACAATTTTTTTTGCTCGTCGGATAAATAAACCTTTATTACTTCAACCTGTAATTTGTTGCCCTTCTTTTTAAATGCTTAATTTTTCAGAGCAATGCATGGATATGGCCCGATCGATATTGGGCAAAAACATTGGAGCCATTAATGAAGACGGCTCTATAACGCCGGTCGAGAATGAATCGTCTCTCGACTACGAACCGGGGCATGCAGCCCTAGCTCTCGGAGAGTTCTACCGGGCTACCGGTTCCACCGAGTTGGAGGGCAGGGATATAGTTGATTTGTGCGCGCGTTGCATCACGGCTCAGACTAACGATAAAGAATATACAGAGGACGGCTTGGCTTATTCGTCTTTGGGGCTTCTTTCTTTCGGGCCGTCAAAAGACAGAAATCCAGTCTGGGATAGACTTTTGGAGGATACACAGAAAAATTTGGACAAAAGGCTTCTTTCGCGCACCGATTACGACAACCACTTCCAAATTTTTAATATAGCCAAGTCTGTGGCCCGTTTTAGCATGGGGCTAAGCAAGAAAGACGAGACCGGAAAGCTAATCGACAGATTTTTGGAGCGCATACAGCAGACTTCTACCGGAAATTATTTCGACGACAAGCCATCCGAAGGCATAGACGGCAATTTCGATTTGTTTGGAGTAGTATCCTTTGTATTTATCCGTCAATCGCTGCAGCTTCATGCAAATATGCATTTGCGCGACAGGAAAATCCCCAGTTTGCGCACTTTTGCCGAAAAATATTTGAGGCTCTTTCCAGACATTGTGCGTTCAGACGGTTTGGGCTGGGCGTTTGGAAGGAAACTTGGCGCTTATGGGCAAATGCACTGCATATCAATGATTTTGCAGGCAATGCGCGACAATTGGATTGCGGAAGATAAAATCGGCGATTATACAGACATATTGCGCAGGCTTTTCCAATTCTTCTTCATGACCTACCTAGATCAGGAGAATGGATATCTTGTAATAAGAGATTTTGAGCGTTCGGCTGATGCGGGATGTTCTACGCGCATGGCAAATTTTGACGCCGCGCGCTATTTGTGCCAGTGGTCCAGGCTAGCAAAGACAGTCGGACGGCAAATGCAAGCCAAACAGTCTGTCGCAAAAACTTACGGGAAGTATGTTTCTTTCGACAATACTTCGCGCAAAGAGCAGGGATTGTTTATTTATCAGAATGCGGAAACGGGCCTTCATATTCATTTGCCGCTTATAGCTCCCGGGGCAAAGAACATATCTTCGTCTCTTGCATTCCCGCATATGCCCGGAATTTTTGATTGGCCGGCTGATAAATATTTGCCGATTCTAATTCCGGAGCTCACATTCGGCGACAAAGTCACAACGCCTTCGTATTACGGGAAACGCTGCACGACAGGCTTGGGATTGCGCAATTCCTATTTTTTCCGTTACGAGCAGCCTGATTTGATTACTGTGGACGGAGATATCGTAAAAGGAATTGGCTCTTGCAAGGTGTCTTGGTCTTTTAGCGGAAACAAAATAACGGGAGAGTTTGTTTATACGGTATCTTCGCAGATAACTTTGGACAATTTCAGGCTTGTGGTTGCAATTGGGTCTCCGCATTCGGAATACCACGTGCCAATGTCTTTTGCAATAGGCGCAAACGGCCTTGGAATAGCCGTAGAAAAAGACGACTTCCAGGCAAATTGGCTAGATACGGAGGTTGTCACCGAAGATCCACAGTATCGTTCTTATTGGGGCAATATACATTATCTGCAAGTATATGCCCGCGATAGGGCTATGGTTATGCGCCCGGGTATGCAATACCGCATTACGATATCGATGGATCCAGATATTGCATTTGCGGAATAAAATCCAAACTAAACGGAAAGTTTACTTGCGCGATAAAGTTTCTTAGCGTTATTGCGCAAAATATTTGGGTTGCATTGCCA
>FR901570.1:11762-19610 GCA_000438015.1 Coraliomargarita sp. CAG:312 | reverse complement strand
CCAAGCGGCGTTTTTTCTATTTTTCGTTTTTTAATTGACTTGGCGGGCAATTGTTTGGGGTTATTCTACAGTGACGGCTTTTGCAAGATTGCGCGGCTTGTCGACGTCGCATCCTAGCTCTAAAGCTACATAATATGCAAGAAGCTGTATTGGAATGGTGGCGGCTATGGTTCTTATGGATTCATGTACCTTAGGCAAAGTTATTATGTCGTCTGCCAACCCCACAAATAAATCCGGAGCGTCGGTTATGGCTATAATCGGGCCTTTTCGAGCCTTGATTTCTTGGGCGTTTGAAACTACTTTGGAAATAATTTCGTCGGAGTTTGCGAAGATTACACTTGGGCAATCCGGCGATACGAGGGCTATCGGCCCATGTTTCATTTCGGCGGCCGGATAACCTTCGGCGTGTATGTAGGATATTTCCTTTAATTTAAGCGCCCCTTCAAGGGCTATTGGGAACTCGGAGAGCCTGCCGAGAAAAAGGAAATCGTGGAATTTTGCGTATTTTTTTGCTATCTGTTCTATGCCTTTTGCCTGTTTTAAAATATCCGATACAATTTGGGGAGCGGATTTTATTGCGTCGACTATCTCTCTGCCTTCGGCAAATGAGAGGTCGCGCATTCTGGCTATGTACAATGCAATAAGCAGGCATATCATTACCTGCGATGTGAAAGCTTTTGTTGATGCAACTCCAACTTCCTTTCCAGCGTACTGGTATAATCCTCCGTCCGATTCCCGCGCGATAGTCGAGCCTACCGCATTGGTTATTGCAAGGGTTCTAAAGCCTTTGCGTTTGGATTCGCGCAAAGCCTCAAGGGTGTCGATAGTTTCTCCGCTTTGGCTGATGACAAACACTAGAGTATTCTTGTCTAAAGGCGCGTTGCGGTACCTAAACTCGCTGGCGTATTCGACTTCCACCGGAATGCGCGCGTATCTTTCTATGAGGTATTCTGCGACCATGCACGCATGCCAGGCAGTGCCGCATGCGCAAAACAGGATTCTGTCGATTTGGCGAAGCTCGTTGGGGGTAATATTTAATCCGTTAAGAACTGCTGTTGAATTATCGTCGGATATTCGTCCGCGGATTGCGTTTTCGAGCGCTTTCGGCTGCTCGAAAATCTCTTTTTCCATATAATGGGAGGCTCCGTTTAATTCGGCATTTTCAAGATCCCAGTCAATTTCGCTTACTACGCATTCGATCGGTTTCTTGCCTATGGTTATAATATCGCAGCTGTCTGGCGTGACGCTTGCGACTTGCCCGTCTTCGAGATATATGACATTTTGCGCCCTACCGGCAAATCCCAACACGTCGCTTGAAACCAATCTTTCGTTTTTTCCTACTCCTATTATAAGCGGAGATCCTTTTCGCGCCGCTATTATTTGTCCCGGGCTAAGTTTGCTTATGACTGCTATCCCGTAAGTTCCCTCTACGTGCATCAACGCTTTGCGGACTGCCTCCATAAACCGGTTTTCGTCCGAAACTGAAGTGCGCTCAAAGTAATGGTATGATATTAGATTGACCAGGGATTCCGAGTCGGTTTGGCTGGAAAATTTATATCCTTTCCCAGTCAAAAAGTGTTTTATTTGTTCGTAGTTTTCAATTATTCCGTTATGGACCAGGGCAAAATTTCCGTCGCTTGAAACGTGTGGATGCGCATTTTCATCTGTGACGCCGCCGTGTGTTGCCCAGCGCGTATGGCTTATTCCTGTATGCGCAGCAAAAGGCGATTTTGCGACTTCTTCAGCAAGCACCGACACCCGCCCTTTTTTCTTGTGGACACATAAAGTCGAATTATTGAGCAGCGCGACTCCGGCAGAGTCGTATCCTCTATATTCAAGCTTTCGCAATCCTTCTATTAGAATAGGGGTTGCGTCCTTGCATCCTATATAACCTGTAATTCCACACATCTGTCTAAAAAAAATGTATTGAAGTGATGAATTTTTATAAAATATTGACTTTTGCAAGCATTTATCGGAGTATTTTTGCAAACAAAAGAAAATTTTTTGACTCTAAATAATAGCGCGCTAATTTTGTTTATGCTTGAAAATGTTTACGCTTGAACAAATACTTGCTTAATTCAAGCATTAAAAAAATTACTCGAGGGCTGATTAATTCCAACATGAAATCTTTAAAAATTTTTATAATTTCGGCGGTTATGGCTTTTGGCGGATTTTCTGCTTCGGCGCAGAATGTCGCAATTGCGGACTTGCAGCAAGATATGGACTTGTTAAAACGCGAGGTCGGGCAGCTTAGATTGGAGGTAGAGCAGGCTCGGCGCGAAAACCAGGAGCTTGCAAATAAAATTAGGTCGCTTCAGGGGGCGACAGTCGGCAACGAAGTCGTAAGGGCGCAAATGGCGTCTGTGCGTTCGGAAGTTGGCGCACAGAATGAATCTTTAAAGAGGGAAATTATAGCCCAGGTGAAAAAAGACATGGAGGCCATGGCTGCGCAAACCAACGCCGCTATGGAAAAGCTTGCAAAAGCAATAGGCTCCCGGCCTCAAGCTTCAATGCCAGTCGCTTTCGGCTCTGATTACCCGCAGTCTGGAATAACTTATGTAGTGCAGTCCGGAGACACGCTCGCTAAAATAGCGCGCAAAAACAATTCAAAAATAAAGTGGATTCAAGACGCCAACAAGATAGCCGATCCGTCGAGGGGATTGCGCATAGGAGATAAAATATTTATACCTCAGGAGTAGCAAAATATGTCCGTTCAACGCAAATCATTGGGTAGAGGGCTTAGTTCCGTTATAAGCGGCGGCGTGAAAAAAAACGTATCCCAAGGCGTTCAAACGCAAGCATCGCCGCAAGGAGGCAAAGCGCCATCGGAGCAGGATAAGAAAACTTACGATGTAAGAATTGCGTCACACGGGCTATTCAGCGAGATTTTGACAGAAAAAATAGTTCCAAGCCCATATCAGGCGCGCAGAGTTTTCGACGAGTCTGAAATACGCAGCCTAGCGGATTCAATTTCATCCGAAGGGCTTTTGCAGCCTCTATTGGTGCGCCAGCTTAAAGACGGCACATACGAGCTTCTCGCGGGAGAGCGCAGGTTGCGCGCATGCAGGATGCTTGGGCTAAAGAGGGTTGTCGCGTGTGTCCAGAGCGCCAGCGATGCTTCGGCGGCTGCAAAGGGGCTTATAGAAAATTTGCAGCGTTCCGATTTGAATCCTATTGAGGAGGCGCGCGGAATTTCCAATTTAATGGAAAATTTCCATTTAACCCAGGACGCAGTTTCACAGAGGTTGGGCAAGCCGCGTTCAAGCGTTGCCAATTCTTTGCGTCTGCTGAAGCTTCCCGACGAGGTGCAGGGGTATATTTCCAAAGGGCTTATAAGTTTGGGGCACGCAAAGATAATTTCCGGAATCGACGATCCTGTTCAGCAGACTATTCTCGCCCGCCGCGTTATAGAAAATGGCTTGAATGTCCGGAACACCGAGGAGACCTTGAAGCGAATGAAGAACGATTCGGCGAGGAAAACTCCCGGGTCACACGCTTCCTACGCCGCCCAAACAGCGGTTATAAAAGACATTCAAAATAGAATTTCAACGCGCTTAAACGCGGGTGTTGAAATTAAGCATACGCCGAAACACGGAAAAATAGTGATAGAATATTTCGGAAACGACGACTTGCAGCGCATATTGGAAATAATAGGCGTAAAGATTTAATGCAATGCCTGTTAGAAATGTAGTGGGATTTATTTTGTGCGCGGCGTTTTTTTTTGCCGCGCAGTGCCCGTCCTACGCCTTAAAGAATAATGATTTTACAAAGGCAAACGCGTCTTCAAACAAGAAATATTCTTCGGAAAAAAGCAAGCTTGGGGAAAGGCGCTCATATTTGCAGGAGCAAGGGAAAGTCGAGAGGCTTAGGTTTGTGACGCCCGACAATGCGGATTATTTGACCAATCAAATGGCTCCAAAGCCCGACAGCGCTTTGGGAGATTCTATGTCAAGGCAGCGCGATTACCGCAGCCGGCAAGAATATTTGGATATTCCTGAATACCACAAAGAATCCGATGATTGGTACAAAGCGCGGACGGAGCTGCACTTGGACAATATCGACCGGGATTTATCAAAAAAATATCTTGGGAAAATCGATACGTCAAAGCGCGATCTCTACGACCAAAACTATTTGAGGGAGCGGTATGCCGAAATGCTTGAACTGTCCATGCAGGATATAAATAAATTCTATTTTCGCGAATCCCATTCAACCGAGGCTGGAATTCCAACCCAGGTCGCAGGCGGAGATTTGAAAGATGGCGACGACGCAAGCATATTTGATTTTCTTTCAAACGAGAAAAAAATAGACCGCCCAAAAGTTTCGCTCATCGGCCCCCGTAAAAATCCTCCGCCAGATGCGGATTCTTCCGAAAATTCAAAACCCGTTTCTGAGGCAGCGCCTTCGGCGGCTCCGCTTCCGCCGTCAGGAGGGGTAAAACTAATGCCTCCTGTTGTTAAGCGGTCTTCCGAGAGTCCGTCTCAGCAGCAGCAATCAGGGCAAAAAAAGCGCGTGACTGCAATAGAGAGGCTTGACCCGGAGTCAGTCAAAAATTTTCAATTTATGAACCTTCCCGAAAATATGCGCGGAGAAACTACTATAAAAGTTGAGGTTGACGACAGCGGATTCTAGCGCATTTGGATGGAAAAAACGGGCATTCAGGCAAAGTTTTTCTCCGCTAATGCATCGGCAATCGAAAGTTGGCGCGGACTTTGCATTGGAATTATCCGGTATTTGCCATTGAAAAATGGGTTTAAGCCGGAGGAATCGAGTTTTATGTTAGGAATCTTAGTCGATTGGGCTGGTTTATATAGGCTGCATTTTAGAGATTTCATTTAAGGTATCTGCATATCTGCTTTGCATTCGCAAAAAATTTTATCCAAAAAATGCCGCACAGATTTTAAAATTAAAGAATCCAAACTTTTTGAATTTGAATTTAAAGCTTCTGACAAATAGCTGGTCGGGCCGCATCCGGAGAAAAATTCGCGTTTTACCATGGACATAATCTGCGATTTCTTTTCCTCCGGAGATTGGCAATTTGGAAAAAATGCGGCAAAGAGTATATTTTTTATAAAGCGCGTCAACGTGCCGTTTCCGTCCGCCTTCCCGGCGCTTGAATGGAAAGCCAAATGCATCTTAAGTTCCCTTTCGGAGAATTTATTTCCGCCGCAAAGCTTTTCCGCGGCAGAACTCCGCATCTGTTCTGTGTCCAGCATAGCCAAAAAATCCCGCTCGCGCAAAATTAAATTGCGCCCTTGAATGTCGGAAAATACTAGCCCGCAACCCCAAGCGGGAACAATAATATTCTCAAAGAGTTGGCTTAAAATAGACTCGCACAGCTCGGAGCTTATAGGCGCTTTTAGATCCAGAAAGTCTTGGACTATAACTCCGTCCACATATTCCAAAACGGAATAGCAATATGTTTTTCCGAATTTGTCCAAGTAGATTCCTGCATCGACGCTCTGCTGGAAGCGCCGGGATTTTAGAATATCGAATTTGTGAAAATCTTCTTTGTGCCAGCGCGATATTTCGTCGAATTTAGGCATAGGAATGCCGCGCCGGTAGAACTTTACGACGACATCGCCGATATTCGAGTATTTGTGTTCGGCGCCATTGGATGTCTTAAACAAAGCTATGCTGTTGTATCCTCCGGCGCAGAGCAGCGTTGCCTTACCGCTCTTTAGGGATAGAATGTCTTCGGACTTTCTCTCCATAATTTTAGTCAGTTATCTTCGCTTTTTTGGGGATTCTTTTAGGCGCTTTTCAATTGCCCTCCGCGCTTGGGCGCGCAAGCGCTTGCTTTCGACCCATGTAGGTGGAATAAGTGTCGTTGGGCTGTTGTTGGGCGTAGGCATGCTCAATAGTGATGCCAGTCTTCTTACGGCAAATTCTGCGGCAACATCGTTGTTTTGCTCCATGCCGTTCCATTCGCTTGCCGGGATTTTCCCGTCGTTGCGTCGCTCCAGCTGGGCAATTGGGTATTTTGAGCCGTCTTTTCTGCGGAGATTTTTTGATATGAAATCTCCGGTTTTTCCGAACATATAAAGAACGACATCGGGGTCTTGGCTTTCAAGAAATTTCCTGAGGTTGTAATAATAAGTGGGACTGTTTATGCTCTCTCCAAAAGGATCTATGCGCTCTTTTATATTTGCGTCGTACAGGGCGCTGAAAAATCCCCCGTAGAACCTGCCGTCGACAAGATAGTCTATTTCTTTGTCCACTACTATTGCCGGCCTTCTGAATCCGAGCTCCACGAGCCTTTCAACAGCCTTGCGCGACACTTCAAATTGATTTGAACAAACCAGTTCGTACGCCGGATTGTGCACGCTTATGCCAACGGACACTATTTTGAAATCGTTCCATATTTTCGCATAAGACTTGAATACGCAATCCTCGGTGTGCCCCATTATAATTCCTCCTCGTATTCCGCGCGCGCGCAGTATTGCGGAGAGCTTTTTGCAGTTGAGATTTGGGTCTAAAAGCCAAAATTCATCGACATTATATCCTAATTCCGACGCTTCTTTCATTACGCTCTTCTTGTAAATAGGCAGCGTGCTGTGGTTTTTGAAGGCGTTTTTATCCCTATTTCCGTTGAGAAGCGCTATTGTTTCCCTAAAGTTTCCTATGGTGGATTTCCGCATATGCGACATCATCTTTGACACCATGGAGTTCTTCTGGTATCCTAGCGATTTTGCAGTATCTTTTACAAGTTTTACTGTTTCTTTTTTTATGCGCGCAGAGTTGTTTAAAGCAAGGGAAACGGCGCTTTTCGATATTCCAAGCTTTTCAGCAATTTGTCTTATTGACACGAAATGGCAGTCGCGCGGATCGGAATTATTCATATTTTTTATTTTGCATCGGCATGGCGCTGCGTCAACGAAATTATCGCGCTGCGCGGCGCAAATAAATGCCTTTAAAGACTTTCATTAAAGCGGTTAAACTGTCCAGCAAAATACGGGGTATAGAGCCTTGAAAATGTTGGGATAAATAGTTTTAATTAAATCCATAAACGTGGATCATACAATAAACAGCCGCCAAATTTATGAAGGAAAAGTTCGATTTTATCGGGGTGGGATTTTGCAGCAACGACTATCTGAGTCTTCTGCCAAGGATACCAATAGACAGCAAGGTTAAAATATCCAAGCATATAGTGCAGGGCGGTGGCCCCGCCGGAAACTCGACGGTAGCCGCGGCGCGCTTGGGTATGAAGTCTGCGTTCTTAACGGCGATAGGGGACGACGATGCCGGCAAGAGAATTGTCCGCGACTTTAAATCTGAAAACGTATGCACTGATTTCATAACCGTGCGTCGGGGCTGTGAATCTCCAATAGCATACTGCTGGATTGACGAGCCAACCGGCAGGCGAAGCGTGGCGTGGACGCGCGGAAACATAAAGGAGCTAGAGGCTTCGGATGTCAATACGGACATAATTGCAGGCGCGAAGATCCTCCACATGGACGGGCATAACCCAATGGGCGCTCTCGCCGCCGCCAAAAAGGCCAAAGAAAGCGGCGTGTTGGTTAGTTTCGACGCAGGGACTGTCCGCGACGGCGTCGCCGAACTATTGCCGCTTGCCGACATTCTCATAACATCCGAGGCGTTTGCGCGGGAATGGACGGGAGAGTCTAATTTAGAGAAGGCTCTTGAAAAGCTTTCAAGAATAGGCGCCAGAGTGACTGGCTGCACTATGGGCGAAAACGGGTCTATGGTTTTTAGCGGCGGCAAGTTTGTAAAATGTCCGGCGTTTAAAGTCGACGTAGTAGACACAACCGGAGCAGGCGACTTGTTCCATACAGGATTTGCCGTCCGGTATTTGGAAACGCAGGACTTGATGGAATGCCAGCGTTTCGG
>FR901570.1:8822-11751 GCA_000438015.1 Coraliomargarita sp. CAG:312 | reverse complement strand
ATGGAATGCCAGCGTTTCGGCGCCGCGTGCGCGGCTTTAAAATGCGCGGCTATAGGCGGGCGCACTGCGGCCCCGACGCGCGTGCAGGTGGACGAATTTTTATCAAAACACTAATAAAAAAACAAAGGCTTGAAAATGGGTAAAAAAATAAAAATAGGCTTTCTTCCTTTGACTAAGGTCAACTGGACAAACGAGGCTATGCAAAAACAGCGCAGAGACGCCCTGGCTATGCTTAGCGGCATAGACAATGCGGAAATCGTAGGCGGCGACGAAATGATAGACGTCGAGCCAAAGGCGATGGAAGTTCTGGAGCAGTTTGAAAAAAGCCGCCCGGATATGATTGTCGCCCTATTTGCAACATTTTCTTTGGGAACAATCGTTTCTCTTTTCGCAAAACGACTGAATGTCCCGGTTGTGCTATGGTCTATTCCGGAGCCTGATCCGGCTGGCGGAAGGCTTCAGGCAAATTCGTTTTGCGCAGCGAATATGAATTCGCACTTTTTGTGGCGTTTCCATGTTCCATATTTTCATGTACATGCCGATATAGGCTCGGCAGCGGCTATTGGGGGAATCGGCAAGGCTGTGAGGGTAGTGCGCGCTATGAACGCAGTCAAAAATATGCGCATAGGCCTTATAGGCGGACGCGTACCCGGCTTCTACACGTCCTGTTGCGACGAAATGATGCTGCGCGCGAAACTCGGCCCCGAACTTAAGTATATAATGATGCTCGAAGTCATGAACGACGCAAAAAACATTTCCCAGGACGAACTTGAGCGCGCATTGGAGACAATCAAAAAAGACGCGGCCTGTTATGAGTCTTCCGAGGAAGATTTGCGGAAGTCGGCTGCGCTTTACGCTGCCGTCTGCGGCATGAAGAAAAAATTTCTTGTGGACACATTCGCTTTCCGTTGTTGGCCGGAGGTGATAAATTCAGACCTGTATGGAATCACAGCCTGTTCAACGCTTGGGCATCTGACAAACAATGGCGTCATTACCGCGTGCGAAGGCGATGTTTACGGCGCTGTGCTAATGCGCCTTGAGTATGAACTCACGGGAGAGTCTCCGTTCTTCTGCGATCTCATTATGTGCGAACCAGACTCAGAGTACGGCGTGGTTTGGCACTGCGGCGCGGCTCCATGCAGCGTGTGCAAAAAGAACTTTAAAAACAGCCTCCGCAACAGCTCTACCGTAGTAACCAAAGGAGTCGTAAACGAGTTCCCTCTCAAGCCTGGCCGCGTGACTTTGGCTCGGCTTGGAGAAAAGCGCGACGGAGAAGGCTATAGAATGCTAATCGCTCCCGGAGAGGGTATCGACACTGATTTATTCGTGCGCGGCAATCCCCTTAAAGTAAAGTTTGACGCCGGATGCGGGCGTCTGCGCGATACTGTAATAAACCAAGGTTTTGAACACCATTTCTCGATGGCTTACGGCGACATAACCGCTGAACTTCTCGATTACTGCCGCGTAATGGATATTGAACCCATACTTCTAAAATAACTTCAAGCGTCTATTTATATGTCAAACGGCAAATTCCTAATCCATCTTGCCCCAAAAGACGGCATAAATTGCGTATTTTCCCGCGGGCAATACAATATGAATCTGACTTCGTTCGCGCTATTAAAGCTTCAGCGCGGCGGGGTCTATAAATCAGAAACCGGCTCAAACGAGGTTGCGCTGGTCCTCCTTGGCGGGAAATGCTCGATAAAGGGTCCGGAATTTGAATTTCCGGAAGTGGGAGGAAGAAAAAATCCGTTTGAAGGAAAGCCTCATACGGTATATCTTCCGCGCAATACGGGCTATGAAATATGCGCTCTCACCGACTTGGAAATCGCCGTAAACATCGCGCCGGCCTCGCGCGACACCGCCAAGCCTACTATTATATCTCCTGAAATGACGCGCTCATTTAGCCTCGGAAGGGAAAACTTCACAAGGCTTGCCACAGTCATTATCGACGAAACGTTTGATTCCGAGCACTTTTATATCGGCGAGGGAATGATTCCTTCTGGAAATTGGTCTGGATATCCGCCCCACAGGCATGATTTCGACAATCTTCCGGATGAAATCGATATGGAAGAAACATATTTTTATCTTTTCAATCCTCCCCAGGGGTTTGGCATACAGAAAATATATACTCCAGACGGGCGCATTGACGAGACGTACACCGTGAAAAATTACGATACTGTAGCTATCGCGGAGGGCTTCCATCCGCTCTGCGGCGCACCGGGATATTCTATGTACTACCTTTGGACCATGTGCGGAAAAAATAACAGGGGGCTAATATCGGCTATGGATCCCGAACATAAATGGGTTGTTGGCAAATAATGCAAGAAGGCGGCATACTTTTGGGAATCGACTTCGGAACGGGGGGCTGCAAAGTCTCTGCAGTCTCCGTTGATGGTTCGCTTTTGGCGGACGCATCGGTGGAGTATGCAACGGAGTATCCAAAGCCGGGATGGTCGGAGCAAAAACCGTCTGATTGGTATCCCGCCATGTGCAAGGCTCTGGCAAAAATTTCCGGGAAAGGCGTTGATTTGTCAAAGGCCATTTGCGCGGCTTTTGACGGATCGACGCACAATGCCGTCCTCTTGGATGAAAAGATGGCTCCCGTCAGAAAAACTATCATGTGGACTGACCAGAGGAGCGTGAAAGAGTGCGAGTATTTGAGGAAATTTTACGGCGGAGAGATTTTTTCCGAGACCTTCCAAATGCCTGCGCCTACTTGGACCCTGCCTCAATTAATGTGGATTAAGTCAAATGAGCCCGAAGTCTTGCAAAAAGCAAAACGCGTGTTGTTCGTAAAAGACTATGTGCGCTATCTGGTAACGGGAGTTGCTGCAACCGACTATATAGAGGCGCAGGGAACACTGTTTTTTGACATGAAAAAAATGCGCTGGAGCAGAGATTTGTTCGCCCTTTCAGGGCTCGATTT
>FR901570.1:8206-8759 GCA_000438015.1 Coraliomargarita sp. CAG:312 | reverse complement strand
TCGGGAAAGTTTCGCGCCAAGCGTCGTTCGATACGGGAATTCCAGAGGGCACTCCAGTAGTCTGCGGCGCCAGCGACTCCGCCGTCGAGGATTACGGCGCTGGGGCAATTGAGCCTGGCGATTGCATATTGAAACTCGCCACTGCCGGAAATGTAAATATTATGACATCGTCTCCGCGCCCATCCGGGACTACGCTAACGTACTCACATATTATAGGCGGAATGTGGTATGCTGTGTCTGCCACGAATGCGGCAGCTCTCTGCCAAAGATGGTTTAGGGACGCGTTTTGCGCGGAGGAAAAAAACGCTGCGCTTGCATTGAAAAGAAACGCCTTTGATATTATGGACGCGCTGGCTGGGAATTCTCCGGCGGGCGCTGGAGGAGTCTTTTTCCATCCGTATTTGCAGGGGGAACGGTCGCCTTATTGGGATCCGGATTTGCGCGCTAGTTTTACAGGAGTTTCAATATCTTCGACAAAGGGAGATTTCGCGCGCGCTATTCTGGAGGGCGTCGCCTTTTCTCTAAGGGACTGCTACGGATCTTTGGAATCGGC
>FR901570.1:207-8141 GCA_000438015.1 Coraliomargarita sp. CAG:312 | reverse complement strand
AGCAGCCTGTGGAGTTCTATAATATCAAACGTATTTAATTCGACCGTATTGGTTCCAACTCCAGGCGACGCGTCGTACGGAGCAGCACTTTTGGCTGGAGTTGGTTCCGGAGTATTCTCGGCGCCAGGGGATGCCGTCCGCAAATGCCTTAAAATTGTCAGTCGCGCGGAACCGGATTCGGCGGAATCGGAATTTTATTCAAAACAATTTGAAAAATACAAGGCGGTGCATGATGCCCTCGCGCCCGTTTACAAAAATAAAAACTTATAAACAAT
The DNA here is from genome assembly GCA_000438015.1 of Coraliomargarita sp. CAG:312. GTDB lineage: Bacteria > Verrucomicrobiota > Verrucomicrobiia > Opitutales > Intestinicryptomonadaceae > Merdousia. The sequence continues at coordinate 7,866 of FR901570.1, read as the reverse complement.
TATAGAGGATAATTGAAATGTCTCTAGAAAACAACAACTACATGTTTGAAATGGTCCGGACAGAGCTAATAGACGCCGTAGGGGCCGATTATGTAAACACGGGGTTTTCCGACAGGTTCGGACACTCCATAGACTATTATTGGATTCCGGAAATGTGGCACGACCGCGGCAAGGAAACCAAAAAGCCGGATTTTGTAGTTCATCCCGGCTGCGCTGAGGAAGTTGCGCGGGTCTTAAAAATCGCCAACCAATACAGGATTCCAGTCACGACTTGGGGCGGAGGGTCTGGTTCGCAAGGCGGCGCCCTTCCGGTCTTTGGGGGAATCGTCTTGGACACAAAAAGAATGAACAAAGTTCTTAAGATAGACGAGGAGTCTCTTACTGTCACCGCGGAAACCGGAATTATCGCGCGCCATCTCGAGTGGCATGTGAATAAGCATGGGTATTCGACGATGCATTTGCCGGCGTCCATATCATGCGCGACTATTGGAGGATTTTTGGCTCATCGCGGAACGGGTGTGCTCTCCACCAAATGGGGAAAAATAGAGGATATGGTAATGAGTTTGGAGGTTGTCACTCCCAGCGGAGAAATCATAAACACTTTGCCAGTGCCGCGCCATGCCTCAGGCCCTGATCTTACAATGATGTTTCTTGGCAGCGAAGGGACGTTGGGCGTCATTACAAAGGTAACGCTAAAAATACATCCTGTTCCCGAGGCCCGCAAATTCCGAGCGTACCTATTCAAGGATTTCCACACCGCAATGAGTGCTGGCGCAGATCTAATGCGCAGCAGGCTGCGCCCTTGCGCTGTCCGACTATACGATGAAACAGAAACTGTGACACACGTAAAAAAGGTGTTTGGAATGGATATCGGAACAGGGTCTTATTTGGTGTTTGGCTTCGACGGCAAGGAGAAAATCGTAGACCTTGAAATGGAGTTCGCCCGCGAAATTATGGAAAAGAAATACAAGGGGCGCGACTTGGGCAGCAAGGGTGGCGACCTTTGGTGGGAGAATAAATACAAATTCTTTTATCCGGGGTATATGTTCCACATTCCACAGGCTTTTGGCACGCTTGATACCGTTGCGGATTTTGCCCATATAGAAAAAGTGTATTGGGCTATGAAAAAAGCCGTAAACGAGAATTTTCCGCAGGCGCGTTTCATAGGCCATTTCTCCCACTGGTACGAGTGGGGATGCATGCTTTACGCGCGCTTCATCTTTGAGGGCAAGGATGTCCCGCAGGACGCCGACAAGGCTGCGGAACTCTATAACCGCGTTTGGGATGTAGCTATCCGCGAGGCGATAGCCAACGGAGGCGTTATAAACGAACACCACGGCGTCGGTTTAAAGCTCGGCCGATACATGAAAGATTTATACAAGAACAGTTTCCCGATTCTTCAAGGAATCAAAAAGACTTTGGACCCGAACAATATTATGAATCCCGGAAAAATGGGGCTCTAAAGAATAGGAGTTTTTACCATGAATATAGATAAATTTAGAGATTCAATCAAGGCTTGCCGATTCTGCTTTATGTGCAGGCATTTGTCGGGAGTTGGCAACGTATCTTTCCGCGAAGCAGACACTCCGCGGATTCGCGCGGCAATGCTTTACGGCGCAATGCTCGACAATTCAAAATTGGCGTGCTCCGATTTTATAGATACTATTTATTCCTCAGATTTGTCCGCCGCATGCAGATTCCACTGTGTTAACAACTTCGACGAAAACGGCATGGTTTTGGCCGCGCGCCGCGACATAGTGGAGGCTGGGCTCGCTCCGGCAGACGTTATGGAGATGGCCGAGGCGGCAAAGGCTTCTGACGCCAGGCCCAAAATTTCCGGAAGCGGAGATATTTTGTATTACATAGACGCCAATACCGCGCCGATGGAGTCAGAATCTAAGGCTTTCGGCAAAATTATGAAAAAAGCCGGAATAAAATACCGCATCGCAAAAGGCGGGGACACAGGAAAGGTTCTGGAAACGCTCGGATTTGCCGGCGATTCGTCCATAAAGGCTGCGGAATTTGCGGAGGCCGTAAACAAATCAGGCGCCAAGGTGCTGGTGACGCCTAGCCCGGCTGTTTACGATTCTCTTACCAACGACCTTAGCTCCCACGGTATTAAGCTTATTCCGAAAGTAATGCATGTCAGCGAATTTCTTGCGCAGATTAAAATAAAATTCGCAAAGAAAGCCGGAAAAGTCTATTACCTTGAAAGCGACTTTTTAAAAAACTATAATTCCAATTTAAAATTCCCCCGCGAACTTCTTGGAAGGCTCGGGGCGGAAATTGCGGAATTTGGAACAAACTCGGAGGAGTCCTATACATGCGGCGAGGGCGCAGTGGTGTTCGACAAGCTGCGTCCGGGAATAGTGGAAAAGATGGCGAAGTATGTAGAGGCGCGCGCAGACAATCCAGCCTCTGACAAAATTGTGGTGGCGTCGCCGTACACAAAAATCCAGCTATCGAAACACTCTAAATTAAAGGTTTGCACGCTTGCGGAGTTGGCGGCGGCATGCCTATAAATGCAGTAGAAGGGGTTTCTTATGCTAGTGACATTAAATGAAATCCTTCCGGAGGCGCGCAAGAAAAAGCGCGCGGTGGGCGCGTTTAACGTCGCCAACTATGAGGCGGCTCTCGGAGTTGTAAGAGCCGCCGAGCGCGAAAAGCTTCCGGTTATAATCCAGATTTTCCAACGGCTTTTCCTTTCCGAAAAAGGTTCGGATTTGGCAGGCTCGCTCTTGCGAATGGCGCATAGATGCAAGCAGCCGGTCGCCGTGCATCTAGACCACGGAGGGTCGCCTGAAATAGTGCGGGCTGCTCTGGCGGCTGGGTGCACGTCGGTTATGTTCGACGGATCTATGCTAGATTTTGAAAAAAACTCCGCGCTAACAAAGTATGCCGCCGACTACGCACATACTTTGGGCGCAAGTTGCGAGGGTGAAATCGGTCACGTTGCTATGGGCGACGAAAATGCAATAACAACAGTGGAGGACGCTGTGCGTTTCCATTCGGCAACCGGAGTTGACGCCCTTGCGGTTTCCATTGGGACTGTGCACGGATTTTACAAGTCGGAACCCAAAATCGACGCTTTGCGGTGCGCGGAGATTTCCGAGGCTCTTCCGGGAGTTCCGCTCGTCTTGCACGGAGGAACCGGCACTCCTCCAGAAGCTTTAAGGGCGGTGATTGAAAGCGGGGTTTCCAAGGTAAACATAGCCACAGAGTTTATGGACACATTTTTGAAATCTACGCGCAGGCAGCTCGATATTCTAGACGGAAAATTTTTGCCTGTGGACAAATTTATGGATCCGGTTGTCGACGATTGCGCTGCGCACGCGGCGAGGCTCATGCGTTTTTTTGCGGGAATTTAGCCGCGCGGGTCTACACACTGCCGCGCTTTGCGCGTGCGCGGTGCAAAAGAAGCGGTCTTTATTTTTTGAATTTGAAACCAGAACATTAAACAAACAAAAGAATGCGGATATGAGAAGACTTGAAAGCCATGACAACATCTATAAGTGGGTTCTATTGTCAATGCTATGGGTTGCGTATTTCCTGCACCAGGGCACGCGGCAAATTTATAACGCAGTGCTTCCGCAAATACAGGGAGATTTTCAAGTTGACTCAGCCAGCATGGGTTTTGTGGCAACGAGTTTTTCTTTTACATATGGCATAACAGTTTTATTCGCGGGGCTCGCCAGCGATTTTCTGCGCCGCAAATGGATGATAGTTTTTGGCGTGCTGACGTTTTGCGCGGGAATATTCATTTCAGGTTTTGTGAGCTCGATAGGCCTGATGATGTTGACCTACGGGATATTAAATGGATTGGGGCAGGGATGCTATTATCCGCCAGCATCGTCGCTTTTAGGGCAGCATTTTGAAAATATGCGGTCAACGGCGTTTTCAATCCACCAAACAGCGCAATACTTGGGCATAATAATATGCAGCTGCGTGGCGGGTTTCCTTGGAGATTTACCTTCGGAAGGCGGGTATTCAGGTTGGAGGCTGCCGTTTTTTCTTTTCGGCGGGATAGGAATTATCTGGGCGGTTGTGTTGGCGTTTGTTATGCGCTATTCGCGCAAGACACATACCGATGACGGGCAAGTCATAAAAGTTTCGCTCAAAGAGGCCGCTCTTGTAATGTTTAAAAAACCTTCTGCCGTGATACTCGGGCTTGTGTTTGGCATGAACGTGTTTATAGATGTAGGCTACAAGACTTGGATGCCGACGTTCTTGCACGATACGTTTGGCATGGATATGGCCCAATCGGCGGTAAACGCAGTTTTATGGTCGTACATAGGCGCTTTTATCGGAATAATGCTTGGCAGCAGAATAACAGACAAGCTCGCGATTTTAGGTAGGAGGACTGTCCGCTTTGAAACTACTATGGTTGGCTTTCTTTTGACTGCTCCTTTCGTGTACATTATGGCCGATGCGGCAAGCCCGTGCGTTTGTTTTGTAGGGCTTTTCTTTTTCGGTTTTTTTAGGGGAGTGTACGACTCTAGTTTGTTTGCTTCGCTTTTCGACGTAATTTCTCCGCGCTACCGCGCCACAGGAATGGGAATAATGCTGTGCTTTGGGTTTATAATAGGCTCGATATCCTCTACGATACTGGGATGGATGAGGGATGAATTCGGAATGAAATATGGATTGATGACGCTGATATTATGCTGCGTGGCGGCTGTTGTTCTGCTGTATGCGGCTAAAAAGTTTTTCTTTGATCGCGATTACGAGCCGGCTTGATTTTTATTTTATCATCCGACTACTTATCCGTACCTACGAATTCCATGTAGGTATTATCCTTTTATTTTATAATGGATAAACAACGGCTTTCTGATGGAGCCATATTCCACCGCAGTGCGGAGCTGCGATAATTTTTAGTCGTTTGAAAAATTTTCCCGGCTGATAATTTATTCAATACTCTGCAAAGTAAAAAATGCAATTGGCGAATATTCTTTTGCTGAGTTTAGGTATTTTCCTCCATTTCATTTCCAAGCCTATATCCGCGTATCAAAAAGAGAATTGCGTGGAAATATCCCGTATTCTTAGTGTGGGCAAGCCAACTTTAACGCCGAGGAATATCCGTGCTTGGCCTTTATTGTGATTTTACAATTTCTTTCCTGATCTCTATGCCGTAAATTGCGTTTTTTCCGCTTTTATCACGCTGTAGATTCGTTTTATACTGATAATAAGCGCGTTTTTTTGTTTTGCGAAAGCCGTAAGTTTTCACTATATTGACATAATCGGCAAATTCATTTTTGCGACGGTGAAATTTGTTGACGGCTAGGCGCGCCGGCCGTAATTTTTTTTGCAATAGACAAATTGTTTTTCCCAGCTGATAGAAACTTTTAAGAGTTATGAAAATAAATCGCAGAAATTTTATAAAAAGTTCGGCATTGTTTGGCTCTATAATGATACTGCCTTCATTGGCGACTTCAAAAATAAAGGGAGCAAACGGGCGCATGAGGGCGGCCGTAGTTGGCTGGGGAGGCCAAGGAAGGTCAACGGTAAATTCTCTGCTAAACAGCGGAGATGCTGAAATAGTGGCGCTTTGCGACGTAGACGATGTCCGAAGCACTGGAAGCTATAGGGACGAAGCCGGAAAAATAATGTTGTCTAAGCTTGAAAAGGCAAACCGCTTTCGCGACTACCGCGTAATGCTAGACAAGATGGATAAAGAAATAGACGGCGTGTGCGTTTGTACTCCAGACCATACCCACTATCCGATATCCGCATGGGCAATAGCCAATGGCAAACATGTGTTTTGCGAAAAGCCCCTTACGCGCACAATTTGGGAATCTCGCGAGTTAAAAAGGCTGGCGGAGGATGCTGGCGTCTATACTCAAATGGGAAACCAAGTCCACACAAACGATGCCTGGCGCACTATCCGCGAGTGGTTCGACAGCGGAATAATGGGAGAGGTTGAAGATATTTACGCGTGGACAGATCGATCGTGGGGGTTCGACAATCCTCCAAATCCAACTTCCGCGCCATCGACAATCGATTATAATTTGTGGCTAAATGTTGCCAATCCCCAGCCCTTCAGTAAGGATTTCGTGCCTTTTAATTGGCGCGGCCTCCGCAATTTTGGAACTGGCTCCGCTGGAGACATGGGTTGCCACTTTCTCGACAATCCATATTCTGCATTCCAATTAGGCGCCCCGTTTAAAGTCGTGGCGGACGCCTTGCCGTCAAAACCGTTTAGCTGGCCTAAAGCGGCATCCATAGATATGTTCTTCAAGAATAAGTACGGCAAAGACGGCATAGTAAAACTGCACTGGTTCGACGGCTTGCGCCGGCCAAAGGAAATTAAGAGAGTTTCGCCGGATGTTCTAAATGATCCTAAAAACATGAACTGTATCTTTATTGTTGGAACCAAGCAAACCATGACGTTTGAATACACCGGTTCCGGAGTAAAGCTTGTCGACAGGGACGCCCAAATAGAGCTGATGAAGCAGGGAAAAATTCCTCCAAAGACAATTGCGCGCAACAAGTTCCCCTATAATCCCCAGGCGGATTGGGCAAACGCATGCGTGGAGGGCAGGATGCCGGAATCAAATTTCAGTTATGCTGCGCCGTTTACCGAACTTGTGCTTTTAAGCATGATAGCCTGCATAAATCCTGGGATTGAACTTGAGTATGATTCCGCGTCTATGTCTTTCCCTAATTTTCACGATGCAGACAAGTACACTCGTTCTCTATATGATTATAGAAAAGAGTTTTTGCCTTCCGCAGCGAAAATCTAGGGCAAATATTATTTAAGTAAAACAATCAACAAATATAAACCATGTTAAAAAAAATTATAACAATGCTGACGGTATCTTCCATGGCTTTTGCATTTAGCGGATGCGGCGATTCCGGCAAAAAACCGGAGCGTAAAATAGCCGTGCAGACATATACCTGCCATAAGATGAATCTAACCGACGCCTTTAAGCTTTTCAACGAGTTGGGTGTAAAGTACACCGAGATACATGGAGGCAAGTTGGGAGGCGATTTCCCTGATGTTTCTTTGTCGTCAAATATGGCGCCAGAACATATTGAATATTTGAAGTCAATATGCAAAAAATACGATGTCACACCGATTTCTTATGGTGTCGTTTACGCGAAGGATGAGGCGGAAATACGCAAGGCTTTTGAGTTCGCAAAAACGATGGGTATGAAGTATATATCCTTTGAAGACGATCCCGCCAAATTCCCCATATGGGACAAGCTTGCAGATGAATACGGGATATTGCCTTGCGTTCACAACCACGCAAAACACGATAATTACCAAGTGTGGGACTATAAGTGGGTAGCAAAACATATAGCCCCGTATAAAAACATAGGCGTATGCGCCGACAATGGGGCTTGGACTTGTTCAGGACTTGACGGCATAGAAGCGTTGCGCGCCTTAAAAGGTAAGATCTACACTGTGCATCTCAAAGACCAAAAGGACTTTGGCGTAAGCAATTCGCCTGTTGTCATATATGGAACTGGAGTTGTTCCTGTAGACAAAGTATTGCAGGAACTTGATGCTCAAGGCTACGACGGATATCTGATAATAGAGCATGGCAACGACGGCGATAAACGCGAAATAATTGCAAAAGATATAGAATATATAAAAAGCCACTAAAGCATTGTAATAATATGAATATGCGCGCCAAATTTCTATTTGGCGCGTTTTTT
>FR901570.1:0-196 GCA_000438015.1 Coraliomargarita sp. CAG:312 | reverse complement strand
CTATTTGGCGCGTTTTTTTTTGCGGGGGTTGAGTAGTAATAAAAAAATTTTTCTAAAAAAGGGTAGGGAAGTACTGAAAAAACTTGATATGCGAAAATAAAATGTTAGCGTACTGAATAATATAAAACGGCTAAATGCAAAGCATTCAGGCGTTGATAACATAAAATGTTGCGGGCGTAGCTCAATTGGCAGAGCG
>FR901569.1 GCA_000438015.1 Coraliomargarita sp. CAG:312 | reverse complement strand
TATTCCACAACCTTTGGTATTGACCCCTTTTTTCTCCTTGCGACTGAAGTAATCAAGTATTTCAACTTATGAACCACGCGAGCCAACGGATAATGGGACTTGCCGCGGCGGTGGTCTATCTGCGACGGCAATGCAGCCTCATCAACCATTTGCGGCAATAAACCGAAGATCTCTACTCCGGTCTCCCAAGGAAACTGCAAATCCACGTCCAGAGGCCGGTAGAATACCGAACGTTTCTCTATAAATTTTTTTGCGCCATCCCTGGAAACGACATAAGCGGCAGTTCCTATCGGGACTTTGCGCCATGTCACCAATTCAAAATCCGAACCGTTCCCGCTGTCAATTCCCAGTCCGATACGGCTGTTTATCTGCTTTTTCTTTCCAGGCGCTATAAGCTTTATATAATCCCACTTGACTTTTATAGATTCCACAACAGAAGGAATGCGTGCAAACCCTGGCTTGAAAACCAAATCATCCTCAAGCACAATGGCGTAGTCGAGATTTTCATCCAATAGTTTTTTAAATATGCTTATGTGGCTCAAGTAGCATCCGATCTCCCCGCGGGTAAGCGGCACAAAATATTTTTGGCGGTTTAATTCTTTTGAGTAGCAACAGTCTATTTTATCTTGGGAGAGCAAATTTCCGTCAACAGCCGAAACCCGTTCAAAATGAACCCCCATAAAATCCAACTGGCGCCGAATTTCATCAAATCGTTTCGACGCTCCGTCAAGATTTATTAGAAATATTTTATAATTCATTTAAGTCCCAGGGAAAATTCCCCAAAGATGGCAAAGGCAGAAAAAGCGATACGTATTTTAACCGAAAAAGCATCAAATACCCCGCAACTAAACGACTTAATTAACCTAAGACGTTTTGAACAGTCAAGGATTTATTGCCGGCGGACAATAATAAATCTCCACCCCAGCACAAGCGCATACTCCCCCCGCGCAAAACGTTCAAATTTTTACGCGCAAATAGCCTCTTCATAATACCGCAAACATGCAATCCTGCGCGCATCCAGTGCCCAAAAGGCGAAAAAATGCCCTATCTAAGCTCAAAAATAAATAAATTCTGTCTGGATTTGTAAAAATTCTATGGTTTAATTTTCGTGCTATGAAAAATTTTCTCCTGCCCCTACTAGCATTCTCCACTATTGCAATCGCAATGGCTGCATGCAAATCAGCCTCAATAAACGAAAACATTGAAAAAATATACGAAGTATCGAAAGCATCGCCAATTTTTCAAGATGCCAACCTAAAGAAAACTTATAAGAATTTTGAATTCTCTGCCAAACTTAGAACATTCCAAAATGCAAACGCATTCCTTGCCTTCCACACAGACGAAAATTTCTCAAGGGGATATAAGATAGCCATAGACAACAATCCAAATTCTCCAAACTGGTGGAGAGCCACGGGGAGCCTGTTCGGAATAAGAAATATCGTAAAAAATTTTGCAAAAGACGGTGAATGGTTTGAATTGAAATTAAAGGTCTCTGGCGCAGAAATTTTAGTCTGGATAGACGGACGCCTTGTTGTTGAATACATCCAGCCACAAAATCCTTACCGGCTGCCGGAATTTTCCCAAATGAAACTTTCGCAAGGATGCGTCGCCCTGCAACATACTGGAGGAGGAAAAGTTGAAATAAAAGACCTTGCAATTTATGAACTTCCGGAACGTTCCGACATCGATAACCAACAGGCAAACGCAATAGACGAAACATCCGACGCCGCCATAAGACTGCACCAAGAAGATTTCCCCGTTCTAGATTTCCATGTGCATTTAAAAGATGGCTTTACGGCAGATTGGGCCTTTGCAAAATCTAGAAAAATCGGGATTAATTACGCCATAGCGCCCAACTGCGGAAGGGATTTTCCTTTAAACACTGCAAAAAAAGCCCAGGATTATTTGGATAATTTACCTGCGGATTTTCCATTTTTAAGCTGCATGCAGGCCGAGGGCCGCGAATGGCATATATTGTTTGGGGAGTCTATAAGGAAACAATTTGCCTACGCCTTCACCGACGCAATGACATTTAATGACTTAAACGGGAAACGCACCCATATTTGGCGGGACAACGAAGTTGACTGCCCAATAGGCTCTGAAGAAAAATATATGGACTTAATTGTAAACACCATATGCAAACTCCTTGCTGAAGAACCAGCCGACGTCTACGCAAATCCGATGAGGCTTCCTTCAATACTTGAAAAAGACGCAAAAAAATATTGGACGCCCGAACGCCGACAGAAAGTCCTCGACGCATTGGTTGACAGCGGCAAGGCGCTTGAAATTAATATGATTACAAAGCTTCCGGACGCAGACTTCATAAAAGCCGCAAAAGAAAGGGGAGTTAAATTCACTTTCGGATCAAATAATAAAGATTCGAATTTCGGAAGGTTCGAATACGCCTATGAAATCGTGCGCGGATGCAATCTCACTGCCAAAGATATATACAATCCCAAAAATAAATAAGACTTTGCACTCCAAGTCCATAATATTAAATAATGTTGATAAATAATGTTGACTTTCTATCCCCGGCTTTTATTCAAAATAGACGTTATTGATGTCATGAAAAAATTATATTTTAGTCGCATATTTTTTTCTTCCGTTTTGGGATTGGCTGCCATACCACTTTCAGCAGAGACTTTTTTAATTTATAAAAATTCCGGTTCGGCTGCATCATGGACTGAACCCAGCACTTGGAATACAGGTTCGTATTCCAATCCCGTCGAAACCGAATATTACCCCGGCTACTACAACGAAGAAACCGGAGTAGATATGACCGATGCAAAAGTTATTTTTCCAGGCGGGAACAATAAAGACTGGCTTACACTCCATGTAGACGCCGACTTAACGATAGGCTCTATTGGGAGTGAATGGGGTATGTTCAACGTCACATTAAATATGGTTGAACAAGTGTTGAAAGACGACAATTGGGTAGATTCCACTCTGACAATAAAGGCAACCGACCCCGCCGCAGAAACATACGAATTTATAAATGTAGGCTGCGGTATCACTCCCACTTCTGAACATACAACATCAAGTTTGTCGTTCGACGGAGGTACGATCAATCTAACCGGATTGCAAGAAGGTTCTAAGGGAAAAATTTCTGCCCAAAATCTCAATTCTACGGAAGAACAGACTCTTCCTGTATCTCTTAATTTTTCCTCAAACACTGTTATAAACAGTGAAAATGGCCTTATTTTCTCAGGAACCACATCTGGAGATCGTGCCGAATACAACGTTAATGCCACAATAAACTTAAACGGGACGTTGAATGTACGCAAGAATATCGGATCAGAAGAGACGCCGGATTGGCAGTATAACTCAATAGAGCTTGCTTCGTCTTCGGCTAAAGCCACAGGACTATATTTTAACATTAACGGAGAAGTAAACGCTTCCACATATTCGCACGCAAAGAATAACGAAACCAACCTGACCGGAACAATGAACCTCATGGGAACGCCTGTTGCCGGAGACACGAGCGTTTTTAAAGTGGACGGCGAAAACGGCGTATTCAACATAAAAAGCGGCGGCATTGTTAACGTGAATACAACTGGAGCAGATACTACTTATGTATCTGCATGGGTTAGAGAAGGCGGCACGCTAAATGTTGAAAGCGGAGGCTCGCTCTTCACAACTTCAAAATTTAAAACAAACAGTTGGAGCGGAACGAATACCGCGACTGTCAATGTTCAAAACGGGGCGACTATTACCGCAGACAATTTCTGGATTGGCTCAAATTCTGCGGTAAATATCGCTGGAAATATAACTGCAACCAACCTTAATTCTTCATTTTATTTATACGGGAACACAACAACTGTCACGCTTCAAAAAGGCGGCACTGTAAGCAGCGGATATTTAAACTTGGCTTACAGCACACTAATTGTTGACAAAGATGTTGCTGAGGGCTCGTGGAATTTAAACAGCGGCAATACGGTCAAGCTCGATAACAAAAAAGCCCGTCTAGTTCTACACTCGTCTAATGTATTCAAATCCCAGTACGGCGGACAAGAAACCGTATATATTGGAGCCGCGTTAGGAGACATGTACTTGGATGTTTACACAAACCAAGACTTTAAATCCTTGCGCTTTTCAAACAACACCACGCGGCCCAACGAAAATGTATACACATCGGATTTATACTTTTACATCGATCCGTCCGTCACCAGCATAACGTTTGAAACGTTTGCAAACGACACTCTTTGGAACGATACGACGCTTGAAGACATATGCCAAAAGCATTTGATATTCGACGGATTCAGAAACGGCGTAATATATATAGAAAATCCGGATTCAAAAATTGATTATTCCTTGATAAGCTCCTTAAACGGAGACTGGGTAAATTTCCGCATAGAAGACAACTACTTGGTTGCAGACTACATTCCGGAACCTGCTGAATTTGCCGCCCTGTTCGGCATTCTGGCATTGGGATTGGCGCTTTGCCGCAAGCGCAAATAACAATATTTCCTTTATGCAAAAACGCCGCTTGCGCAATCGCAACGGCGTTTTTTTTGGCGAATTTATTCTTGCGGATTATTCGGCAGACATCCTCTCGTAGAAAAACTAAATTTAAGA
>FR901568.1:913-1785 GCA_000438015.1 Coraliomargarita sp. CAG:312 | reverse complement strand
ACCCACAGTCCCGCGCCCTTCCACCCGCGCTCCCTGACGCGCGCGTTCAGCTTTTTGAGCCTTTGGGCGAAGGAGTTGTCCGCGCAGGACGGAAATTTCGACTCGTCCAATTCGAGGGAACCGAAAAGATATATCTCCTTGGCCTTGTCTATATTGGGCTTGACGTCCCAACCGTCGTCAAAGAGGAACGTCAGATCCCCGCGAACCGCATCCCAACCGTCGACCCATCCGCCTTCGGAGAATACGGCGCAATCTCCTATGTTTTCGCGCGCGCTCGCCGCGCCCTGGTCGCCGGCGAACAAAATTTTTCCGTCGCCCGCCGCGCTTCCCGGAACCAGCGAAAGATTTTGGGTCGCCCAAGTGCACCACGCATTCGGTGATTCCCCAGCCTCGGCGGGCACGAGCGACTCCGCAGATCCGGAACTGCGGCAGCCAAGGCAGAACAACGCCGCTACAACCATACACATCGAAAGCGCGCGCTTCCTGAAAACATCTCCATTCATATTGAAGTCCGATTAAATCGACCGCACAGATACTGTCAATACTTTACCGCCTCAAATTTTTGTTGTCCGAAAGTACGCTTTCACATAATATCATCCATATGAAATTCGCCAAATTTCCCTATTTTCAGCTTGCGTTTTTCTGCGCTTCGGCGGCGCTTGCGGCTCCGGAAAGGGACGTTTTCGACACCGACATGGGCAACGACGTAGACGATGCCCTCGCGCTCGCAATGCTCCACCGCTTCAAAAATTAGGGAAAAGCAGAAATAGCCGCGGTTCTCGTTAACAAGGGAACCCCCGAAGCCCCCGTTTTCTGTGCGCTGCTAAATGAATATTTCGGGAACGGAAGCGTTCCCGTCGGATATATCGCGG
>FR901568.1:0-882 GCA_000438015.1 Coraliomargarita sp. CAG:312 | reverse complement strand
CCCCTGGGCGGGGCGTTCGCCGGGAAAGTCGCCGCGGCGAAAAATTCGGACAGCTCCCCCAAATATCCCCTTCTCGAACACGCGTGCGGCGGGAAATTCCCCGACGTCGTAAAGCTCGCGCGGAGAGTTCTGGCGGAATCCGAAGACGGGGGCATCGTCTACATATCCGTCGGTTCCCTCCCGAACGCCGCGCGGCTGCTCGAATCTCCGCCGGACGAAATCTCTCCGCTCACGGGCGCCTGCCGCGCAGTCGAATTTTCCCTGCGCGGATTTCTCCGGCGCAGAACGCCAAGCCGCTCGCAAAAACCCTTTGCCAAAAACGGTTGACACCGTTTTTCGTGCGCGCCATTAATTATCGTAAAACTCCAACGCCTTGTATATATGATGAATAAAACGATCTTCCTTGCGCTCATATCGGTTTTCGCCCTTCCGCTATTTGCGGAATTAAAACAAACGCAAATCCTGAAAGAGGACTTTGAATCCGCCGCGCCCAAACTCAAAATCGGCAGGCATTCCGGGCTTTCCTCCGAAAAGCGGGAAACCATATCGGGAAAAACGTCGCTCGTGTGCCGCGCTCCCAAGGGAGCCTATCCGACGGCATTTTCATTTTCGACTTCCGACTACAACGTCCTTGAAGTCGAATTCAACTACAAGAACCTCGGCGACGTGCGCTCCGGCCCCGTGGTATATTTCAAAGACAAGGACGGCAAGGCGCTGGAAGTCCGCCGCGAATTCATGTTCGCCCATGTCCCGGGCGACATCGAGACCTCCAAGTGCGTATTCCACTGCAGGAGCGGCGAAAAGTGCTCGGTGGAAGTCATAATTCCGCAGGGCCGCGCGTTCGCCTTCGATAACATATCCATAAAGGGAAGCTCCGCGCCC
>FR901567.1:2500-8198 GCA_000438015.1 Coraliomargarita sp. CAG:312 | reverse complement strand
TATCGCTGTCGCCCTTCCACCTGGCGAATCCTATATATACGACGTAAACCATTAGCGATATGAACAACAGCGAAAATCCTCCCTGGATTGCGGCGAAAAAATTTGGCGGCAACGGTTTTCCGCGCAATTTTTCTAGCAGTGCAAAAATTATATGCCCCCCGTCGAGAACGGGAATCGGCAGCATGTTTAGAAACGCCAAGTTTATATTTAGCAGCACCGCAAAAGACAAAACCAAAGAGAAGTCTGAGAGCGAGAGTTTATAGATTACCCTGCCAATGTCCACAGGACCCGCCAAACTGCTTATTCCTATGTCGCTTTTGGGGTTTAGAAGGCTAGACAACGCGTTGTAAGTGCGCTCGATACTGTCGGAAAATTGCTCCAGAATATTGGGATGGCTTACAACCACCACATTTTCAAGCATGTATCCTAGCATCATTTTTGTTTTAGGCGGAATTATGCGCGACGACGAATCGCGCGGCAGCCAGTAGTCCTTAAATATCCCGTCTTTTACGACTGACAGTTTTACATGGCCCTTAGGCGAGACCGCGTTTACGATTGTGTTTATGTCGGACAGCGATTTTACGGGTTTATCGTCCATCTCGTAGAGAAGCGATCCGGGGAGAATGTTTTTCAGGGTTTCATTTTCAGTTTTTACCTCGAATACCCTTAAATTAAAGGCGTTCGAAGTTTTGCTTGCCGGGTTTGCAGGGGTTGCTATCACAGATATACTCCCTTCTTTTTTCGGAAGTTCTATGAGGCACAGGCTGTGTGTCAATTTTACCGGTTGGGGAAATATTTTTAGGTCGGTTTCTTTTCCTGACCGCAAAACTTTAAGAGTAGCCTGGCTGCCGGCTTCGAGCTTTTCTAGAATTTCAGAGAGCTGCTGGTTTGAATATAGCTTTTGGTTGTTTATGGCGATTACTTCGTCACCTTTTTTTACTCCGGATTTTTCGGCCGGGGAATTTTTCATTACTTGGCCCACCTTCATTTGCATTGCGGGCGAAACTCCTATCATTCTTATGCTATCGCCAGTGGCTGTATTTGTTTTTATTAAGACCGGCGACAGTTTAAAATCCATTATTTTGCCGTCGCGTTCGATTTTTACGTCGGCTGATGGGTTGCCGTTCTTATCGCGCCCGGAGCCTATTGCAATGCGTTCGATTATTTGCATGAAGTTATCGACTTTTACTCCGTCTATCGAAACGATTTTATCCCCGGCTTTTATTCCGGACTCGAAAGCGGGGGATTTTAATTCCACGCCGCCAGCGTCTGTGATTTTTTCAGGAACATACCCTATTGTGGTTGTTTTGTAAGCTTGCGATTCGGGAATGCCTGCCGCCCATACGACAGCCGCCAAAGCTGCTGCAAACAATATGTTGAAAAAAGCCCCTGCGGCGCTTACAATTATCTTGTCGGAAACAGAAGCTTTGGGAAGCTTTCTTATTATTTCCATGTCTCCTTCAGAGTCGTCGCCTCCCTCGAGAGCGCCCATATCCGCCAGTTGCGGAAGCGCCACATAGCCTCCGAAGGGCAGGAGGGATACCATATATTTGCATCCGTCCCGGCCTTTCCATGCCAAAAGTTTTGGGCCAAATCCTATCGAAAATCTCAGCACTTTCAATCCGCGTGCTTTTGCCGCAAGAAAATGTCCCAACTCGTGGACAAATATAGAGCCGCCAAAGAACAGCAGCACCAAAATAATTGCCCACGTGTTTGAAAATATTTCCGAATATGAAACCATATTAGCTATTCCATTTTCTTGGCAATCTCAAGCGCCACTGCGCGCGCATGGGAATCAGCCGACAAGACGTCGTCGAGAGTTTGCGGATCGAAAAATTCCGATTTTTCAAGGGTTTTTCCTACTACGTCGGCGATTTTTATCCAAGGAAGTCTTCCCGCGATAAATTCGGCGACGGCTACTTCATTTGAGGCGTTAAAAGTTGTAGTGGCAGTTCCTCCCGCGCGAAGCGCTCCATACGCGTGCTCTAGGCATGGAAAGCGTTTTGTATCCGGCGGTTGAAAGTCTATTGATATTGGTTTTGTAAAGTCTAATGGGGCAAAGACGCAATTGCCGCGCTCTGGAAAGAGCAGGCTGTGTGATATAGCGAAAGTCATGGAAGGTGGCGACATATGCGCTAAAATTGAACCGTCCACAAACTGAACCATTGAGTGTACCAGGCTTTGTTTCTGCACTACCACTTGTATTTGGTCGGGCGATACGCCGAACAGCCATTTTGCCTCTATTATTTCAAGGCCTTTGTTTGCCAAGGTCGACGAGTCTATCGTAACTTTGGGGCCCATGTTCCAGTTCGGATGCTTAAGGGCCTGTGCGGGCGTAATAGCAAGCATTTGTTCGCGCGTGTAGTCCCGGAACATTCCGCCGCTTGCGGTTATTAAAAGCTTTGCAACATCTGATTTTCTTTCTCTGCAAAGGCATTGGAAAATAGCGTTGTGCTCGCTGTCAAGCGGCAGTATTTGCACTCCTTTTTCGCGGGCAGATCCCATTACGAATTTTCCGGCCATCACAAGCAGCTCCTTGTTAGCGAGGGCTATGTCCTTGCCGGCGCTTATAGCGGCTAGCGTCGGTTTTAGCGCCTGCGTTCCGACAACTGCAGCCACAAGCATATCGCATTCAGGCAAAACCGAAATTTCCATTAGCCCTTCAAAACCGCAGTACAGCTTTACATCGGGCGCGAAAAGCCCCGATTCCATTGCGCTTTTGAAAGCGTCTTCGTCGTAAATGGCGACGTTTTTTACATCAAATTCGCGCGCGATTTTTGCGAGTTTTTCAAAATTCTTTTTCCCCGCTATGCCTATTATTTTCAGCCTCTCGGGATTGCCTCTAACCACTTGAATGGTGTTGTCTCCGATAGAGCCCGTCGCCCCTAAAACTACCAATTTTTTTTGTTTCATCGAATTTAAACAAGAATTGAAATTATCAAAGTTCCTATTGGCGCTGTTAGCAAAAGAGAGTCAGCCAAATCGAGCGCGCCGCCAATTCCGGGAATGAAATTTCCGGAATCCTTGACTTTTGCGGTGCGCTTTAAAACCGATTCAAGCAGGTCTGAAAATATCGCTGCCGCCCCTATTATTGCGCCTCCAATTGCCGCAGCCAGAGGCGTAAACTGCTCAGGAAGAATGTGCGCAAATCCGCATGCGAACAGGATAGATACCGCAGCCGAGGAAATCAGCCCCCCAACAGCTCCTTCGATTGTTTTTTTGGGGCTTATGGACTCGGCCATTTTATGCCTTCCAAACGCAGCTCCAATCACATACGCGCCCACATCCGAGAATTTTGCGGCTGCTAATATCCAGACTGCCAGCACAATGCCTGTATATTCCGAAATATCCGAGCGCATTTCGGCGCCTAATATGACAAGCCATTGCAATGGGAAAGAAATTGCCGTGAGCGCAAGAATTGTCGGGAACACCGATTTCCGGGCGTAATCCCCGAATGGTTGTCGCAATATGGAAACGGCTAGAAATCCGCAGCATAATGCGTACATAACAGCTCCTCCTGCAAAAGGGAAAAGTCCGAAATACGAAAGCCCCCATGCGGCAGTGAATATGCCTATATTTAAAAATTGAGCCGTTTTTAACAGCGTTGACGCTCCCATTTTATCTAAAATTTTGCAGGTTTCAAAAAGTGCGCCCGCCGAAAGAACGCATATTATGGCGGCCCATCCGAGGGATTTAAGGTATATTATCGCCAAAACCGTTATCGTCCATAGAACGAGAGTGCTGAAAATGCGCGCAAACATGGTTATTTTTTCAATTGGTCTGTTGTGAGTCCGTAGCGGCGTTCGCGGCGCTGGTATTCCTTAACGGCCTTTATAAATTCTTCTTTGCCGAAATCCGGCCAATAGGTTTTTGTAAAATATAATTCGGCGTAGGCGGCCTGCATCATTAGGTAATTGCTGAGGCGCATCTCTCCGGATGTGCGTATCATAAGATCCGGATCGGGAATCCCTGCGGTGTCGAGATATGACGATACAGATGTCCAATCTATATCTTGCTCTGATATCTTTTTGTTTGAGGCGTCCTTAACTATATTTTTTACTGCCCTGCATATTTCGTCGCGGGAGCCGTAGTTTAACGCTAAAATCAAAGTTGCTGAATCGAAGTTTTTTGTTCTTTCAGCCAAATCATCTATCAATTCCGCGCAATCTTTAGGCAATTGGCTTATGTTCCCGATTGTTCGAAAACGGATCTTATTTTGCAAAAAATCTTTGCCGTGTTCTTTTATGGTGCTTTTTAGCAAATCCATTAGAGCCTCCACCTCGTCTTTTGGCCGATTCCAATTCTCGGATGAAAATGCGTAGAGCGTCAGATATTTCACGCCGCATTCAGAGGCTGCCGACAAAACATCGCTTATTCTTTTAGAGCCTTCTATGTGGCCGTCTATGCGCGGCTTGCCACGCTCCTTTGCCCATCTTCCGTTTCCGTCCATAATAATCGCCACATGGTTGGGAAGATTGGCGGATTTATCGATATCGTTCATTGCGGCATAGAAATTTTCACATACAAGCCATAGATGGCTTAGCCCCTTGGCAGGGGGCCAGGCGACCCACGGCACATTGGGATCGTCGCTACCGTTGCTTCCTTCCGGATCTGGCGGGGTTTGCGCGTCCTCAATTGCATGGGGCCCGACCTTGTTTATATAACCTCAAAAAATACTCTGCCTTGCAAGCTTTTTCGCCCATTTATTTTCTATTTTCCGCTATTTTGGGCTGCTGTTTAAAATGCCGCGCATGGAGGCCTTTTGTTTATGCGGGAACAATTTGATTTATATTGGAGCTGCGCTTTGTAAAATAGAGATTATTTGGGCAAGGCGTCTTCCGGGAATTTGGGAAATTCTGTCTAGCTTCAGCGTTATTTATATAGGCATGCATTTTTCAGGCAAAAAGACATAAAATCTACCCAAAAAAAAGAGGCAGCGGGAAAAATCCGTTGCCTCTTTTTTTTTAATTTTAATTCGTCTAGCTAAGCTTTTCTGCGCTTTCAACGAGCGCTGCAAAGCTGTCGGCTTTTAGCGATGCTCCGCCGATAAGACCTCCGTCTATATCTTTTTCCTTTAGGAGGGCGTCGGCATTTTCAGGTTTCATGGAGCCTCCATAAAGAATTTGCATATTTTCAGCCGTGTCCTCTCCAAAAAGTTTTGAGAGAACTTTGCGGATTTCCGCATGAACTTCCTGCGCCATCTCGGGGGTCGCAGTTTTGCCGGTTCCTATCGCCCATACAGGTTCATAGGCGATTACGACTTTTTCGGCGTCTTCTTTTGAAATTCCCGCCAGGCCTTTTTCTGTTTGTCCGCTGACAAGAGATATTGTCTTGCCCGCCTCGCGTTCTTCGAGCTTTTCTCCTACGCAAAGGATTGGCTTCATTCCAGCAGCCAAAACGGCCTTGACTTTTTCATTTATGAATTCGTCGGATTCCTTGAAATACTCGCGGCGCTCGCTGTGCCCGAGTATCACGTAAGAACAATCGAACTCTTTAAGCATGTCGGCGGCGATTTCTCCCGTGTAGGCGCCGCTGGCTTTGGTATACATATTTTGGGCGCCGAGCTTTACCGTAGAACCTTTCAAAGCCTTGCTTGCTGCGTCTAGCGCGGTAAATGTCGGGCATACTGCCACATCTACTTTAGTTTGCGAGCCGATTTTAGCCACAATTCCCTTTATGAGGGCTTCAGCTGCGGCTG